>NZ_CADCST010000135.1 GCF_902804485.1 Flavobacterium collinsii | reverse complement strand
TCATCAATTGGCTCCATTTGAGAAAGTAGTAGACCGTGTGGTCACTACCCGTGATATGAGCATGAGTCCATTGTTTCAGGTGATGTTTGTATTGCAGAACACATCTGAAGGATCTGAAGGTCTAGTTTTACAGGATGTTGGGATTTCAAACTATGAGTTTGATATAGTCAACTCAAAGTTCGATCTGACATTGAATATTTCTGAAACTAATAGCGGTATTGGATTAGATATTGTGTATTGTGCAGACTTGTTTGATAAGGCTACCATTGATCGTATGCTTTTGCACTATAAAGAATTACTACTTAGCATTGTAATTGATATCGACCAGCCAGTAGGCAGTTTGTCGATGTTGACAAAAGAGGAAGAATACCAACTATTGCATTTATTTAATGATACAACAGTTGCTTATCCAAAAGATAAAACGATAGTTGATTTGTTTGAAGAACAGGTGAAGAAGACTCCTGATGCTATAGCTGTGGTTTATGAAGGAGAAACATTAAGTTATAGGGAGTTAAACGAGAAGTCGAATCAACTGGGACATTATCTGAGGGATTTACATAATATAGGTACAAATGATGTAGTGGCTGTTAGGTTGGGTAGATCAGAGTGGATGATAATTGCAATACTAGGGATAATGAAGGCAGGAGGAGCTTATCTACCTATTGATATTAATACTCCGAAAAATCGTGTAAATTACATTATAAAGGATAGTTGTTCTAAAGTTATTATTGATCAATTTGAAATAAATAAATTCATTAAAGATAGTTATGCATATGACAAGAATAATCTTTCAGAAATAAACAGATGTAATAATTTAGCCTATCTAATGTATACTTCAGGAACAACTGGTATGCCAAAAGGAGTAATGATTGAACACAAATCCTTAGTAGATTATTTCTTCGGAATTACTGATACAACTAACATATCAGATTGCAGTAGTTTTGGGTTAATTTCTACTATTGCTGCTGACTTGGGAAATACCGTTATTTATGCTTCTCTTCTTACCGGAGGATCTCTTTATGTTTTTTCAGAAGAAGAAATTATAAATACGGATAAGTTAGCTAACTTAAATATAGATTGTTTAAAAATTGTACCTTCTCATTGGAAAGCTTTACAACAAAATGGAAAAATATTTGTGCCTAATAAATGTTTAATATTTGGTGGTGAGCAACTTACGATTGATATTGTCGCTATGATTGCTTCAAATAATGTTAGTTGTCAAGTTTACAATCATTATGGACCTACTGAGACAACAATTGGAAAACTAATTAAAAAAATCTCATTTCTTGAAGAATATGATAAGTCTATTCCATTAGGTATTCCATTTGGTAATACAAAAATTTTTGTACTGGATTCAAAAATGAACTTATTACCAATTGGAGTAGTTGGAGAGTTATGTATAGGAGGGTCAGGTGTCGCTCGTGGTTATTTGAACAAAGAAGAGTTAACCCGGGAGAAGTTTATAGAAAATCCATTTAAAGAGGGCGATAGAATTTATAAGACGGGAGATTTA
>NZ_CADCST010000134.1 GCF_902804485.1 Flavobacterium collinsii | reverse complement strand
TTCTCCTGCGGCAACGATTCTTTTTAGCGTTTTACAGGAAGATAGGTTCTCCAGATGAGACAAATAACCAGGGGTGGCATGAAGGTGTGTTACAGAATATTCCTGCAATACATTGATAAAATCTGTCGGATCAATGATGCGTTCTTTGGATACGCCTATCAATGAAGCTCCATTGAACAAGGCTAAAAAGATTTGTTCCATAGACGCATCAAAAGCGTTGTTTGAGAATTGCAGTACACGATCTGAATGGTCCAATCCAAATTCTTCTGTCTGGTTCGTAATGTAATTGACCAAACTTTTATGTTCGATCATAACTCCCTTAGGTTGTCCTGTGGAGCCTGAGGTGTAGATTACATACATCAGCTGATT
>NZ_CADCST010000133.1 GCF_902804485.1 Flavobacterium collinsii | reverse complement strand
AATTGGCTCCATTTGAGAAAGTAGTAGACCGTGTGGTCACTACCCGTGATATGAGCATGAGTCCATTGTTTCAGGTGATGTTTGTATTGCAGAACACATTTGAAGGATCTGAAGGTCTAGTTTTGCAGGATGTTGAGATTTCAAACTATGAGTTTGATATAGTCAACTCAAAGTTCGATCTGACATTGAATATTTCTGAAACTAATAGCGGTATTGGATTAGATATTGTGTATTG
>NZ_CADCST010000132.1 GCF_902804485.1 Flavobacterium collinsii | reverse complement strand
GGCTTATGTTCCAATAGATGTTAATTATCCTCAGGAGAGGATTGCTTACATCGAGAAGGATAGCAATAGCAAGATTGTTATTGATGAAGAAGCTTTAGGTGTATTTACAGAAGTTCAGCAGGAATATTCGAAAGCGAATCCTGAAAAAATAAACAAACCACACGATTTAGCCTATGTAATTTATACATCTGGTACTACAGGAAATCCAAAAGGAGTGATGGTAGAGCATGAGAGTCTGGCAATAAAACTTATTCATGAAAAACAACTATTAGGCCTTTCTAAGGATATGAAGAGTTGTCTTATGACTAATTATGTGTTTGATGTATCTATACTGGAAATTTTGTTACCATTAATGATTGGCGGATGTATAGCAGTGCCTAGGACAGAAATTATTCTGAATTCGGATGAAATAGTGAAATTTTTAGAATCAAATCAGGTAACTATTTTACAGGGAACGCCTACCTATTTTAAGAACATATTAATAAGCAATGATTCAATCTCTAAAATTGATTGTGTAACAACTATTTGTTTGGGAGGAGAGTCTTTAGATGAGAAAATATTTTTAAAGATTAAAGAGATATTTCCAAATGCAAGCATAAACAATCATTACGGTCCTACGGAAACTGTCATAGACGCAACCAGTTATTTAAATATTAAAAATTTCCCTAAAAATATTATTGGAAAGCCTTTAGAGAATACCAAAGTTTATATGCTTGACAGTAATAAAAAACTGCAAGCTATTGGAGTCATTGGAGAGTTATATATAGGAGGCCTTTCTTTGTCCAGAGGCTACCTGAATAAAAATATTTTAACTGAAGAGACTTTCTTTTCTGATCCTTATAATGCAAATGGAAAAATGTATAAAACGGGAGATTTGGGAAGATGGCTGCCTGATGGAAATATCGAGTTTATAGGTAGAAAAGACAACCAAATTAAGATACGCGGATATCGGGTAGAACTAGGAGAAATAGAGAAAACGATTTTAAAAGCTTCCAAAATAATAAAGCAGGCTGTAGTAGATGTAAAAATAATTAAAGAAGAGAAGTTTCTCGTAGTGTATTTCACTGCTCATTCTAAAATTGATATCTATGAGCTAAAAGAAGCTATTAGCAGCTATTTACCTGACTATATGACTCCGACTTATTTTGTTGAAATTAAAGAGTTTTTTCTGAACTCTAATGGAAAAATAGACAAAACAAAATTCCCTGAAGTTTCAGAAGACAATCTTATAAAGAATGTTCTGGTGTTACCTGGAAATGACTTAGAAACTCAATTATTGGAGCTTTGGAGGACTGTATTAAACATTGAGAAAATAAGTGTTACAGATAATTTCTTTGATGTTGGAGGGAATTCAATATTAGTGACAAAACTTTACGAACTCCTTAAAAAGAATATATCGCAAGACATTAGTATTACCCATTTATTCTCGATGAATTCAATTCGTCTGCAAGCCCAATATATATCGCAATACAAGCCTGAGTCCATAAAACAAGAGGAAATTATAGAAATTGATTTTTAAAAATAATTATGAAAAATAACAAAATGAAAGATATAGCAATTATAGGATTTTCAGGTGTTTTTCCTGAGGCAGAATCAGTTAGCGAATTTTCTAAGAACTTGTTAGAAGGGAAATGTTCTATTAATGAGATATCAAAAGCAAGATTATTTAATACTTCAATTTCAGATGAAATTAATTGCTACAAAGGCGGTTACTTAGATGAAATCACTCTTTTTGATTATAATTTTTTTAATATCTCTTTAGGGGAAGCAGAGGAAATGACGCCTCATCAAAGATTGATCTTGCAAGAAGCCTATAAAACCTTTGAAAATGCGGGTTATAGACCAAAAGATTTAAAAGGTTCTAATACATCCGTATATGTGGGAGACACAGATACCAGTTATTATCTCTTGGCGGAAGAATCTACTCCTACATTAATCGCCGGAAATACCAGTGCCATGCTTGCAAGCAGGATTTCCAGGTTCTTTGATTTAAGAGGAGTGGCATTGAATGTAGACACAACTTGTTCTTCGTCATTAACTGCAATAACTCTTGCCTGTAAAGACATATTGCTGGAAGAAACAGATCTGGCATTAGTATGTGGTGTAAATATAAATGTTGTTCCTACTCAGAAAGACTCTAAAATAGTTCTTGGAGTTGAAGCTGTAAGCGAAAGTTGTAATCCATTTTCAGAAAAGGCAGATGGAACAATGGGCGGGGAAGCAGTAACTTGTATTTTATTGAAATCGGCAGAACAGGCTATAGCAGACGGAGATATAATTTATGGACTAATAAAAGGTTTTGCTTTAAATCAAGATGGTGGACAATCTGCCAGTATAATGGCTCCAAGCGTTGAAGCTCAGGCGGATGTGATCGATAAGGCATTGAAAAAGGCAGGACTTACACCAAGTGACATTACATTCATTGAGGCTCACGGAACAGGTACTAAATTAGGAGACCCAATTGAAATTGAAGGATTATCTCAAGTTTTTGGACCTATTCTTGAAAATGATGAGAAAGTATATATTTCTGCAGTTAAATCTAATATCGGACATACAGATAGCGCCGCTGGAATCGTTGGGGTTATCAAAGTACTACTTTCTTTTAAAAACAATATTATATACCCATCCATTAATGCGCTTCCTTTAAATTCTTATATCGATTTTGAAAAAGCAAAAGTTGAGGTAGTAACCACACCTATTAGCTGGGATGCCGCAAAAAAAGCAACAAGAAAAATTGCAGGAGTGAGTTCTTTTGGTTTAATGGGGACTAATACGCACCTAATTTTAGAATCATACGAAAAAGCAGATTCATCTTCTTTAAAGAACGACAGTGATGAATATATTTTCTGTTTTAGTGCAAAAAGTGAAACGAGTTTAATTAATTACCTGCAAACATTTCAAAATTATTTAAAACATACAACAGATAGTATAAATGATATTTCATACACATTAAATAATTATAGAGAAATTTATGAGTTCAGATACATAGCAATTGCCAAAAACATAAACCATCTACTGGAGATTTTGGAAAATGTAACAAATGAAATGATTGTAAGTAGTGGTACTGATGATCTTAAAGAAAGCATATTGTTATTTGATGACTCTATTTCAATAGATAATAAGGTATTAGAAGGTATGCCTGATGTTGATGTTTACAAAAACCATTTGTTAAGTAATGCCCAACAATCTCTGTTTGTTCAATATTCCAGCTATCAGTCTCTTGTGAAATCGGGAGTGCTTATTAATGAAATGATTGGAATTGGGGTTGGAAAGGTTTTATTAAAAGTATTAAAAAAAGAGATATCTCTCGAAGAAGCTTTGCAAACTGTAGATCATGTTTCTCTTGAAGCGGAAAATGGGAATGAAGAGTTAAAAGCTCGCGCAGAAAAATTAATTAGCAAGTATTCGAACGGATTAAAAATAATAGCAGTAGGCTACGATGGAAAATTAGGTGCTATTTTCAAAAAGATAGTTAATGACAAATTATGTTACAACGTAATTGGTTATAGCTTACCAATGAATGAAAACTTAAAAGTATTGTTTAAGTTTAATTTTAACGTTGACCCTAAAGCTTATTATTACAGAGAGCAATTTTCTAAGATAGAATTACCATCCTATTGTTTTGATGAAAAAAGATGCTGGTTAAGGACTACTGATAATCCGTATGATCCCAAATTTATAGGATTTGAAAAAAGAGTAAGTTTAGAGAGTTACGATAATCTGCCAATAGTGGAACAGTTGCAGAAAATGTGGAGTGAAATTCTAAAAACTGAAATGCAAGAGCAGGATGATTTTTTTGATTTTGGAGGTCATTCTTTAAATGGTTCGCAATTGATCAATAGAGTTAATGAACGTTTTTTCTTAAACCTAAATATCGATGATTTATTTGAAAATGGTACACCGCAGGATATGGCACTGTTAGTACAATCATTGGTGAAAAATGAAGGTGACATACAAGTAGAACAGGAACAGATTAAAACTGTAGAACCACAAGAACTTTACGAAGTGTCATTTGCTCAAAAGAGTCTTTGGTTACAAGCTAAGATGTCTAACAATTCAACTAGTCTTAATGTTCCAATATCTATTATTATTGATGGCGAATTAGATTGTTTTAATTTAATAAAAGCATACAATGCTATCGTTGAGAGACATGAGTCTTTAAGAACGACATTTGTTTTTGTTGAAGGTAAATTAAAGCAAAAGATAAATGCTTTTGAAGACTTAGAATATTCTATCAAATATGAAATAAAAGAAAATTCGTCTAAAGAAAACCTAAACAGGTACGTATTGAAATTAGAGGAATCGCCCTTTGATTTAATCGAGACACCTTTAATTCGTGCCAATATAATAAAAATTGAAAATAACAAGCACATCTTAAATATCACATTGCATCATTTAATCTGTGATGGCTGGTCAGTAGAAATTTTAAAGAAGGAATTATTTTACACCTACAATGCATTATGTTTAGGTGAAGAACCGCAGCTTCCGCAATTAAAAATCCAATATAAAGATTATGCTGTTTGGCAATTTGAGAGATCACAATTGCTAAGTTTTAAAGAGAGCGAATCGTTCTGGCTGGATCAATATAAGGAATTACCAAAAGCTTTAAATCTACAATTACAAAAGCCAAGACCGGATATAAAAACATTTAAAGGGAACATTGATACTTTTCAAATACCTCATGATTTAACGGTTCAGATAAAGCAACTCTTGAAAGAGGAAGAGATCACTTTAGCCATGTTTGTTGGAACTATTTTAAATTTGTTTTTATGTAAATTATCGGGAGAATCAGATATAACTATTGGATTTCCGATCTCGGACAGAAGTCGTAAACAATTAGAAAATCAAATTGGTCTTTATCTTAATACGATCGCGTTGAGGTCTAAATTTAATAAGGATGTGTCCTTTAAGTCTTTGATAAAAGAAGTTTCAAATAATTTAAAGCTGGCATATAAAAATCAAATCTATCCTTTTGAATTACTCGTTGAAAAATTAAATCTTCAAAAAGATTATAGTCGTTCTCCTTTATTTGATATCGTATTTACAGTTCAAAATTACGTAGATCTGAATGTTTTAGGAGAATTAGAAAATATAAGCAACAACGACATAAAATTAAATCATTTCAAAATTGATGATTATTCAAGCGCTCAGTTTGACCTGATTTTTAGATTTATGGATTTAGAAAACGAATTGTCTTATGAAATGGAGTACAATACAGATTTGTTTGCTCCTGAAACCATAATTAAATACCACGATTTTCTCATTAACATATTACAACAATGTCTTAGTGACAAAAATATTGATATTGATAATATTTCTTTGGTATCAAATAATGATATAATAAAACAGATTCAACAGCTTTCGGGGGCAGAAGAAAAAGTAACTGTCAACGAAAATATAGTGGAGTATTTATCTTCAATTTGCAAGAATCACAAAGACAATGTAGCTGTAACATTTGAAAATCAAAATTACTCCTACGAAGAGCTGGACACCATTTCTACTAAGCTGGCTAACTATATCATTGCAAATGAAGAGTTAAAACCGGAAGAGAATGTAGTCGTTTCCTGTGATGTGTCTCCTTTGTTGATAGCGACCATGATAGGGATATTAAAGGCAGGTTTAGTATACGTACCATTAGATAAGAAGCTGCCGGCACAGCGTCGGGAATATATTATTGAGGATGTTCAGGCAAAATTAGTAATTGACGATTTTTGGCTGGCCGATTTCGTAAAAAATATAGACAATATACCATCAGATAAAGTAGAGGTAAAGATTTCTCAAGAGCAATTGGCTTATATTATTTATACGTCAGGTTCGACAGGGAAACCTAAAGGAGTGATGATAACACATAGTAATCTAATGGAGTTGATGCTAAATTGCAAAGATTCACATTACGATTTTTCTGAAAATGATGTGTGGACGCTTTACCACAATTATTCTTTTGATTTCTCAATTTGGGAAATATTCGGCCCATTATTTTTTGGTGCAAAGCTTATACTTATTGATAGAGCCAAAATATTAGATTTTACAGAATATTTTAAACTGATTAAGGAGCAGGGGGTTACAGTTTTGAATTTTACTCCTAAAGTATTTGTTGAATTTGATAATCTAAGGGTTAAAAAGAATGAGCAATTTGATAGTTTAAGATATGTGATTTTTGGCGGGGATATTTTATTTCCGGGCATCTTTAAGAATTGGCATAAATCGCATGCTTCCTGTAAATTGATAAACATGTATGGAATTACAGAAATAACTGTACATGGGACATTTAAAGAAATACTTGTCGATGACATTTTTGAGAAAGGAAATATTAGCAATATTGGAAAACCTATTCAGGGACTGAAATTTTATATTCTGGACGAAAAAGGGAAAATAGTGCCTGAAGGTGTAATTGGTGAAATTTTTATTGCTGGAAATCAATTGTCAAAAGGTTATTTTAACAAGAAAGAGCTAACCGAGGATCGTTTTCTGGAAAAAAATTATTACGACTTAGGAACATTGTATAGAAGTGGAGATCTTGCGCGTTGGCTGTCTACCGGAGAATTAGAATATATTGGAAGAATTGATAGCCAGATAAAAATAAACGGATTCAGAATCGAATTAAATGAAATTGAAAACATTTTGTTAGAACATCAGTCTGTTGAATTTGTTAATGTTACTTCTGTTGATGAAGAGAATAAAACATACCTGTTAGCCTATTTTAAAGCGAATCAGACAATAGACCCTGAAGAACTAAAAAAACATCTCAAAAAGCATTTACCACATTATATGATTCCTGATTTTTTCGTTCAGGTGGATAAAATTGAGTTGAATTCCAATGGTAAAATTGATAAATCCAATTTCCCCAATTTGCAAACCATAAAAGGGTCTAAAGAAAAATCTGAACACAATTTGCAAGGAAAAATAATTGATCAGATACATTCCCTTTTTTGTGAAATTTTAAATTATGAAGAATTGCCAGCCACTGAGAATTTCTTTGATTTAGGAGGCTCTTCATTACAGCTGATTCAATTGCATAGCGCAATAGATTCCCTATGGCCTAATAAAGTACTAATCTCAGATCTCTTTGAATTTAATTCTATAGAAGAAATCTCTTCTTTTATCGATAGAAATTTAGATGATACATCTTCATCGGAAGTGAATAATAATAAGAATATTGAATTTTTTGAAATCTAAAAATACTATGGATATTGCAATAATTGGGGTAAGTATAAAATGTTCTCAAGTAAATAATATTGAAGACTTTCGTAGAGTTTTAAAATCGGAACAAGTATGTATCGGGCAACCTTCCGATGAGAGAATTATAAATTCAAGAATTGACAAAAAAGAACTGTATTACCCTTATGGATATATAGATAGAAATGATTTTTTTGATCATTCGTTCTTTAATTTGTCTAAAGCAGAAGCCGATGCAATGGATCCGGCGCATAGGATGCTTTTAGAGTCAGTTTGTGAGGCCTTAGAAAACAGTGGTTATAATCTTGATTATTTGTCTGATAGGAAAGCAGGATTATTTACTACCGCACAATCGGGAGGATATAATATACTCTATCAATCTCCAAATTCAGAACTTGACTTTATTGGGGGATTATCAGCAATGGGTTCGGGAAGAATTGCTTATTCTTTAAATATTAGTGGTTCGGTAATGAATATTGATACCGCCTGTTCTTCATCATTAGTAGCTACACATGAAGCGGTTCAAAAATTAAAAAACAATGAATTAGATATTGCCGTTGTTGGAGGAACAAGAATACTTTATCAGTTCAACGAGCCACATGAATTGAAAAATGATGCGATAATGACTGCTGATGGACAATGTAGGGCCTTTGATGATGGCGCATCAGGAACATCAGGAGGAGAGGGTGTGGCTGTCATTATTTTGAAACGATTGGATAAGGCAATTGAAGATAAGGATAACATTTTGACAGTTATAAAAGGATCTGCCATTAATCATGATGGAAATACATCAAACGGTATCACGGCACCAAGCCCAACTGCTCAAACCTCTTTATTATTAAGTGCTTGCGAGAATGGAAATGTGCCAATTTCTTCTATCGGGTATATCGAGACACATGGAACCGGAACTAAATTAGGCGACCCTATTGAATATAGAGCGATTAAAGATGCTTTTTCCAGCAAAAAAGAGGAATATAGCGTAAGACTGGGAACGCTAAAACCAAATATTGGACACCTTGATAACCTTTCTGGACTGGTAGGGCTTATTAAAGCATCCTTAACCTTAAAAGAAAAGGAGTTTTTTCCGTTGGCCAATTTTAATTCGTTGAACAAATTTATTGATCAGGATCCCAATATAATAGTACATAAAGAAGGAAATGCCTGGTTGTCTAATACCGTACGAAGAGCAGGGGTTAGCTCTTTTGGTCTAAGCGGTACGAATTCGCATGTAATACTAGAAGAGTATGTGCCGCAACAAAATGGCAATTCTGTTGATCAGGAAGCTGAGGTCTGGTTTAAAATTTCGGCGAAAAACAAAAATGTATTAGGGACATACTTAGAGAATATATCTAATTTTTTGTCAGAGACAGATAATTCGGAAATAAATGATATCGCCTTTACCTTAAATGATGGTCGTTTGGATTACAAATACGGAGTGTCGGTTCATGGTAAATCAGTTGCAGCATTAAAGGAATCTCTCTTAAGGGAAAAACAAAACATTGATAATCTTGAACCCCGAAAGCACAATAAAATTGCGTTTCTATTTCTTTCTGATGAAATAAAAGATTTGAAGGGTCTCCTAAAGGATAATCATTTTGATAAATATTATGCTGCAGAGAAAAATAAATTAGACACAATAGGTTTTAATTCACTTAGTGCTCAAACAGTAGCAACACAGGTGTCTTTATATCATTGTCTGACGAGTAAAGGTTTTTCAATCAATAACATAATTTGTAACGGAGCCCTGGCCAAGGTTTCTAAAGAAATTATAGAAGGTAAAAGTATATCCTTACCTAATGATATCAGCTTTAGTCAAACACCTGATTTTGACCTTGAAAAACTAAAAGTACTAGCCAAAAGACTTGAAGAAGAAAATACAGTATTAGTAATTGTTGGCAATAATGAAGTAGCGATTGAGCAAATTAACCAAACATTAAATGATAGCAATGTTTTTACCGTAGATCTATTAAAAGATATTTCTAATGGTTGGGGAGCTTTATGGAGTACATTTTATAATAATGGAATTAAATTTAACTGGAAGAGTTTTTACCCTTCCAGGAAATATAATAGAAAAGGAGTTCCAACTTATCCTTTTGAAAAAAATTCTTGTTGGAATAGCATTAAGAATCCTTTAATATTTGAAAATAAGGAACTAAAAAGAACGGTATTAGAAAAAGTGTCTTCTCCAAAAGCAATTAATGAAGAAGAAGCAGTTGTCAGTATTTTGCAGGAAGTGCTACAGAATAAAACGTTTCAGCTTACCGATGATTTTTTTGAATTGGGAGGGAACTCAATAGTAGGCATTCAATTTATTAATCGAATTAATGAATTGTTTCAAATAAACATTGAATTTGACGAATTGTTTAATTGCTATGAGATCAATGATATTATTGAACTCGTTAAAAATGAAAAAAACAAGGAAGAAAAGCCATCTGTAATAGTAGAACAGAATGATATAAACGAGCTGCACTCTTTTGAGCTTTCAAATTCACAAAAAAGAATGTGGGTCGAATCTCAAACACGCTCCTTGTCGCTGGCCTATAATATTATCATGAATTTCACTATAGAGGGCGATATAAATATGGAGATATTTAAAGAAGTCCTCAAAATTATTGTGAAAGATCATCATAGCTTGCGTGCGGTTTTTTCAATTGATGAAAACGGGGCTATTTCTCAAAAAATAATCCCCTTCGAAAAGTTTAATTTCGAACAAACTTTAGAATTCGAACATATTAGTGAATTAAAATCAATAGAATCTAAAGTTCAGGAAATATACAACACCTTATTTAATTTAGAGAGCGGACCACTGTTTCGTGCCCATATCATTCAAATTAATGAACATAAAAATCAGGTAATATTTTCGTTTCACCATATTATTTTTGATGGTTGGTCTGCAGGTATATTTATGTCTGATTTTGTGGCGATTTATAAACAACTAGTAAACAATACCTACAAGTATACGGAGAAAAAGGAGAGTTACTTAGACTATATAACCTGGGTTAAACAAAATCTTATTCCGGAAAAAATAGATTCATACAGATCCTATTTGAAGGCAAAACTGGAAAATATTAATACCAGATTGAATTTAGGAAATTCAAATGTGTCGACATTTAATGGACGCAAATTGAGTTATGTTATAAATTCAGATATTAGTTCAAAACTTAATAAAATAGCCCAAAAAAATCGTGCAACTCTATTTGCCGTACTACTCGCTTCTGTAAGAGTCTATTTGTATCGTTTAACTCAGGATAATTGTGTTATAGGAACTCCTGTTTCAGGAAGGGTAAAAAAGGATTTTGAATCTATAATTGGATTATTTGTTAACACAATACCCTTTTACGCAAAAGTATCGGACGAAAAAAGTTTTGAGAGATGTATCATCGAAGAAATGGAATCTGTTACAAAAGCTCTTGAACATCAGGTTTATCCATTTGATATGCTATTAGAAGATTTGCAAATGGAGAAGGGAACTTCTTTATTTGATGTAATGGTTATTTTACAAAATCAAAATAATAGAGCCGGACTGATTAACGATGGTGACGTACCATTTAAAATAGAAATGGATAATGAGCAAGAAGACATCTTTACAAGATTTAATCTAACATTTACCTTTTTTGAAGGAGTAGATACAATAGAATTGGAATTGCAGTATAATATTGATGTTTTTGATTCTGAATTTATTGACTCATTGTTGGATAATTTTTTACACTTCATGGCGCAGATTTTAGAGTCTCCGGAGCAAAATGTTTCAAAACACTCTATTGTAAATGATAAACATCAGAAAAAATTACTACTGGAGTTTAATGATACGGTTGTAATCTATCCAGAGGAAAAGACATTAATAGATTTATTCGAAGATCAGGCAAAGCAAACTCCTGAAAATATAGCAGTTGTCTTCGACGATTTGCAAATCACATATAAAGAATTAAATGAAAAGTCTAATCAGCTCGCTTGTTATCTAAGAGAGAATTATGCTATTCAGACAGATGATTTAGTTGGGGTTAAGCTCGAAAGGAGCGAAAAAATTATAATTACTATTTTAGGAATATTGAAATCGGGTGCAGCTTACGTTCCAATTGATATTAATTACCCGGATCAGCGTATAGCTTATATCGAGAAAGACAGTAATAGTAAAATTGTTATTGATGAGAAAGAGTTCTTTAAATTTAATAAATCTTGTGAGAAATATTCAAAAGATTATGTATGCCAAATCAATACTCCTAATGATTTGGCATACATAATCTATACATCCGGAACTACTGGTGAACCAAAAGGAGTAATGATCGAACACACCAATGCAGTTGAACTAATCAATTGGGCAAAATCGGAATTTGACTCGTCTAAATTTGATATCATGTATGCGGTTACCTCTCATTGTTTCGATTTGTCTGTTTATGAGATGTTTTATGCCTTTTCTATAGGCAAAAAAGTGCGAGTGTTGAACAATGCACTTTTCATAAAAAACCATATAGAAGGCGACACTAAAATACTATTGAATACGGTTCCGTCTGTCGTGAGAAAGTTGCTTGAAGAAGCTGTTTGTCTGGATAATGTATCTTATATCAATATGGCCGGAGAGATTTTACCAGTTGATATTGTTAAGAAGCTTCAATCTTTTCCAATAGAAGTGAGAAATTTATACGGTCCATCGGAAGACACCACTTATAGTACAAATTATGTTGTTCTTAATAAAGAATACAGCTCCATCCCAATCGGTAAGCCTATATCCAATAGTCAGCTCTATATATTAGATGACGATTTACGACCGGTACCTCTTGGAGTGTCGGGTAAATTGTATGTGTCAGGAGCCGGAGTTGCCAGAGGTTACCTAAACAAACCGGAACTTACAAAAGAGAAATTTATAGCCAATCCATTCCGTAAAGAAAGTCGCATGTATGATACAGGAGATTTAGGAAAATGGCTCTCAGACGGGAATGTTGAGTTTCAGGGGAGGAAAGATCATCAAGTTAAGATAAGAGGGTTTAGAATAGAATTAGGAGAAATAGAGAATACAATATTAGGGTATTCTGACAGTCTAAAAGAAGTAGTTGTAGAGGCTAAAGAGAATAAGGGCGAGAAAGTACTGGTTGCTTACCTGGTTTCCTCGGCGGCGATAGATAAATCAGAAGTGAGGAAATTTCTACAAGAAAAACTACCGGATTACATGGTTCCGGGTTTTTATGTAGAATTGGAAAACTTACCCTTAACTCCTAACGGAAAAATCGATAGAAAAGCTTTGCCTAATGTTGGGGAAGAAGATATTATTCGAAAAGAATATGTCGCTCCTGAAAACAAAACAGAAGAAAAACTGGTTAGCATCTGGCAAGAGGTTTTGAATGTTAGTCATATAAGTGTTACAGATAATTTTTTCGAACTTGGGGGGCAAAGTATATTGGCAGTAAAAGCGGTTGCAATTGTCAATAGAGAGTTTAATACGGACTATCCTTTAAATATCTTATTCCATGTGGAAACAATTAAAGAATTGTCATCCTATATTATAAATGGATATGATTTCAAAAAAGACTTTTATGAATACGGGATGTTATCTGCACCAAAAACTGTATTTGCCTTTCCTCCAATTTTAGGATATGGAACTGCCTATAAGAACTTGTTTCATGATATCGTGGATGTTAAAGTAATCGCATTTAACTTCCTTGACGGTATTGAAAATATTGTTGGTTATTATGCGAATCAAATTAACAAATTGCAGCATGATGGTGACATCGTTTTATTCGGATGGTCTGCTGGTGGAAATTTATCATACGAAGTAGCAAATTACTTGCATGAAAAACTAGATCGTAAAGTGTCATCTATAATTATGTTAGATTCTTATGCGGCACATGAAGATGATCCTGAAATCGAAAGCGTTTCGGATGTGGATGAATACATCAAATATGATTTAGGCCTGCAAAAATTGTATCAGAACGACAACATCTTGCAAAAGGCAAAGGAAAAATTATTTCATTACTTAAAGTACATGTATGCTATCGAATACAAGCATAAGATTTTTTCAGAAATATATCTTATAAAAAGTGATGAACCAATGGCGAAGTATAATTGGGAAAATTTTGTGGGTAAAATACACTTGGTTCAGGGTAAAGGTGACCATTATTCGATGTTGCAAGAGGAGTCTTTCCTTGACAACAGAAATATAATCCACGAGATCATTTCGAAAATAATTAAAATATAAACAGGATGAATAAAAGCAATAACTATTTAGAATATCATAAAGAGTTGTCACTGATTGAAGAGTATGTGATATTAAAAAAATATACTGAGGCGCTAAATCTTTTTAGTAATCTGATTTCTCAATATCAGTTTATTTTTCCAAGAGATGCTTATTTGGCAGCCCAAATTGCCGCTTACCTAAATGAAAAGGAACGAGCAAAAGTATTTTTAATAAAAGCTATCGAAAGTGGGTGCGATTTCAAAATGTTGAAGAAAAACCTTCACATTAAAAAAATAATAAACGATATAGGAATAAAGGAATTTAAGGAAATCTATATTAAAAGTAATCAGGAGTACAAAAAAAATATTTCAACAGAAGTAAAAGAAGCACTCCAAAAACTGCATAAAAAAGACCGTGAATATTTAATAAGTTATTATAAGCTGTATAATTATTTTTCAAAAGAAAAAATATTACTCGAATGGAATGAATATTCAGTAATAGCAGGAGCTGAGGTTAAAGAACTAATACAAAATGTTGGTTTTCCGTCCTATAAAATAGTGGGTACGGATAGTCTCGAGGATTATAAAAAAGGAGATTTTAAGGATTATATTTCTTCTCACATGGCAATTATACTCTTAGCTCACGATTATGAAAGTATTAAAGATATAATGCCTGTCCTGTTAGAAGAAGTTAATAAAGGACATATATCGGCCAGAGCTTTGGCTTTTCTTAGAGATGTTATAACGTATAAAAGGCTGACGAAAAAGAAACTGAAAAATGATGATTTTGATACCTATAAATATGGCACATTTTTGTTTCAGGATCAAAATATTGAGAATATTTCAGATTACAATTATGAGAGAAAAGAAATAGGACTGTGCAGTTTAGAAACTGAAAAGGAAAAACACCTTATAAATAATCTCTATAATAAAAGCGTGTTTTGGAATCGTAGGAATAAAAATTTTAGCAAGCCATTATTCCACTTTCTAACCGAAGACATTTGTTAGACATAAAAAAGAATCACATGAAATTAATCACATTGCCCTTTGCAGGTGGGAATAAATATTCTCTTTCTTTTTTAAAAAGAAAAGTCTTCGATATGCAAGTTATAAATCTTGAATATCCGGGAAGAGGAGCAAGAAATAGCGAATCTTTTTTGGAGGACATTGATGCCGTAGTGAACGATATCTTTATAAAAATAATAAACGAAATAGGAGAGGAGCCTTATATTATTTATGGCCATAGTTTGGGAGCTTTAGTAGGATATTTAGTTTGTCAGAAGATAGAAGAGTCTGGAGTACGACAGCCTTTAAAGTTAGTAGTTAGTGGTAGGAAGGCTCCATCTATTGAGAGGGATAAAACATTGTCTCATTTGCCGGATCAGTTATTTTGGCAAGAAGTAATAAAAATAGGCGGAATCCCAAATGAATTGCATGATCATCATGAGCTAATAAATTTTTACAGACCTATTTTAAGAGCTGATTTCAAAATTTTCGAAAGTTATAATTACGTGAAAAAGAAGAAACTTAATCTGCCTATTGATGTATTCTATGGCACCGAAGAAGAAATTTCTGAAAATGAAGTAAAGGAATGGGAAAACGAGAGCACGGAAGAAGTTGTCGTAAAATCGCTAAAAGGGAATCACTTTTTTATATACAATCATGAAGATTTTTTTGTGAACTATTTTAATAGTTTGGCTAAAAATCTGGTTTACAATTAATCTAATTTAAAAATAATCCATGCTTAAAATTTCAATTAAAGATATCATTTATCTTATTTTATATTCTATACCAAACACGATCCTAAGTTTTGGAATTGTGTACATCATTAACAACGTGATTTCTGGTAAAGAAGGTTTCTTAACAGACTACATAGGGATAGTTTTCATATCGGTAGTAGTTTATACTTATTTATTGAACATTATTTTTCAAAAAAAGATCAATAAACGTTCTTTTGAAGTACTATATGAAAATGAAAAGAAAATATTTGATAAAATATTAAAAACTTCATTGATTACTCTCGAAAAATTGGGTGCGCAAAGGTTTTATACAGCGATCGAGGATTTAAGGATATTTTCCACTTTTCCCGAAGTAGTGACGCATTCTATTAATTCCCTATTGATGTTAATTCTTTGTATGATGTATTTATTTACGTTATCAGTTTCATCGGCTTTGGTGGTTATTGCTTTAATGGTTACGATAGCTGTGATCTATTTTTTTGTAATCAATACGATGTCCCAAAAAGTTGGAAACCTTAGAAAGTATAATGAATATTACTATAAATATGTAGATGATGTAATCAAAGGATTTAAAGGATTTAAGCTAAGTACCCAAAGAAGAGACAATTTAATGGGGAATCACTTAGCTCCGAACAGAGAGAATGCAAAAGAATTGGATTTTAAGATAAATTATGTGTTTTTATCGATCAATTTGATAAGCCAATATGGATTGTACTTAGTTATAGGAGTAATTCTATTTTTGTTGCCTGAGGTAGGGTTACTTAAAAGAGAAGACGTGATCTCCTATGTAGTTGTTTTATTGTTCATTTCGGGACCAATTAACAACTTAATCAATATGCAAAATATTTACACGAGGTTAATGGTCGCAAATACCAGAATCAAGAATTTTTTGAAGGATTTTGATACGGTTGAAGCAACCACCGAAGTTCATAATATGACACCTAAAGTATTTGACTCTTTGGTCTTTAGTGATATTAGTTTTGCTTACGAAAATGACACTGCTGAAAAAACTTTTGCTTTAGGTCCAATAAATCTTTCTATCGAAAAAGGAGAAATGATATTTATAATTGGAGGAAATGGAAGTGGTAAAAGTACTTTTATCAACATCTTGACAGGTTTGTATCAACCTTCAGAAGGAGAGGTAATCTTAAATAAGCAGCAATACATCAAAGGAAATACAGATACTCAAAACTTGATTTCGGCAGTTTTTACAGACAATCATATATTTTCACAGAATTATGACAATTATTCATTAGAGCAAAACAAAGAGTATCAGGAACTTTTGAAAATAATGGAATTAGATAAGGTGATTCTGGATGATAAGGAAGATTCTGCAAGACGACCTTTTTCAAAAGGCCAGAGCAAAAGAATGTCATTGATTTTTGCTCTTCTGGAAGACAAACCAATTCTGGTTTTAGATGAATGGGCAGCAGATCAGGATCCTCATTTTAGAAAATACTTTTATGAAAATTTACTGCCAAAGTTAAAACAAGAAGGTAAAACGATCATTGCGGTAACTCATGACGATACTTATTTTAAACATGCGGATAGAATCCTGAAATTTGATTATGGAGAAATCGTTAAGGATTTTAAAGTAACAGGTGATATTTTGCACACAGAAAGCTTATGGCACAATGAAATTGTGAGTTGAAAAGCAAAGTAGCAAAAAAATCAAATTTCGTAAGCTATTAGTTCTGGAGCAAATAACGTTAACACATAATTTTTTTTATGAAACTTACTCTTCCCCAACAAGATGTTTATTTCGAACAATTATTGTTCCCTAAAGATCCCATCTATAATATTGGGGCTAAAATTGAAATCAAAGGGATATTAAATATCGAAGCTTTTAGAAAAGCATATATAAAACTTATCGATCAGCATGATACCTATAGAAGCATTCTTGTAAAAGATCAGGAGGATATCGCAATCAGAGTATTAGAGGAGCATCAATCCGAATTGGGATTTGTTGATTTTTCTGATTGTGACAATGCTATAGAAGAATCTAATAGGTATATGCAAAAGGAATTTATGAAACCTTTTGATTTATTTGATGAAGACCTTTTGCACGTTTTTACTTTGGTAAAAGTGAGCGAAAATTTTCATTATTTGTTTTCGGTATACCATCACATCATAACGGATGGTTGGGGGACCTCATTAATGTTTCAGAGGTTAGTTCAAAATTATAATGAAATTCATGAATTTGGTGAAGTTAGAACCATTTATCCTTTTAGTTACAAGGATTTTATTGATGATGACAATGCATATCAGAACTCTCCTTTTTTTTTAGAAAATAAAAAGTACTGGTTACACAGGTTTAAATCTTTACCAGAAGTTTTCTTAGAAAAAGAATTTTTATCAGACACAAAAAATAGTTCCTTACAAATCAACAAAAGCAGTCGAAAAGAGCTGGTTATTAAAAGGGAATTATACAATCATCTAAATAAGTTGGCTTCCGGATATAAATGCACTTCTTTCCATTTGATTTTAGCTGTTTTGTATACCTATTTCGGGAGGAAACATCAAAATAATGATTTCGCAATAGGCTTGCCAGTTTTAAACAGAAGCAAATCTAGCTATAAAAAAACAGTGGGTCTTTTTATGGGAGTATCACCTTTGAGAATTTCTTTAGATTTTGATGCCACTTTTAAAGATTTAGTTGGCCAGATAAAAAATCAATTGAGACAGGATTACCGTCATCAAAGATTTCCTTTAGGCAAACTCATTCAGGAACTTCAGGCTTTCAGGGAAAAAGAAAAAATATTTAATATCACGCTTTCTTATGAAAAACAAAATTATTCTAACGATTTTAAGAATACGCAAACCCGTGTAATACCTTTAACTCATGAATCAGAACGGGTAGCTCTGGCTATTTATATTAGGGAATTTGATGAATCAGAAGATGTAAAGATTGACTTTGATTACAATCTAAACTATTTTAATGAGGTAAGAATTGAACAAGTAGTTGATCATTTCGAAAACCTTCTTAAAGAAATAGTAGTCCATCCGGATAAAAAAATAAAAGAGCTTATCTATTTATCAAAAGAAGAAGCACACCAGATTCTGGTAGCATTTAATAACACAAAAAAGAACGGTGAAAAAGATACAACACTAATCGATTTATTTCAGGAACAAGTTGAAAATTCGCCTGGAAAAGATGCTGTAAAGGATGATTCAAGATCATATTCCTATTCTGAACTTAATAAGTTATCGAACCAAATAGCAGAATATTTAAGAACTACTTATGGGAAAAATGATAAATCCCCTATTGCCGTTTTATTAGATCGATCGGCTAATCTGATAGTTGTTTTATTAGGAATATTAAAGTCCGGAAGATCCTATATTCCATTAGATCCGGCATTCCCGGAAGAAAGACTGAATTATATTATTGATAATAGTCAAAGCAAATTGCTCATAAATGAAAAAAATTACTCCCTAACGACAACTAATGATGTTCGAGTAGTGTCGCTGGAGGATATTTTAGATGGAATAGATATATTTAAAGAAAACTTAGGAAAAGTAGTGTCGCCTAAAGATACAGCCTATATAATTTATACATCAGGTTCAACAGGGAACCCAAAAGGTGTCGAAATTAGACACAGCTCATTGACTAATTTTTTGACTAGTATCCAAGAAACTCCGGGTATTAAACGAGATGACCTATTTTTTTCAGTGACAACTTATTCTTTTGATATTTCAATATTAGAGTTTTTTGTACCATTAATATCAGGGGCTACTTTATATGTGGCAAATCAGAGTGTTTTATCTGATCCGAGGTTGATTGTTCAAAAATTAGAAGAAATGCAACCGACTATAATTCAGGCTACACCAAGCTTTTATCAAATGTTATTCAATGCTGATTGGCAGGGAAGTAAACAATTAAAAGTAATGTGTGGAGGTGATTTATTAAGTGAAGCACTGGCTGAAAAATTGATTAACCATAGTTTAGAAGTATGGAACATGTATGGACCAACAGAAACAACCATTTGGTCTAGTGTAAAAAAAATCGAACATTTTAAAGATGCGTCTATTATTGGAAAACCAATAAACAATACACAGTTTTATATTTTGGATGATTCTTTAAATCCCAAGCCAATAGGAACGTCTGGAGCAATTTACATATCAGGTAATGGATTAGCAAAAGGATATTATAAAAATAAGGCATTGACTAAGGAAAAGTTCATTAAAAATCCATTTGATGCGTCTGGCTTACTTTATGAAACAGGTGACGTTGGAAAATGGAATGATGATGGGGAAATAGAGTTTTTAGGAAGAAATGATAATCAGGTTAAGATTAGAGGATATAGGATCGAACTTGGGGATATAGAGTCACAATTAAATCAGATAGAAGGAATTCAAAATTCAGTTGTTATTGCCCGAAAAGGAGATCAACAGGAAGCTTTTTTAGTGGCTTATATTTTAGAAAGAGAAGAGAAGATTGATAGAGAAAAAATTAGTGCGGCATTAAGAACGAATCTTCCGTATTATATGATTCCAAATGTTATAATTCCTTTGGAGGAATTTCCTCTTACCCCAAACCAAAAAATAGATAGAAAGGCTTTATCACAAAGAACCATCCAACAAAATATAAGTTATGATGATTTTAGAGCTCCAATCTCAGATTTAGAAAAAAAACTCTCTGGATATTGGAACGAAGTATTAAATAGTAAAGAACCGATAGGTGTAAATGATAATTTTTTTGCTCTTGGAGGGCATTCATTAAATGCAGTTAAATTGATTGGATTGGTGGTCAAAGAGCTTTCTTTAGATATCTCTCTAAAAACTATTTTTGACTACCCTACAATTGAATCACTGGCCAGTCATTTAGAAAAACTTCTTCCAGGACAATCAATTGAAATACCATTATCCGAATCTAAACTTTTTTACGACCTGACTCCACCCCAGTACAATATCTGGTTAGCATCGCAGCAAAAGAATATTTCTATAGCCTATAATATGTTTGCCGCTTACAGTGTCGAAGGGATTATTGATAGAGATAAAATTTCAAATGCAGTAAATAAAATAATTAATGAGCATGAAATATTAAGAACCAATTTTATTGAAATAGATGGAGTTCCTTATCAAAAAATTAATCCTTCTGAAAATGTAAAATTCTCAGTTTCTGTTTATGAATTGGGAGAAGAGGAAGTTGGAGAAGTGATAAAACAATTGAATAATACTGCGTTTGATTTAGAAACTGACTTATTAATAAGAGTCCAGCTTATTCAGGTAAAGACAAATCAGTTTATACTGCTTTTTTGCACACATCATATTTTAATGGACGGTTTGTCATTAGAAATTTTCATCAAATCATTCATTAAGAATTACAACGGACTTACTCCTCTAAATGAGGCAAAAGAAAACAAGTTAAAATTACAGTATAAAGATTACTCAGAATGGTTTAATAACTCATGGAAAGAAAATTCTATTAAAAACGAACTGTTTTGGAAAAATTATCTTCAAAACTATGAGCCTAAAGATTCATTTGAAAAAGATTTTGATAGCAAGTATAACAAACAGAGAGGAGGTAAGTACTTGTTTGAAATAGGATCAGATACTACTTCATCTTTGAAAAAATTAAGTATTGAGAAACAGGTTACTTTTTATACCGTTATAGCAGCATCGCTAAATGTTTTAATTTACAAGTTTTCAAATCACAATGATATTTGCATAGGAACTGTAAATTCTGGAAGAAGTATTCCGGAGTTGAATAATCAAATCGGGATGTTTGTAAATACACTTGTTTTGAGAACACAGATAAGATCAGAGCATAGTTTCGTCGATATATTAAATCGAACTCAAATCAATTTGTTAGAGATCAATGAATTTCAAACGGTACCTTTTGAGAAGCTGTCTCAAACTGTTTTCGATGTTATGTTGGTATACCAGAATCCCGAGTTTTCCTTCGAAAGTATTGATGAATTACAAGACTTAAAATTGACATCTTACCCTGTTGACAATTTGCATAGCAGGATGCCAATTGTATTTAATTTGTTTGAAAATGAAGGTAAATTAAAGGGTGTTATAGATTATAATAATGATTTATTCGCGGAAGATACGGTGAGTATTATGGTTTTAAGATTTAATAAAATTTTAAACGAAATAGTAAAAAATCCATTGTTGAAAATAGATTTAATTGATGATAAATTGGAGTTTGAAAAGAATACATCATTGGATTTTGAGTTTAATTTTTAAAACACATTTATAAGTCTTGATTTACATTTATTATTCTTATCTCTCCAAAGAAAATCATGAAAATATGTTAAAATATGATTTACCAAAATTTCCGGTCGATTATCAGGAGAAAATTAAAAGATACAGAAGATGGCAAGATGCACAGTTGTCGCTATTAGGGAGAATATTATTGTTTAATGCAACCGAAGAAATTTATAAGCATAATCCTTACGATAAAGAGATAAAACATACAAAATATAATAAGCCTTATTTTGATAATGACTTAATCCGGTTTAATATCTCACATTCAGGAAATATTGTGGTTTGCGCATTAAACGATGAAAATGAAATAGGAATTGATATTGAGATTATAAACGATATAGAAATAGAAGATTTTAAATCTCAGCTGACTGAATTTGAATGGAATAAAATTGTTTTGTCAAGAAATAAAAAAGATACTTTCTATGATTATTGGACTAAAAAAGAAGCTGTTATAAAAGCGCACGGAGATGGATTAGCAATCCCTTTAAGTTCATTTGAAATTTTAGAGAATACTACCAGAATAAATGAAGAAAATTTCTATTTAAAAGAAATAAAAATAGATGAAAAGTACAAGTGTTTTGTCTCACTAAAAACGGAGATTAACGAAATCTCATTAAAAAGAGTATAATATAAATCCAATAATCTAACTAAGAATAAAATGAAAAATTTAATAAGGCAGTTTTTATTATTATGTCTGCTTCCAACCTGTTTGTTTTCTCAAACGACTGCTTTTAAAATTGAAAAAACCGCTACTTTCTTTCCCAATGAGAAGAGTATTAACCAAGATAATATAGAATGGAGGTATTTAACTGTTCCTGAAAACTGGGATAAACCGGCCGGTAAAAAGATTAAAATTGCGGTTACAATTTTAAAAAGTGCCTCAAAAAGTAAAGATTTAAACCCAGTCGTATTTATAGAAGGTGGTCCGGGCGCAGGTGCAATAGGAGGGATATGGGATTGGCTTAATCATCCATTACGGGAGAAAAATGATATTGTTTTAGTTGATGTGAGGGGAACCGGTAATTCTTTGCCAAAATTTTGTCCTGACTTAGGGAAAAAATTTTTAGAGATACTGGCAAAAAATCAAAATAAAGCACAAGATGAACAGCAAAAAACTATTGCTGCAATAGCCTGTAAACAGGATTTAATAAACAGAGATATTGAAATAAGTGCTTATAATAGTAAGTCAATAGCTAAAGATTTAAATGCCTTAAAAAAGGCTCTAAAGTACGATCAATGGAATGTTTATGGGGTGTCTTATGGAACATACACAGCCCAGGTTTATGCAGATGATTTCCCTCAGGATATTAAGTCATTGATTCTGGATTCTCCAATTTCAGATATTTCCCAGTATTATAACCATAATACTGAAAATTACATGAATAGTCTTAAGAAAGTTTTCGAAGCATGTAAAAATGACCCTAATTGTGATAAACAATATCCAAATTTAGAAAATGTCTATTTTGAAACCATTGAAAAATTAGATAAAAAACCGATTACAGTTACAGTTGACAAGAAAATAATTCCTGCCGGAAAGTTCACCTATAACGCAGAAGATTTTAAAATTTCTATTCAACAATCTCTATATCATAAAAGATTAATAGAAGTATTGCCCTTATTAATTACAGAATTTAATAAAGAAAACAAAAGGACTTTGAGCTCACTGGTAGCGGCTTTTTCCGGGGCTTTAGGATTAGATTATGGCGCATATTATTGCGTAAGCTGCAATGAGGCTATTCCTAATAACTCGATTGCTGCGTTTGAGGAGAATGCGATTGCTTACAAACGATTAAAAGGAGGATTGTCATTTTATAAATCGGATTTTTTAGTATGTGATAAATGGAATTTAGGAATTGATAAAGCATCAAATCAATTGACTAATTTATCAAATAGGTCAACATTAACAGCACCAGTTCTGGTATTTTCCGGAGCATTTGATCCGATCACTCCGGCTACAAACGGAGAGATGACTATTGATAAATACAAAAAAGGATTTTTAGTAAATGCACCAGTTTTTGGTCATGCCCCTGGTTTTTCTAAAATTGGATTTAAGATTGTTAATGCATTTATAAATAATCCGAATAAAGATCCTGGTGTAAAAGGGTTTCAATCAAACAAAAAAGTTCACTTTGTTACTGATGTAAAAATTAATGGAGGAATTTCGAATTTTGCCAATAGTCTAAACGAATTTAATCTACTATTTTTTGCACCCTTCTTTATTGCTATAAGCATCCTATTAGTTACAATTTTCAATTTTTGTTATGCATTAGTTAGATATAGAAAAAATGTCGTTCAAAATAAATTTATGAAGAGCTTGATTGTAATTGCTTCTTTACTAGGTTTGTTTGTAATTATAGGACTTGTGCTGGTTGTAAATACTGTGGCTCAGGATAATTTTTATGTACTTGCTTTTGGGGTGCCGAATCAATTTGATTACTTGTTTGTAATTCAATGGGCTTTTGTAGTATTTACTATGATTTCAATACTTTATTTTGCTCTTAAAATTAAGTCAGTTTCGAATAAAAGCGTTATTGCAACAATTTTATTCTCTTTATTACTTATCGGTGTTTATTCCCAATATTGGGGATTTCTGTTTTAGAAGAATTGTACGATTTTACGGTTTTTATGATTCTGTTTTTGTAAAAATTAGCAACATAGGAATTTAGATATTATTAAGAGGCATAAAAAAAATAGCTACTGAGATTCGGTAGCTATTTTTTTTACGAGGTTTTTATATCTTGAAAACAAGGATTATAAGAATCACAAATTTCAACTTAGTACTTTTTTGCTATTCATGCAAAAGTTTTATTTAGTCAAGATCTTTTTCATTTTTGAAGACGGTTTCTGTAGTTTCTTGTTCGAACAGATTCAAAACAGGTAAATCAACAAAAAGCAGCTTTTAATTCTCAATAAACACTCCTATTTGTTGGAGATGTTTTTCGGTCTGGTATTTATTAAAGTTATCCCATTTTGGTGGAAAACTTGTTTTTTGTCCATACATGAGATCCAGACAAATGTTGTTGTCTTTGTATTTATCGTGAAGCACAGCCACGATTTTAAAGAAAAACTCATCTAGCATTACGATAGCCTCAAATTCCGATTTTAATTTGTTGTAATTAAGATCTGATGGATTTAGCAATTGCAATAAGTTTAGGACTTCGTTCTTCTCAGCTTCATTAATTTGGGTTAAATAAC
The DNA here is from genome assembly GCF_902804485.1 of Flavobacterium collinsii. Lineage (GTDB taxonomy): Bacteria > Bacteroidota > Bacteroidia > Flavobacteriales > Flavobacteriaceae > Flavobacterium > Flavobacterium collinsii. Next base: position 72,605 of record NZ_CADCST010000132.1, on the reverse strand, counting down.
CAGTCTTTAAGGTTTTAAAAACCAAATTATTCCAGATTTCACTATCGTGTCCCCATTGGACATCGGGTAGATTTAAGGAATGCTCACAGATTAGAATTATTGAAAAAAGAACATCATTTAAGTATTCGGCCGGAAATTCGTCAAAGCTTCTGAATTCAAAACCACTTTGGTACATTTTCTCCTGATTGAAATCCAGACCCACTTCCGAAAGTAATTCGTACTCCATTTCTGTCTCAATCTGATCTCGCCACCAAATATTTTCTTCTTTTTTAAATTTTAGCAATTTTCTAAAATCTTCGACTTTATAGGTTAAGATTTTACCTTTAGGCATTGCTTTGTTAAAGGTTCCTACACCAATGTAGCGTGACATGGCATTTCTCATAGAACCCAGAGTAAATTTTTTGTCCAGGCTGTAGGTGTTGCTTATTACTCCCATAATATCTGGACTTCCAAGAGTAGCGATAAAAAAGGGCTCAAACCATTGCAATAAATAAATAGCGTTGGCATGTGTTTTATCAAAATCACTATAATCGACGATCCTGCTGTCTTTTGTTAACGAAGGTAAGGTAATATGAAAATGGTACGTTCCGTTATTAAACAAAACGAGATTTTCCTGGTTGGTCATGAACATATTAAGACCATTGTTATAATCCGGAAAATTTAATTTACCATTAAGTATCTCTGAGTCATTGATTTTATCGAGAAATAACTTTTTGGTCGCCTTTAATTCTTTACAGGAATCTGCTATTGTTCGATTTTCAAAATATTTAGTTACAAATTCTATAGAATCACCATCAAAATGAACAGAACCCATAGTTTTGTTTCTTTGGGTAATCATACTCTGAATATTATACGGTTGATCTTCAAGGAAAAGTTCCATAATAGATTTTCCGAGATATTCAGGATTTTCAAGTGGTTGTGGATTTGCTTCAGCAGTATGAACCAATGATTTTACAGGCGACAATGTTTTGTGCTGATAGTTTATGTCCAGTTTTTCCAACGAATGACTGTTCATCATTCGGCTCACTTTATAGTTGTCACTTGTGTTAAAAGCTTTTTTAAGCACGGGGGCCAAACTTTCTGGTTTGTAGCATTTTCTATAATCAATGCTGTATTTTTCAAAACCAATTTTTTGTTGTATAAATTCACCAGAAACTATTAGGGATTCTTCAAATTGCATGTAGGTTTCGTTTTCTAATCCAATTCCCCAATAATATTTTTTTGTCTGATTGTCTTTCATTTATACTAATTTTCTTTTTTAAGGTTATTTTAAAATTTTAAAGCCATTATTTTTATTCAAAAACAAGAAGTTCATCTACTGAAATTCTGAGTCGTAAGATCTTTTAACGGATAATGCAGTATTGTTTGCATCCATTAAAAAAACTTTATTGTATTTTTAAAATTGTATGAATTAATAGTAGTCTGGGAAATTGTACACTTGTATCGATTGAAAAATTGATTTAATAATTTTATAATGAGGGTATAAAATTACGATTCTTGTTAATTGTCTTTTTGTCAATGATTTAAGTAGGTATATAGCCGAATTACAACTCTTGCGATTTCTGTTTTTTTCAGACTGCGAAAGTAGTTCTTTATTATCTTATTTCCAAACAGTTAAAAGGTTGTAAATCAGTAATATTTGATTGTGTGGAGAATTGAAGGTATTCTTTTTATTTATTCATGGTAATAAAACACGTATGAGGAGTATAATTCGTCCTTCCACCAATCTTTTCTAACTTCTGAAAAATAATTATAATTTAGCTTTCCTGCCTGTGATTGCAGGGGATATAGGACGACACCATTCTCCCGATAAGCCAGATTCGAATTTGTTTCAGGAACAACGGGAACGATATGACCAGATAGTCCTTTTTCTTTTCTTTTGGCGCAAATTATTCCAATTCCACCATTGGTATTTACTTCGTTTTGAATTTCTTCGGGAGTAAACATTCTTTTCCAGCCAAATTGAGGTCCCCATTTTAGAAACCAATCGTGTATGGCACTGGAGTAAATACGCTCAACCGTTTGCTCAAAAACAGCTTCCACTTCTTTTCCCTGCGCTATTTTTTCGAGTGCGCCATCAGTCCACCAAACAGTTGGAAGATAGACACCACTGAAATAGCAATAATCATAAGAGTATACATTACAGTAGGTATCTTCTACTGTCCTTTGATATCTAATATTGGTTTCCACGTCGAGTTTATCGATAAGCTGGCCAATACTTTTTTTCTTACTGGAAACATCTGTCTGATCTCTAAATGGAATGCCGGAATCAGAAAGAGGCCTTTCTTTCATCCAAACAGAATCTAAACGGGATTGGGGATCTGGTAATAAATCGGCTTTCTTTATCTTACTATCCCATATTGGATTTTCGTCCGGGGTTAAAGGGGTAGTTTTTGCGGTATATTTCTCCATCTTGACTGCTTAATTATGAACTAGCATAACAGTAGGAATAGATTGTGTCCATAGTGTTATTCGGCTAGGTAAAAAGTAAATATAAGGATTTTAAGCTTTCCAATGCGTTTTTTTAGAAATGGCAAATTATAGCAAGCATTACAGTTTAGAACTGATTTTATACAAGTTGCCATAAAAAAATTGTGGAAATTATCGCATACTAATTTATAGGATAAATGGAAGAGCTAGGAATTAAATTGACTGATTTGTATTTAGTTACGTTTTTTTTAAAAGGATGGTAAGTTAAATTTTTATGTTTTTTTATCGCTACAAAGGTTAATTTTTGAGTTAATCGAGTAAATAGGAGGAAGACATCTATTTAGGTCGAAGAAAAAACACATACATTCAAATTATTGGTTGTCAGTCATTTGTGTTTGTGTTAAATTTGTTATAAGAATTTCGGGTAATACCTGTTCTGAAAAAATTACAACGCCCGGTTTATCTCAAAACCGATACTGATGATTTTTTTAAAAGACGCACACAGAAGTGAACGAAACTATTTTACAAAACTCATTTTTTATCACTTCAAAATTATTAAATCGCTCAAACATACCTATTATCCGGATAGAATTTCAATTATAAAACGTTATGTTGCGGACTACAATCTTCCTTATACTTCTTATCCATTTTATTATGCTGTAAGGTCACATTTTTAAGTGCCAAAAGGCAAAGGAGCAAAGGAAAATATTATGAGAACTGGTGAGATTTAGAATATAGATTCTATTACCTTAAATGGTTTTGTTTATATTTACTTCTTTCAATTTATAGAACCATGAAAAAGCAACTGTCTTTATCTCGTACATTATTACTTCTTTTTAGTCTTTTCTTTTGTGCGTTTTCTTCGAATGCTCAAAATGAAACCCATTCCTCTGAGGACAGAGACGAAATTGCCGATACTACTTTTGTAAACCTAAGAGATTACAGTAAGGATTTCGTCTATGATATGAAGTACGCTACTGAAGATAATTTTTTGAAGGCCAAAGTTTACGATTGTGCCGAATGTTTGTTGCGTTATAAGACTGTGAAAGCTCTAATAGCGGCGAATCATGATTTTATGAAGAATGGATGTAAAATAAAACTTTTTGATTGTTACAGACCTTTATCCATCCAGAAAAAAATGTGGGAGATTGTGTCGAATCCGGAGTATGTGGCTGATCCAAAAAAAGGCTCCATCCATAATAAAGGAGGAGCCGTTGATATTACTTTAGTCAATGCTAAGGGTGAGGAACTGGAAATGGGAACTAATTTTGATTTCTTTGGCATTCAGGCCAGTCATAATTATAAAAAATTTCCTGTGTCGGTTAGAGCAAATCGAAAATATTTGAAAAGTGTGATGATAAAAAACGGATTCAATTCTTTTGATTCGGAGTGGTGGCATTATAACTTAAAGACAGGTTTAAATGATAAAGTATCCAACCAAAAGTGGAAATGCGATTAATTATTCAACGCATCTTATGTTTTCCATGAAATAAGTATTCGGATGGTAAAGTTTACCATTTAATTCGGAGGTTAAATCTCTTTTTACAATATAATCTTCTACTTTGGTCAGGTATTTTATTCGCATAATCGAAATGGGAGATTTCTTAAGATCTTCGAAGTTGTCTTTCATGAACATAAAAATTCCGGTATTAATTCTATTGTCAAAACCTTTTTCATCGTGAAGAAGTGTACCGCAATTTTCTTTGTCGATATGAATCAGCGTTACTATTTTTCCATTTTCTAATTGTAAAAAGATTTTTGAGTTTTTATCAAAGCAGTTTGCTTTTATAAAGTCTTTACTTTTTTGGATAAGCTGTAAATTTAAAGTCGGTAAACCATCAGTTTGTGCCAAGGCGAAGAAAACATAATCAAATGTTCCTCCAAAGTATTTTTCGCTAACCATGTATTCGTTGGTTACTTTGTAGCTGCCTATTGAGTCGGTTACATTTGTACTGTATTCGCATGGTTTTTGTGCAAAGGCAGTAAAGGTTAATAAGAAAAAGGTTAGTGTAATTAGTTGTTTCATTTTTAAGTTATTTTTCTGCAAATTAAAACTATTTTGTTATCATTTTTATCGGTTGTAAAAAAACAATACAAATTTCCGCCATTTTTTATTTTCCATTTTTTTCGAATATTTTCCACCGTGTCCGGAAAGTTTCGCGTAGTGATATTCGCCTGCTGATTGACAAGTTCGGTTTTCATATCATTTTTGCTGTAAGGGATTACCTTTTCGATTTCAAAACGTCGCCCCGGAAAATCTATTAAAGCTTCGGAAGTATATAAATGTGAGTGTTTGTGAAGTTTAGCAATCTTAAAAATACTACTTACTTCATCGAATCCTCCTGATTTCATTATAGCCGAATTGGACTCATAAATATATTTCTGAGGAAGGTTGTAAGAAGGGATAACGGTTTCATTGCCCAGAATAAATTCGAAAGTTTCTATTTTATCTTTTAGAATATTAGCCGTTTTTATTGTGATTTCACCAGCATAACGATTGTGGATCTCAAATAGTAATTCTTTTACCTCGTTTTCAAGTGCAATAATGTGAATGTTTTTCACAAATTGGAGTTCTGATAATCCGGCGGAAAGATCTAGTAAGGGAGCTGTTTTTATTAAAACAGAATCTGTTTTTTCAAAGTAAAAGTCGAGTAAATCGGGAACATTGGGTAAGCAGTCTTTCAACATGAAAACTTTGCCTTTGGAATCATTCCTGCGGGATGGATCAATATAAATCCAATCCCATTTTTGATCAGAATGATTTAAAACAGAAGTAGAATCACCGGCATAGAAAGTACAATTTTTGACTCCTAGCTGCTCAAAATTATGCTTGACAATGGCTGATAGCTCTTCGTTTATTTCACAATGAGCCACGCTTTTGAATTTTTTGGAGAAATAATAATCGTCTACACCAAAACCTCCTGTAAGATCAATTAGACTTTCGCCCGAAATTAAAGAAGCCTTATAAGCCGCAGTTTTTTCAGATGAAGTCTGTTCAACGGATATCTTAGTGGGATAAATAATGTTTGCGGTCTCAAACCAGGTGGGCAGCTTGTCTTTTGCTTTTGATTTTGCTTCAATTTGATTCAAAATTACGATCCAGTCGATTTCAGGAAACGGATTTTTCTGAAGCGCTAATTTTGTAATTGGGACACCACTATTTTGAGTTATGAATTCCTGAATGCTTTGATTTAAAATAGCAGTATTCAATGTTAAATTCTTTCGGTTAATACAGAGACAATTTTGTTGTTAGGAAAAAATTCCTTTAAAATTACTTTCACCATAGTAAACACCGGAATAGCAATAATCATCCCGACAATTCCAAAAGTAATTCCGCTGATTAAAGTAACCAGGAATATTTCTAACGGGTGCGAATTTACGCTTTTTGATGAAATTATAGGCTGGCTGATGTTATTATCAATGGCCTGAACCAATAAAAACCCGATGATTACATAGATTGTTTTGGGAAGTATTTCGGATTGAAAATCACTTCCAATCATACTAATCATGGTTAAAATTCCCGCCAGTATAGTTCCTATAATCGGTCCTATATAAGGTATAACATTCAAAATGGCACATAAAAAAGCAATTACAAAGGCATTTTTATTTCCAAATATCATTAAAACAATTAAATACAGAATAAATACAACCGTTAATTGCAATAAGAGACCTATAAAATAGCGGGTCAGGAAATGGTTGATTTTAGTGATCGAATTTAAGATTTTGTCTTCATTGGTGTCAGGAAGAATTCTTCTTGCACTAACTTTAAAAGCATCCTGATCTTTGATAAAGAAAAAGGTGATGAAGAATACAGAAACCAGTCCCATTCCGATATTCGCCATGAAGCCTATAATTGAATTTAGAAAACCTGTAAAGTAGCTGAAATCGATTATCGATGTTATTTTAGATTCTTTTAAAACTTTATTTAAATCAAGATGTTGAATATTAAAGTAGGCTTCAATAGTTCGTTCTGTTTCCAGAAATTGCTGTTGCAGATTTTGAGTGTCCAGCAGCGATAGATTATTGGCTTGTGAAATGATTAACGGAACAAATAATAATATAAATCCAACTATGGCAAGTATGAATAAAACTAGCGCTGTAGAAGCTGCTAAAGAATTACTGAACTTTAATTTATTTTTTAAAAATTGTATTAATGGATTTGCAATTAAACACAATAGCAACGAAATACACAGATAGACAATTACAGTCTGAATTTGATATAGAAAGTATAAAATAGCTACAATAACCAGGATTGTAGTTAAAGCTCTTAAAATTCCGTTTGAAATAATTTTCGATGTTATCATGATTCGGTTTTAGAGGATAAATATAGGAAAAAGCATTTTAAATTTATAGGGAAACAAAAAAAAGCGGGATGTTGCCATCCCGCTTTTCAGTTTGTCTTTTATTCTTGTTTTTTGTTAGATTCCAAAAGCTGCTCTTGGACCTCCTGTAACAAATACAGCAGCCATTTTGCTTTTTTGTCCTTGTGAGAACATGTACATAGCATTGTCGTCTACATAATCCATATAGTTCATTGTCATTTCAACAGGAGTTCCTGAACAAGTGCTATAGTGAGGATATGCAGGTACACCGTAATTTGCTGTATTGTGAGTTGGAGTATCAGCAACGCCATCGCTTCCACAAGTAGCATCTCCCCAGATATGACGTAAGTTCATCCAGTGACCTACTTCGTGAGTTGCTGTTCTTCCTAAGTTGAACGGAGCATTAGCAGCACCTGATAAACCTAAATATTTCGAATCAATTACAACTCCGTCAGTAGCAGCAGCTCCTCCAGGAAATTGAGCATATCCTAAAATTCCTCCACCTATTGTGCAAGACCATAGATTAAGTTTAGTAGTTGGTGAAGTTGGTGCAATACCGCCCTGAGCTGTTTTTTTCATGGCGTCATTTGTTCCCCATGAAGTTTTGGTAGTCGATTTTCTAATTACCTGATCTAAAACAAATGTAATTCCTACATTCGCTTTTACACCTGCAAAAAGAGCCGGTACACTATTGTAATCTGAATTTAATGCATTGAAATCTTTGTTTAATACGTCGATTTGAGTTTGGATTTGTGCATTAGAAATGTTTTCAGCTGCAGTTCTGTAAAGAACATTCACTACGACCGGGATTTCAACCTTACCGTTTACAAGACGCTTTGTCAGGATCGCATTTTCAGTAAAAGCTTCAATTTCGTTCATTCTGATTGCTAAGGTAGGATCAGCTTTCAGTTGAGCTTCTAGAACTTCCTGGCTTGCGCATCCGCGATGTGCAATGGCATCAACTTTTGAATCTGTAGATTCTGATTGGTCGTTTTGACAAGAAAACAGCACTAATGCTGTGAATGCAGTAATAATGATTTTTTTCATAATAACTTGGGTTTTTGTTATAAAAAATTTGCTTTGGTTAATTATATTGCAATTTTATAACAAAATAATTATTGTAACAAAATAATTACAATATATTATTTGTGAGAATTTTACAATCCCTTGTATAATCTAGTTCTTACAAAAAAATGACTAAAATTATTAAGAAGTAAATTCGTACAATGTTGTTTTTGAGAATGTTATTATGTCGATTTTTGTTCTTTATGGAAGATTTTTGTGACAAATATTACGAAGTGAAATCTTATTACGTATTTATATGTAAGAATAACTGTTAAATTAATGGTAATTTTGGGTCTAATTAATCACGGAATTCCATCCGACTGTTGTTTTACGTGTTAAAAAGTAATTCCTGGTGTTTCTTCATTTGAAGCAAATCCAGAAGAAACAACAAAAGGTGAAATCATGATAAGTTGTATACTTACTATTAAAATGTGAAAAAGTTTAAAAAGAGGTAATCTCATAAAGCGCAATACTCGCCGCTTGTACAACATTCATACTACTGTTTTTTCCAAACATATTTATGTGCACAATTTGGTCCGAAATTTTTAAAAGTTCTTCTGATATTCCATTGATTTCACTTCCAATTAAAAGTGCAATTTTTTGATTGTCAGGAAGTACTACTTCTTTTAAGGGTTTACTATTACTCGTGATTTCTAAAGCAATAACCTCAAAATTATTTTGAAGCAGGTAGTCAGCAAGGTCGGCTGTTTCCTCAATTATGGTATGGGCTACGTGAAGATGAGTGCTTCGAGAAGTTTTGTTGATTTTTCGGGGAGTCAATGGAATATCTTTTCCTAAAAAAATAATATTCTCCACCCCAAATGCCTCACTGATTCTAAAAAGAGAACCAATATTCTGTTGAAAATAAATGTGATCACAAACTAATGTTATCGGAAATGTTTTTCTTTCAAATTGATTTTCTTCGTGAGTAAGCTGCACTTTTTAAAATTTAATTGGTAAAAATATAATTGATAATGTTGGCACCCATTTTCAGGGCTTTATCTCTAACGGCGGCAGGGTCATTATGTACTTCAGGGTCTTCCCAGCCATCACCCAAGTCACATTCGTAAGTATATAATAGTACTAATTTGTTTTCTATAAAAATACCAAAGGCCTGCGCACGAGTCCCGTCGTGTTCGTGAATTTTGGGCAAACCATTCGGAAAGGGATACGGTTTTTGAAATATGGGATGGTTAGCCGGAATTTCGATTAAATTATTGTTCGGAAATATTTTTTTAATCTCTTTTCGAATGTATTGATCCATTCCGTAATTATCATCAATATGAAGAAAACCGCCGCCATTTAAATAATTTCTAAGATTGCTTACATCGGCATCACTAAAAACAACATTTCCATGTCCCGTCATGTGAACAAACGGATAAGAAAGCAAATCCGGATTGCTAGGTTCTACTGTCGAAGGTTTTGCTTTTATTCGGGTGTTTATGTTGGCATTGCAAAACTTTATTAAATTAGGCAATGATGTTGGATTTGCATACCAATCGCCACCACCACTATATTTTAGCAGTGCAATCTCCTGCGAAAAAGAAGAAACAGAAACCAATAGTAATAAGAGAAATATTTTTTTCATAGGATTGTATTTAGCTAGTCGTTTAACTTTTATTAAAAGTCTCCCTTGTCATTTCGACAAAGGAGAAATCTTCACGAGTAGCTCGACAAAGATTGGTGATTTTCTAGACAAAGTTTCTGACGGAAATTTCTCCTTTGTCGAAATGACAAAACTCGCGGATTATTAAACTTCATTAAAAAAAACAACACTATGACAAGCTACAATTGCAGCCGTTTCAGTTCGCAATCGCGTATTTCCTAAAGCAACAGGCTGAAAGTTATGTTCTAAAGCCAGTGCAATTTCTTTTTCAGAAAAATCTCCTTCAGGACCAATAAGCAGGGTAACACTTTCATTAGGTTTTAAAACTTCTTTTAAAGATTTTTTATCTGTTTCTTCACAGTGCGCTATCAATTGTAATCCTTCGTTTTTTTGTTTGATGAACTCCTTAAACGAAATAGCGTCATTCAGTTTTGGTAAAAAGGTCTCATTGGATTGTTTCATTGCCGATAAGATTATCTTTTCAAAACGTTCCGGATTGATTACTTTTCGTTCCGAACGATCGCAAAAGACAGGTGTGATCTCCTGGATTCCTATTTCTGTTGCTTTTTCCAAAAACCATTCAAAACGATCGTTCATCTTGGTTGGAGCAACCGCAAGATGCAGTTTGAATTTTGGAGCCGGCGATTTTGTGATAGAAAGGACCTCTACAATACATTTATTGTCTGAGGCTAAAGTAATCTCTGTTTCAAACAATAAGCCTGAACCATTTGTTACGTGTAAGATATCGGAATCTTTTTTGCGTAAAACCTTTATGATATGACGGCTTTCTTCTTTATCGAAAGAAAAACGTTCTGTAGATTCATCAATATCTGGATTGTAAAATAATTGCATAATTAAAATTGGATTCGCGCTTTCGAAACAACTGCTGAAGTTTCAAAACGACTTGATAAATATTTTTGATAACCTACAATTCCTATCATTGCAGCATTGTCTGTAGTGTACTCAAATTTTGGAACGAAAGTTTTCCAACCGTATTTCCCTTCACTTTCTTTTAATCGGGTTCTGATGCCTGAATTGGCCGAAACCCCTCCGCCAATCGCAATTTGTTTGATTCCGGTTTCTTTTACCGCTAATTTCAATTTATCCATCAAAATTTCGATAATCGTATATTGAATAGAAGCGCAAATGTCATTCAGGTTTTCTTCAATAAAATTCGGATTCTCCAATTTCTTCTTTTGAATGAAATATAAAATGGCCGTTTTTAGTCCTGAGAAACTAAAATCAAGTCCCGGTACTTTAGGTTTGGTAAACGCAAAAGCTTTTGGATTTCCTAATTTTGCATATTTATCAATAAGCGGTCCGCCCGGATAGGGGAGTCCGAGAATTTTAGCGCTTTTGTCAAAAGCTTCACCAACAGCATCATCAGTAGTTTCTCCGATAATTTCCATATCAAAAAAACCATTTACCTTAACAATTTGAGTATGACCTCCACTAATGGTCAGCGCCAGAAAAGGAAATTCCGGTTTATCAAAACCTTCTTCGTCTATAAAATGTGCCAAAATATGCGCATGCATATGATTTACAGCGATTAACGGAATTTTTAAAGCTAACGCTAACGATTTACTAAAAGAACTGCCCACTAATAAAGACCCCATTAGACCCGGACCTTGTGTAAAAGCAATCGCTGTTAATTGATCTTTTTGTACATTTGCCTTACGAAGTGCGGCATCAATTACCGGAACAATATTTTGCTGGTGAGCTCTTGAAGCTAATTCAGGAACCACACCTCCATATTGATTGTGAATTAACTGATTGGCCACAACATTTGAGAGTACTTTGTCGTTATGTAGAACCGCGGCAGCAGTATCATCGCATGAACTTTCGATGGCAAGAATAAAAACCTCTGAATTTTGCATATAAAAGCACGAATTTTGAATTATATTTGACAAATCAAATATTTGATTTTCTTTTATTATAAGGAGAAGCCAAAATTAAAGAATTTTTATCAAAAACAGCCTTTCTTTGTCTGTTCAAAGTAAATTTAAAAGAAAACTAAAATAAAGCAGCTATCAGAAAAGTAAAGAAAATAATATCACGAACCCTCATTGGTTTAATTTTACTTTTGTTAGCACTTGCTATCATTCTGGCTTTGCCTGTCGTTCAGACAAAAATAGCCAAGTATGTTACAGAATCGTTAAACACTGATTTTAAAACCGATATTAGTGTAGAAAAAGTAGCTATAAACATTTTCGGAGGTGTGAAACTCAAGAAGGTCCTGATTCGTGACCATCATAAGAAGACTTTAATCTATTCTGATATAATTACCACTGATATTCTTAGTATTAAAAGACTATTAGATGGTGATTTGCTTTTTGGAGATCTTCGATTGACGGGTATGATTTTTAATTTGAAAACGTATAAAAACGAAGACGAGAACAATATCAACAAGTTTATTAAATTGTTTGAAACGGGGAAAAAAACGCCCAAATCAAACAAGCACTTTCTTTTGACAGCCAGAAATGCCTACATTTCTCAAGGTGCTTTTTCTGTCGTTGATGAGAATAAAACCACGCCAAGATTTCTCGATTTTAAGAAACTTAATGCTTATATAAGTGATTTTAAGCTCTACGGACCGGATGTAAACACCAACATTCATCGATTTTCGTTTTTGGATCATCGTGGTTTGTATGTTTCAAATTTTGCAGGGAAATTCACTTATACTAAAAAGCAGATCAAGGTTGAAAATTTAGCTATAAAAACGAAAAGATCCTCTATTTACGGAAAAGCGATTTTAAATTATAAAATAGAGGATTTCCTCCATTTCACCGATAAAGTTAAATTTGATGTAGCGCTGGATTCTGCTTCTATTGCTTCAAACGATATCCGTTATTTTTATGATGGATTAGGAAAAAATCAGCATTTTAAAATTAAGACAAAGATAAAAGGAACATTGAATGATCTTAATTTAAGACGTCTTAGATTGAGCGATACCAATGGTTCAAAGATTTTCGGAACAATTAACTTCAAAAATCTTTTAGGAAGTAAGGCCCAGAAGTTTTCAATGGATGGTAAGTTTGAAAAATTGGTTTCGAGTTACGATAATCTGGTTGTTTTATTGCCGAATATTTTAGGTAAAAAACTTCCAAAAGAATTACAGCGAATTGGCAGGTTTAATATCGTTGGAAAGGCAAAAGTCTCGACTACTGCTTTAGAAACCGATTTTAAGATGATTACCGATTTGGGTAACGGACAGGTCGATTTACACATGAACAATATCGATTTTATTGATAAAGCGTCGTATTCCGGAAATATTATCCTTGATAATTTTAATGTAGGTGCTGTACTTAATCGTAAAGATATTGGCAGGACGACTTTAAATGTAGACATAGATGGAAAAGGTTTTACAGAAAAATACCTTAATACTATTATAAAAGGAGATATCTCAAAATTAGATTACAATAAATACACCTATAATAATATTGTTGTCAACGGGAATTTTAAATTACCGTATTATAAAGGTCAGGTTTCTATAAATGACCCTAATTTGAGTTTAATGTTTGACGGTATGGTCGATTTAAGTAAACGCGAAAACCGTTATGATTTTCATATTAACGTAGACAATGCCGATTTAAGAAAACTTAAATTTGTCGATGATTCTATCTCACAGTTTAGGGGTGATGTTATTGTAGAAGTGACCGGAAATTCGATAGAGAATTTACAAGGAGCTATCTCGATCAAAGATGCTGTTTATCAGAATCCTAAAGATACTTATGTTTTTGATGAGATTTCAGTTAATTCGAATTTTGATGCTGATAAACTCCGCACCATAACCATTAGTTCTAATGATGTAGTAAACGGAGAAATAGTGGGTAAATTTCAGTTTGCACAATTGGATAAATTGGTCATGAACTCGGTGGGAAGTTTATACACAAACTATAAACCTTACAAGGTAAAGAAAGGGCAGTTTTTACGTTTCAACTTCCATGTTTATGATAAGATCGTTGAAATGTTGTATCCCGAGATCAAGATTGATTCAAGTACTGTCGTTCGAGGGAAGATTGATTCGGATCTGCAAGAATTTAAATTTAAATTTAATTCTGAAAAAATTACTGCTGCAAAAAATACCTTTGACAATATTCGAATTAGCATCGATAATAAAAATACGCTTTACAATGCTTATGTAGAGTTAGACAGTATAAAAACACCTTATTATAAAATACGAGACTTTAACCTGATTAACGTTACGGCTAAAGATACACTGTTTGTAAGATCTGAATTTAAAGGTGGGGAAAAAGGAGAGGATTATTTTAATCTGGATCTCTATCATACCATTGATAAAAACAAAAACAATATTGTAGGGATAAAGAAATCTGAAATGAAATTTAAAGACTATTTATGGTACTTAAATGAAAATTCGGAGAAAGACAATCAGATTATTTTTGATCAGTATTTTAAAAATTTTAGTATTGAGAATATTGTATTGTCGCACGAGAATCAGAAAATAGATCTGAATGGTGTTATAAAAGGGAAGGACTATAAAGATCTGGTGCTGAATTTTGAAGATGTTGATATTAATAAAATTACACCATTAAATTCCAAGTTTGTTTTTAATGGTAATCTGAATGGAAATGTCAATTATAAACAGAATAAAGATGTCTATCAACCCACGGCATCGATTGTGATTGACCATCTAAATCTGAATAAAACAGATTTAGGAACGCTTAATTTTGATATAGCCGGAGATGAAAGCTTTAAGAAATTTACAATAAATTCTACTATTCAAAACGGGTTCACAGAGTCTTTTAAAGCGGAGGGAACTTTTGCGGTAGAGAACAAAGAGACCATGTTAGATTTAAGTTTAAAACTTGAAGGGTTTAATCTGGCTACTTTAGGAACCGTTGGAGGAGATGTTTTATCAAATGTTCGTGGATCGGTTTCTGGAAACGCAGCGGTGGTTGGAAATTTAAAAAAGCCTGAAATTAACGGACGTTTGTATGTCGAGAAGGCAGGAATGACGATTCCTTACCTAAATACAGATTATGAATTAAGTGATCGTACCGTAATTGACTTAACCGATGAGAAATTCCTTTTCAGAAACAATCAGCTGACAGATACGAAATACGGAACAAAAGGTTTGCTGAATGGAAGTATCGAACATCATAATTTTGGTGACTGGAAGCTGGATCTAACGATTACTTCTAAACGATTGCTGGCGCTGGACACAAAAGACAGTGAAGATGCTGCCTATTTTGGTACCGCATTTATAAATGGTACTGCAAGTATTAAAGGTCCGACAGAAAGCCTGTTTATAAAGGTAGATGCAAAATCAGAAAAGGGGACTCAGGTTAAGATTCCAATTAACAATGCGCAAAGTGTTGGAGAAAGCAGCTGGATTCATTTTGTAACGCCACAGGAAAAGTATAACCTGGCAAATGGAATCCTCGAAAAAACCAAGAACTATAACGGATTGGAACTGGAGTTTGATTTTGATATTACTCCTGATGCCGAAGTAGAAGTAATTCTGGATAGAAATTCCGGACACGGTATGAAAGGAAAAGGATATGGTTCGTTATTGTTTAAAATTAACACACTGGGTAAATTTAATATGTGGGGAGATTTCCAGGCGTATGAAGGAACTTATAATTTTAAATATGGCGGTTTAATTGATAAAAAATTCTCGGTTAAGAAAGGCGGGTCTATTATTTGGGAAGGAAACCCTATGAAAGCGCAGCTAAATCTGGAGGCAGTTTATAAAACAACAGCAAATCCGGCTGTATTGTTGGATAACAGCTCTTCATTCAATAAAAAAGTACCGGTAGAAGTGGTAATTGGTTTACGTGGAGATTTGGCCAGTCCGGAACCTAATTTTGATATTCAGTTCCCTTCTGTTAGTAACGTCCTTAAATCGGAGATACAATATAAGTTAGATGATAAGGATATTCGTCAGACGCAGGCCTTGTATTTATTGTCGACAGGTTCGTTTATGAGTACAGATGGATTTAGCCAGGGCGACTTGTCTGGAACATTAACCGAAACCGCTTCGAGTTTACTGGGAGGTATTATAAAATCGGATAATGATAAGGTGAATATCGACTTAAATTATATTTCGGCAGACAAAAGATTAGGTCAGGAAGCTGATGGACAGTTTGTAGCGAACATATCTTCGCAGATCAATGAAAGAATAACAATCAATGGAAAACTTGGAGTTCCGGTTGGAGGAGTTAACGAGTCTGCCATTGTAGGAGATATTGAAATATTATATAGGGTAAATGAAGACGGATCAATGAATCTTCGTTTGTTCAATAAAGAAAATGATATTAATTATATCGGACAGGGAATTGGTTATACACAGGGAGTGGGTATATCGTATGAAGTCGACTTTGATACTTTTAGCGAATTGGTCAATAAACTGTTTAAAAACCACAAATTGGAAAGA
Source organism: Flavobacterium collinsii (assembly GCF_902804485.1). GTDB lineage: Bacteria > Bacteroidota > Bacteroidia > Flavobacteriales > Flavobacteriaceae > Flavobacterium > Flavobacterium collinsii. Next base: position 56,785 of record NZ_CADCST010000132.1, on the reverse strand, counting down.
GCTATAAAAAACTCTTCGAATGATTTACAGGATTCCAGTCTAAATCCGGACTTTGTGAACTTCTCCAATAAAAAGAAGGAAGACAAGAATAAAAAGAAAGAAGAGAAAAAAGAGGAAGAACGAAAAGTTCCGCCGCCTATAAACAATGAAGGATTGATCCCTGATAATGATTTTTAGGAAATTTGTTAAAAATACACTCATATGAAACCATTCGTTGCTGCGAATGGTTTTTTTGTGCTAAATTTAGAGGTTCGCTTATTTTTTTGAAAAGGGAAGAATGCTCTGAAATTTTATAACACTTCATTTATGTATTGTTAATTTTAAACATTCAATTAAAATAGGAGACATTTATTATTGTTAATGAATTTTTAGTGAAAGAAAAACTTATTAACGAAAACGTTTGAATTTAACATATTTTATTAATTTATTATAAACATAACCCAAGAAGTGGTGAATGTTTGCTAATTTTACACTTTAATACTTAAATAATGCCAAAAACAATAAAAAAAGTTGGTGTTCTAACATCGGGAGGTGACTCACCAGGAATGAATGCCGCAATACGATCAGTTGTTCGAACATGTGCTTATCATAATATAGAATGCATAGGAATTTATAGAGGGTATCAGGGAATGATTGAAGGAGACTTCAAAGAAATGGGACCCCGAAGCGTAAATAATATTGTAAACAAAGGCGGAACGATCCTAAAATCGGCTCGTTCAGTTGAGTTTAGAAGCCCGGAAGGTAGAAAAAAAGCGCATGAGAATCTTTTAAAAGCCGGAGTGGATGCTTTGGTTGTTATTGGAGGAGATGGAAGTTTTACCGGAGGATTAATTTTTAATTCAGAATATGGTTTTCCTGTAATGGGAATTCCGGGAACAATTGATAATGATATTTTCGGAACCAGTCATACCTTAGGTTACGATACAGCTCTAAATACTGTTGTAGATTGTATCGATAAGATTAGAGATACTGCCAGTTCGCATAACCGTCTGTTTTTTGTAGAGGTAATGGGTAGAGATGCAGGGCATATTGCTCTTAATGCCGGAATTGGAGCCGGTGCCGAAGAAATTCTTATTCCTGAAGAAGATTTAGGTTTAGACCGATTATTGGATTCTCTTCAAAAAAGTAAAGCTTCAGGAAAATCATCAAGTATAGTAGTTATTGCTGAAGGAGATAAAATTGGTAAAAATGTATTCGAATTAAAAGATTACGTTGAAGCCAACCTGCCTGAGTATGATGTTAGGGTATCTGTGTTAGGACACATGCAGCGTGGTGGTTCTCCATCTTGTTTTGACCGTGTTTTAGCAAGCCGTTTAGGAGTAAAAGCGGTAGAATCCTTGATAGAAGGTAAATCAAATTATATGGTTGGTTTACAGGCTGACAAAGTTGTTTTGACACCTCTTGAACAAGCAATTAAAGGTAAATCTGAAATTGACCGAGAATTGTTGAGAGTGTCCGATATCATGTCGACATAAAAAAAGTTTAAAAAAGGAAAGAAGTTTATTGTGAGGAAATTAGACTTTGAATTAGTGTAATAAAAAACAAAAATTAAGTAAAATGTCAAAAGTAAAATTAGGAATAAACGGATTTGGACGTATCGGAAGAATCGTTTTTAGAGAAACTTTCAATAGAGATAATGTAGAAGTAGTAGCAATCAATGATTTGTTAGATGTAGATCACTTAGCTTACTTATTAAAATATGATTCAGTTCACGGACGTTTCAACGGAACTGTAGAAGTAATAGAAGGAAAACTTTTCGTAAACGGAAGAAACATTCGTATCACTGCTGAAAGAAACCCTGCTGACTTAAAATGGAACGAGGTTGATGTAGATGTGGTTGCTGAGTGTACAGGTATCTTTACTACTATCGAAACTGCAAATGAACATATCAAAGGTGGTGCTAAAAAAGTAATCATCTCTGCTCCATCTGCTGATGCTCCAATGTTTGTAATGGGAGTAAATCATGAAACAGCAAAAGCTACAGATTTAGTAGTTTCTAACGCTTCTTGTACAACAAACTGTTTAGCTCCTTTGGCTAAAGTAATTCACGATAATTTCGAAATTGTTGAAGGTTTAATGACAACGGTTCACGCAACAACTTCAACTCAAATGACAGCTGATGGTCCTTCAAGAAAAGACTGGAGAGGTGGACGTGCTGCAAGCATCAACATCATTCCTTCTTCAACAGGAGCTGCTAAAGCGGTTGGGAAAGTAATTCCAGCTTTGAATGGAAAATTAACAGGTATGTCTTTCCGTGTTCCTACTGCTGACGTTTCTGTAGTAGATTTAACAGTAAAATTAGCAAAAGAAACTTCTTACGAAGAAATTATGGCTGTTTTGAAAAATGCTTCTGAAACTACAATGAAAGGTATCTTAGGATACACAGAAGATGCAGTTGTTTCTCAGGATTTTATCTCTGACAAAAGAACTTCAGTTGTAGATGCAGGTGCCGGAATCGGTTTAAATTCAACATTCTTTAAATTAGTATCCTGGTACGATAATGAGTACGGATATTCAAGTAAATTGATTGATTTGTCTGTGCATATTGCAGGTTTAAAATAATAATATATATTTTTGCAAAATCCCGTTATTGAATAGTAATGGGATTTTCTTATTTTGTTACTTCTTTAATTAATTTAAAAGCATACTTTTTATTTAGCTAAAGAAAAACTAATCCAAAAACTAAATAAAATGAAATTAATAGTTGATAGTGGATCTACTAAAGCCGACTGGATTGCAATTGATGATAATGGAAAAGTATTATTCACCACACAAACTTTAGGATTAAATCCTGAAATTCTTGACGGTCCCGAAATAGTCGAAAGATTAAACGACCGTTTTGACATCCTGCAAAATAAAAAAAATGCGACACATTTGTTCTTTTATGGAGCAGGTTGCGGAACCGATAGGATGAAAATTGAACTTTCGAGGATATTTCAGGAATATTTTGAGAATGCAATTGTAGAAGTTCAGGAAGATACTTATGCTGCAGTATATGCGACTACTCCTAAAGGAGAGGCTGCCATTGTAAGCATCTTAGGTACCGGTTCTAACTGCAGTTTCTTTGATGGAAAAATATTGCATCAAAAAGTACAGTCACTTGGATATATTGCAATGGATGATTGTAGTGGAAATGTTTTTGGAAAAGAATTAATCAGAAAGTACTATTTCAATAAAATGCCTAAAGAACTGGCTGTTGAATTTGAGAAAGAGTATAATTTAGATCCTGATTTTATCAAGAATAAATTGTATAAAGAGCCAAATCCAAATGCTTATTTGGCGACTTTTGCAAAGTTCCTGATCAAACATAAAGACACGGAGTTTTGTAGAAAGATCATCTTCAAAGGCATGAAATCTTTCGTTAAAAATTACATCAAGCAATTTGATAATTGCAAAGAAGTTCCGGTTCATTTTGTAGGTTCTATCGCTTTTTATCTAAAAGAGGAATTGCAGGAAACTTTTGATAAGTACGAACTTCAATTGGGTAATGTTTTACGCAGACCTATTGATGGATTAATTGCTTACCACGTTGCAAATCAATAAATAGAATTAAAATATGGAAATTGCTATTATAGCTCACGATGGAAAAAAGGCAGACATGGTTCAGTTTTTAAATAAAAATAAGACTTTGCTGCTTCAGGAAAACATTAAACTAATTGCAACAGGAACTACAGGAAGTAAAGCTGTTAATGCTGGTTTTAAGGTAAAAAGAATGCTTTCCGGACCAATGGGTGGTGATGCGCAAATTGCTGCAAGAGTAGCCGAGGGGAAAACAAAAATGGTTTTCTTCTTTAAGGACCCTCTGGCAAGTCATGCTCATGAAGTCGATATTAATATGTTAATTCGTGTTTGTGATGTGCATAATGTACCTCTCGCAACAAATGAAGCTTCGGCACAGTTGCTGCTAAATGCTATCGCTTTGCAATTATAGAATTTCTATTTTTAGATATACAAAAAAAAACCATTACGAGCTCGTAATGGTTTTTTTGTTTCAGGTTCCAAGTTTCAAGTTTGGCGCTTTAAGCACAATTATCAACTATAAGTTGAAACCTGAAACATTTTTTTATTTTACTGCAATTATGGAAATCTCTACATTTACGTTTTTTGGCAAACAAGCTACCTGAACAGTTTCGCGTGCAGGAGCTGTTTTTTCGTTAAAATAAGAACCGTAAACAGTGTTTATTGCCCCAAAATTATTCATGTCCATAATGAAGATGGTTGCTTTAACCACATTTTCAAAAGACATATCAGCAGCTTCGAGAATTGCTGCAATATTTTCCATTACTTGTTTCGTTTCATCATTGATGTTGTCAGTAATAAGTTCGCCCGAAGCCGGATTGATAGCAATCTGACCTGATGCGTAAAGTGTGTTTCCTGATAATACTGCCTGGTTGTAAGGACCAATTGGAGCTGGTGCCTTTTCAGTAAAGATGATTTTTTTCATAATAAATTATTTTTGTTCGATCGTTTATCGATTTGAAGTACTACGCTTGTTCCATTTGATGTCGCTCAACATTCCGGATTTAATTCCAATAAAGAAATTCCAGTTTGAGTTTGGACCAATAGGAGTCCAGTTAAATGCCATTCTCCAGCTTAATAAATCTCTTTCAAAACGGAACTGTGTAAAAGTAACTCCTTTTTGTACAAAATCGTAACCAGTAGAAACTCCACCCTTCCACTTAGGAGTAATATCCATATTGGCGGATATCATGATAGAGTTTCCTGTAATTTTATTTTCTCTGGCGGCATTTGAGTAGGTTAGGGAGTATGCCATAGTCATATCCCATGGAAGTTTAGAACTGAAAAATTCACTTATAACATCTTTGTCATCATCTTTCTCGTTAGCAAACTGGCTGTTTCGGGGATCATTTAAGTCCGTATTTGTTCCGAATAAGTCATCATTACGACCTCCATTTCGCTGGCTCTGCGTATTCTTTTCTTCTTTTGTTCCTTTATTTGAAAACGAATAGTTTAAAGTAACATTGGCACTGGTTAATCGGAACAAACTTCCGCCATTGTCAATATTAAAGACATTCATAACATGACCTGAATTGTCAATTGCATACGGATTTAAAACAGCTCCAAAATTGACATTCATTTTATTGTCTAAAAGCTGTGTTCCACCGCTTACGATTACTGGTTGCCAGGCTAGAGTTTCTTTTCCGTCAGCATTAAAATTATAGCTGGTGCTAAAGTTTAAATTGTTTAATAACATGATCTTTTTCGGCTCTGTTTTTGTGCTGTCGCGATCTCGTACTTTGGCCTCAAAAGTATTGCTTAAAGCAAAGGATACAATATTGGCGTTGCTGTTCCCCGGAGCACCAAAAATACCTTCGTCAAATCTGGAGTAAGTATTAATCTTTCCTGTTGCATCAACGGTATAATTGTCATAATACTGATTAAAGCTAGGAGTGTACGAATAGGTTATGTTTGGTCTCATGACATGACGTACAGACTGAATTTTTTTGTCTTCTCCAAAATTGAAAGTACCGTAAATTGTAGTTCCTAAATTGGTGCTGAAATTATAAGTTCTAAAAGCATCAAACCCATTTATAGTAGACGTTACGGCTTGTCCTTTAGTCGCATCATAATTTCTGGCAATGGTTTTGGTTACCCAGGTTTCCTGATAATTGGTAGAGGCTCCCGCACTAAAGTATTTAAACAGCTTGAAATTGGTACTAATAGGAATACTGTGCTGCATTCCTATTTTGGCATCTCTGAACATTTGTGGTTTGAAAAATAAAGAGTCTGTTGTTGAGATACTGTTTTTACCGCTTAAGTTATATTGTAAATTGATGTTTTTTATGAATCCTTTTTTGACACCGTCCTTTCCAACAAATGGATATACACGGTCGACGCTGGCTTGCAACGTTGGTAATGTCATATCGATTTTTTCCGTTTGGGTATTCTGCGAGTGTGTTGCAGTTAGCGATATACGCGCCTGAGGTATCGTATTGAATGTTTTGTTATATGAAATGGATGAATTTAAAGTGTTATTTAAATTCGATCCTGCGTTCGCTTGATTGATAGATCGTTTGAAATACTTACTACTACCCATGTTAACAGAAGCAGAAAAAGTTGAATTAGGGTTTGCTTTTGTATCTTTTGAATGCGACCACTGAATGTTGTAGATTTTTTCTTTTGAATAATCAGGATAACCGCGTTCACTGTTTATTAAATTTTCAAAACGGATATTAAGGTTTCCTCTGTATTTATATTTTGTAGCGTATACCGACTCAAAACGCATTGCGTAACTACCATTGGTATAATAATCACCTAAAACGGTCAGGTCGTAGTTATCGCTTAATGCAAAGTAATAACCTCCATTCTGTAAAGAGAATCCTCTTGTGTTAGAGTCGTTGTAGCTGGGTAAAATAATACCCGAAACACTTTTTTCCTGACTCATTGGAAAATACGCAAAAGGCAGTGCCAGAGGAGTAGGAACATCAGCAATAACCATATTGGTCAAACCTGTAATTACTTTTTTACCGGGAATAAATTTGACTTTATTGGTCTGAAAGTAGTATTCGGGATTGTCAATGTCTTTTGCAGTTGTAAAACGGGCACCACGCAAAAAGTAAACGGAGTCGTTTTCTTTTTTGGTAATCGCTGCTTTAATTTTAAATTCTCCCTGTTCGGTTCTGGAATTGTAGATTAAAGCTTTTTTTGTTTTAAAGTTAAATCGAATAGAATCTGGCTGAACTTCGCTTGCCCCTTGTTTGAAGTTTGGATATTGCGTCAAAACACCTGCAGAATCTCGTATGCGTCCGGCATAAACTTCTTCCTTTTCCATGTTTAAAACAATGATTCCTGATTTTAGTTCTACATCTTTGTAGTAGAGTTCGGCTTCATTATATAAGGTAAGAGTTTTTGCTTTTTTGTCATATTTAGCATAATCTTTAGCCTTATATTTGGTTACGGCGTCTAGAAAATTCTTTTTGGCTTTAACAGTATCCAGCTTTATAGTGTCTGATACAGCGGCTTCAGGTTTGTCTGCTGCAATAGTTTTGGGTTTATCTGTTTGTTTTACAGTAGGTAAAGACTTTTTTTTGTTTTTTATCTCTTGCGAATATAAATTACCACATCCTAAAGTTAGGAAAAATGATAATAAAACGATATTAAATAAGTTTGTATGCAAAGGTTTAAATGCTATTTTTGTAAAATTATGGCTTGTTTTTTGACATGTCAAACTTACATATAATTTTTTGTCAAAAATAATCAATTGTAAAAATTATAGCTGTTGCGTTTTATTAAAATTAACTTTTAGATTTATGAATAGATTTAACAAAATTAAAGTAATATTTACTTTTTTTCTAACGATATTGTCTTTTTGTGCTTATAGCCAGGCAAATGTTTTTAAGGTAACACTTGATGCTGGACATGGTGATCACGACTTTGGAGCTGTTTACAGCGGACGAATTGAAAAAAATATTGCTTTAGCGATTGTTTTAAAAGTTGGTAAAATTTTAGAAGGAAGTCCTAATGTTAATGTGATCTATACGCGTAAAACAGATGTTTTTATCGATTTGGTCGAAAGAGCAAACATTGCAAACAGAGCAAATTCGAATATTTTTGTCTCAATACACTGTAATGCAAATAAAAATACGGCTGCAGACGGAACCGAGACCTATGTAATGGGATTAAGTAAAGTAGCATCGAATCTTGAAGCTGCGAAAAAAGAGAACTCTGTAATTACTTTAGAGAAGGATTATAAGCGTAAATACGAAGGTTACGATCCAAATTCACCTGAATCTATGATCGGAATGACTTTAATGCAGGAAGAATATTTAGACAACAGTATTTCGCTGGCTAGTAAAATTGAAGACAACTTTGATAAACTTGGAAAAAAATTGAGGCAGGGAGGTGTAAAGCAAGCTCCTTTTATGGTGCTTCACAAAGCCTATATGCCTAGAGTTTTAGTTGAAACAGGATTTGTATCGAATCCGACAGAAGGGAATATTCTAAATTCAGAAGAAGGACAAAATGATATTGCAAAAGCTATTGCCGAAGCTATTTTAAGTTACAAAAGTGAATATTTTGGTTCAGGAACTCCTGAGATAATTGAGGCAAGACCGGCAAGGGATACTTCTACTCCGGTAAAAGCGAAAGAGATTGAAACAACTGCGGCAGTCAAAAATGCTCCAAAAGGAACATTCTTTAAAGTACAGCTTATCGCAAGTATTAAAAAAACACCACTAGAGCCTAAGAACTTTAAAGGGCTTAAAAACGTAACAATGTTGTTCGAAAATAATATTTACAAATATTTCTATCAGGAAACTTCGAGTTATGATGCCGCTAAAAAATATTTGGAAGAAGCTAAAGATAAAGGATATGGAGCTGCTTTTTTGGTTGCAACCAAAGATGGAGAAAAGGTCAGTATTCAAGACGTCATTAAATAATAGCTTCTAGTTCGAATATTTATATTAATTTTGTACAAACACTAAGAATTTTGAAACTAACAAGAGAAATTAAAACGGCTATTTTAGTCATCGCGTCAATTTTATTATTTATTTGGGGCTACAGTTTTTTAAAAGGCAAAGACCTTTTTACAAATTATAAAACATTATATGTAGAATATGATAATGTTGAGGATTTGTCTGCATCAGCTCCCGTTACCATAAACGGACTTGTTATTGGTAAAGTAACTAAAATCACAATCAATGAAGTAACAGGGAAATTATTAGTTGAACTTCAATTAAAAACTGATTTTCCAATTTCTAAAACAAGTCAGGCATCTTTGTATTCTCCAAGTTTAATTGGTGGAAAACAGATCAAAATTATTCCTAATCTAACAGACAAAGATCCAGCGGTTGACGGACAGACTTTAACACCTGTAGTGGAATTGGGACTGAAAGAATCTTTAGGTGGAAAAATTGAGCCAATTCAGGTTAAGTTAGAGAAAATGTTGGTTAACATTGATAATCTGGTTTCCGGTTTAAACAATGTTTTAGATAAAAAAGGACAAGAAGATCTGAAGAAGACTTTGGCGGAATTGAGTCAGACTATGGAACAGTTTCATAAAGCCTCCGGAAGTATTAACACTATCTTAGATACGAATAAAGGACAGATTAACGGAGTTGTGAGCAACTTTAATAAAATGTCAAGTAACTTCAATAAAATATCAGATTCTTTAAGCAAAGCAGATCTAGGTAAAACAGTTAGAAACTTAAATCAAACTTTGGCTAAAGTTGACGTACTTATGAGTAACTTAAACTCAGGAAAAGGTACTGCGGGTAAATTGTTAAATGATGACGCTTTGTATACTAATTTAGCAAAGACTTCTAAAGAGCTTGAATTGCTGTTGCAGGACGTTCGTCTTTACCCGACACGTTATGTAAACGTTTCTCTTTTCGGAAAGAAAAACAAACCTTATGTGGCACCAACTGAAGACGCTAACCCAACTACTAAAAATTAATTAGAATGAGTTATTTAGATAATATTTTATTCGCTATACTTCTTATTATTGGTTTCGGTTTTTTTGCATCGAGCGTAAAAAAAATCATCCGAAATATTAATTTAGGAGTAGATGTAAACCGAAAAGATAATTCTAAAGCACGTTGGAAAAACATGGCATTGATTGCTCTTGGGCAGTCAAAAATGGTGAGACGCCCTGTAGCTGGAATACTTCATATTTTTGTTTACGTTGGTTTTATAATTATTAATATCGAATTACTCGAGATCATTATCGACGGGTTGTTTGGAACACATAGAATTTTTGCGCCTTATTTAGGTGTGGTATATGATGTTTTAATAGCTTCATTTGAGATATTAGCAGTACTTGTAATTTTTGCTGTTACTGTTTTTTGGATCAGAAGAAATGTAATTCGATTAAAACGTTTCATAAATCCTGATTTAAAAGGTTTTCCTAAAAGTGATGCCAATTACATTTTGTATTTCGAAACGGTTTTGATGATGTTGTTTTTGTTAATGAACGCTTCAGATCTGCATTTGCAGAATGTTCCGGACCCTGTTTTTCATAAAGCGGGCAGCTTTCCAATCAGTCAGTTTATAGCACCAATTTTTAACGGAATGTCGAATGAATTGGTAGTGCTGTTATTTGAAGTCTTTTGGTGGCTGCACATAGCGGGTATTTTGGTTTTTATGAACTACTTATACTTCTCCAAACATTTACATATTCTTTTGGCGTTCCCAAATACTTACTTTGCGAACTTGAACCCTGAAGGTCAGTTTGATAATTTAGAGTCAGTAACCAAAGAGGTAAAGTTGATGATGGATCCAAATGCAGATCCGTTTGCAGCTGCTCCTGTTGACGAAAATGCTGCTCCTGCAAAATTTGGAGCAAGCGATGTTCAGGATTTAAACTGGGTACAGCTTTTAAATGCTTATACCTGTACGGAATGTGGTCGTTGTACATCATCATGTCCGGCAAATCAAACGGGTAAAAAATTGTCTCCTCGTAAAATTATGATGGACACAAGAGACCGTTTGCAGGAAGTAGGTAAAAATATAGATGCCAATAAAGGTGTTTTTGTTCCGGATAATAAAACATTATTAAACGATTATATTACTCCTGAAGAATTATGGGCTTGTACATCCTGTAATGCCTGTGTAGAAGAGTGTCCTGTAAATATCAGTCCATTGTCTATTATTATGGACATGCGCCGTTATTTAGTGATGGAACAAAGTGCTGCTCCAATGTCATTGAATGCGATGATGACCAATATCGAAAACAACGGTGCGCCTTGGCAATACAGCCAACAGGATCGTTTAAATTGGAAAAACGAAAATTAAAAAAAAAGTTTAATTGGTTATTTGTTTAACCGTTTAATCGATTGAAATAAAATAGTAAGGTTTTTTAGTAAGGTTATGGCAAAGAGTGCGATAAACCAAATAAACGATTAACCGATTTAACAATATAAGAAGATGTCAGAAAGTTTAGTAGTGCCAACAATGGCTGAAATGCTAGCCCAGGGAACACAACCGGAAGTTTTATTTTGGGTTGGTTGCGCAGGGAGTTTTGATGATAGAGCAAAGAAAATTACAAAAGCATTTGTGCGAATTTTAAATCGTACCAATGTTTCGTTTGCGGTTTTGGGTACTGAAGAGAGCTGTACCGGAGATCCTGCAAAACGTGCCGGAAATGAGTTCTTGTTTCAAATGCAGGCCATGATGAATATCGAGGTACTTAACGCGTATGAAGCAAAGAAAATAGTTACCGCATGTCCGCATTGTTTCAATACTTTAAAAAACGAATATCCGGAATTAGGAGGTCAGTACGATGTTATTCATCATACAGAATTCTTAAAATCATTAATTGATGACGGAAGACTAACCGTAGAAGGAGGTCAGTTTAAAGGAAAAAAAATTACTTTCCATGACCCTTGTTATTTAGGAAGAGCTAATAAAGTATATGAGGCGCCTAGAGACTTAATTCAGAAATTGGATGTTGAGTTAGTCGAAATGAAACGCTCAAAAGCAAATGGATTATGTTGTGGAGCCGGTGGGGCGCAAATGTTTAAAGATGCCGAGCCGGGAAATAAAGAAGTGAACGTTTTGCGTACCGAAGATGCTTTGGAAGTAAAGCCGGATATTATTGCAGCCGGATGTCCGTTTTGCAATACAATGTTAACTGATGGTATTAAACATCAGGAGAAAGAAGGAGAAGTGAAAGTGATGGATATTGCAGAGCTAATTGCGAATGCACAGGATTTGTAGAAGGAGGGACTAAGGTTCTGAGGAACCAAGTTGCTAAGTTTTTTAACCTGAAACCTGAAACCTGAAACCTGAAACTTGAAACTTGAAACTTGAAACTTTCCCAATCTAAAATCAACAATCAACAATCTAAAATTAAAAAATGTATATACCTTTTGAAGATTTACCTGGTGAGTCCAGAGTCTGGATTTATCAATCAAACAGAAAGTTTTCTGAGGAAGAATTTTCTGAAATAGAAGCTGACCTGAAAACTTTTGTAGAAGCATGGGCAGCACACGGTACAAGTCTGGAAGCTTCATACCTGTTAAAATACAACCGATTTATTATTTTGGCTGTAAATCAAGAAGTACAAGCGGCAACGGGTTGTTCAATCGATAGCTCGGTAGAGTTTATCCAAAGCTTAGAAAAAAAATACAACGTTGATTTGTTGGACAAAATGAACGTAACTTTTAAGCTGGGTGAACATATTGCACACAAACCTTTAATCGATTTCAAGAAAATGGTTAAGGATAAATCAGTATCTGAAAATACGATCGTATTTAATAATCTGGTAAATAATATTGAAGAATTCAACGAATCATGGGAAGTTCCTGCAGCCGACAGTTGGCATAGCAGGTTTTTCTAGGAAATATTCAAAATAAAGAAAAGGCATAAAATTTAGGTTTTATGCCTTTTTTGTTTTCAGTCGACCGTAAATAAGTTATTCATTATAGTAAATCGGACAGGTTTTTAAAACCTGTCGGGTTTAAAATCAAAAAAGTAAGAAGTCTATTATTCACAAAAATCTAACATTTTAAAAGAACAATTAAAAGCTATTTTTAAGTACTTTCGTAGTTACTAAATTTAATACATGAAAATAGCAATAGTTTGTTATCCGACATTTGGAGGTAGTGGTGTAGTTGCTACAGAATTAGGCCTTGAATTAGCCAGACGCGGACACGAAATCCATTTTATTACTTACAGTCAGCCGGTTCGGTTGGCGCTTTTAAATCCTAATGTTCATTATCACGAAGTAAACGTTCCTGAATATCCTCTTTTCCATTATCAGCCTTACGAATTGGCGCTGTCAAGTAAATTGGTTGATATGGTGAAATTATATAAAATAGAAGTACTTCATGTACATTATGCTATCCCTCACGCGTATGCGGGTTATATGGCGAAGCAAATGCTGAAAAATGAAGGAATTAATCTTCCAATGATAACGACACTTCACGGAACAGATATTACTTTGGTTGGAAATCATCCATTTTATAAACCAGCCGTGACATTCAGCATCAACAAATCCGACTATGTGACTTCGGTTTCACAAAGTTTGAAAGACGATACTTTGAAATTATTCAATATAAAGAATAAGATTAAAGTAATTCCGAATTTTATAGAACTGGATAAGATTAAAAAAGACCCGCAGGCTCCTTGTCATCGTTATGTGATGGCTAAAGAAGATGAACGCATTATTACGCACATCAGTAACTTTAGAAAAGTGAAGCGAATTCCGGATATTATTAAGATTTTCTATAATATTCAAAAGCAAATTCCATCTAAGCTGATGATGGTGGGGGATGGTCCTGAGAAAGAAAAGGCAGAGGTCTTATGTATGGAACTTGGAATTTACGACAAAGTAATTTTCTTTGGAAACAGTAATGAGATTGATAAAATTTTGTGTTTTACGGATTTGTTCCTGCTTCCGTCAGAAACGGAAAGTTTTGGTTTGGCAGCTTTAGAAGCGATGTCCAGCGGAGTTCCGGTAATTTCGAGTAATTCGGGAGGTTTGCCAGAAGTTAATTTTGACGGATTTTCAGGATATTTGAGTAATGTTGGTAATGTGGAAGAAATGGCCGCTAATGCAATCAAAATACTAAAAGATGATGACGTTTTAAATCAGTTTAAGGCAAATGCACTAGAAGTTGCCAAAAAATTTGACATCAAAACGATATTGCCTCAATATGAAGCCTTGTATCAAAAAGCAATTAATGATTATAAACACGAAAAACATTAATCTTATAAATTAGCGTAAATGAAAAAAGTAATTTCGGTCCTGGTAATTTTAGTTTTGGTTTCTTGTGGAGTCAAAAAATCATCAGAAGGAACTTCGAAAGTTTTGTATGAGGTGCTGACGGAGCAATCTGACGGTGGTGGGAATATTAAATTTTTTGAAATTTTGACGGAACCAAACGAAATCAAAATGTTGGAAAATGATCCTCATTTGAAAGCAAAAATGAAGCAGGATGATATTAGTAACTCCAATTATGTGATCCTGAATATGGGGGAAAAGAATACAGGAGGCTATTCTATAGGTATTGAAAAAGTAGAAGAAACGGATAAAAATATTATCATAACCGTTAAAGAAAATAATCCGGCTGCTGATGCAATGGTGATGCAGGTTATTACGTATCCGTATACCGTAGTCAAAGTGCACTCTAAAAAAGAGATTATTGTGAAGTAATTTTTGAGTAATGAGTTTTGGGATGTCAGGCTTAGCGGAGTTGAAGTCTTTACACCTAAGTAATAACAATATCCTTAAACTTTAAAGCATAAAAAAACCTGTCGAATCAAACGACAGGTTTTTTTGTAACTATTTTTTAGTTGTATTTAGAATCTGAATTTCACACCTAAACCAACATCAAATCCAAAATTGTCATCGTCATAATATCCCGAACCAATTTCAGGTCTTGCGTCCAATGATAAGGTAATTGGTGCTTCTTTGAATCTGTATTCGATACCAATGTCTCCTGCTGCAAAAACATATGTTCCGTTATCCTTGTATTTTCTGTTGTTTGCATAATAGTCGTGATTCCAGGTAGCCAGACCACCACCGACACCTGCGTACCAGTTAAATCCACCGTCAATATTCCAAACCCATTGATAAAGAGCTACTCCTTTGATAGCATCAACATCACTGCTGTTTCTCCAGCCTAAATCAAACTCCAGTCTGTTTTTTTGGTTTAATCCCAGCTGATAAGATACTTCTCCACCAAAACCGTTATTATCTCCTAAACGGATACCAAGGGCATTTTTCGAAATTTCTTGTGATTGTGCCGTAAATGCTAAACCTAATAGCATGATGGCAGATAAAATGATTCTTTTCATAAAAATGGTTATTAATTTACGCCAAATGTAATGTGTGCAATAATTTTCAAACGTATAGGATTATCGAAAATTGTTATATAATTCACATTTGAGAATAGAACCAAAGGAAGTTTAAAGTAATTTTTCTGCTATAGGATAGAATGTTTTGTAGGTTATTTTTTTAGAATAATAGAAGAAATTAATTGAGAACTTAGTGTGTCTTCCATTTCAAAGAGATTTTCTTCTTCGGTAAAATTACTTTCGGCATATGAATATAGTTTCCAACGTTTTTTATGGTATTCTAATGCGGTAAGGTTTTCAACCCAATCTCCGGAATTGAGGTATAGAGTTGATCCATGTTTGTTTTCTTTGGTAATGATTTTTGGTTCGTGGATGTGCCCACAAATTACATAATCATAATTTTTTTCAATAGCCAGATCGGTAGCTGTGGTTTCGAAATCAGAGATGAATTTTACTGCTTTTTTGACACTTGCTTTTATTTTTTTTGAGAAAGAATAAGGTTCACGTCCTAATTTAGCCAGACACCAATTGGCAAATCGATTGCTCAGGATCAGATAATCGTATCCTAATCCGCCTAATTTTGCAATCCATTTAGAGTGTTGTACAGAGGCATCAAAAACATCTCCATGAAAAATCCATGCTTTTTTATCGTCTAGTTCCAGGACTAATTTATCGACCAAAGCAAAATTTCCCATATTCATATCACTGAATTTTCGAAGAATCTCATCGTGATTTCCAGTAATGTAATAGACTTTTGTGCCTTTAGAAGCCATGCCAATGACGCGCTGAATAACTCTTAAATGCGCTTTTGGAAAGTATGATTTTCTAAACTGCCAAGCATCAATAATGTCGCCATTTAGGACTAATGTTTTGGGTTTAATGCTTGATAAATAGTTGTTTAGTTCTTTAGCGTGACTTCCGTAAGTTCCCAAATGGACATCTGATATAATGACCAATTCGACATTTCGTTTTTTCAATTTTTCTTTTTTTGAAGTTTAACAAATAAAAGAAACTTCGGTAGGATAAATTTTATCAAAAGGTTATCAATTTGGCTACAATTTTAATAAATTGTGATTTTTAATGGCTGCAACCTTTGCTTAATAATACCAATTTTAAATTTTTTAATTTAATTCATAAAACTTACATTTGCTCAAAACAAATTACAATGGCAGGAAATAGCTACGGCACCCTATATAAAGTTACAACATTTGGAGAATCTCATGGTGAAGCTTTAGGCGGAATTATAGATGGTTGTCCATCTGGGATTGAACTTGATCTAGATGCAATTGAAGTTGAAATGTCCCGAAGAAAACCCGGGCAGTCAGCAATTGTAACACAACGTAAAGAACCGGATGCGGTTCAGTTTTTATCGGGTATTTTTGAAGGTAAAACTACAGGGACTCCTATTGGTTTTATTATTCCGAATACCAATCAAAAATCGGATGATTATTCCCATATAAAAGACAATTACAGACCCAGTCATGCCGATTATGTGTACGACCAGAAATACGGTTTTCGTGACTATCGTGGTGGCGGAAGAAGTTCTGCAAGAGAAACAGCAAGCAGAGTTGTGGCGGGTGCGATAGCGAAGCAAATGCTTCCTGAAATAAAAATTAATGCTTATGTTTCTTCGGTTGGTCCAATTCATTTGGATACACCGTATCAGGATTTGGACTTTTCTAAAATAGAAAGTAATCCTGTTCGTTGCCCTGACGAAAAATCGGCAGCGGTTATGGAAGAATATATTCGCGATATCCGCAAACAGGGTGATACCGTTGGAGGTGTGGTTTCATGTGTCATTCAAAATGTTCCGGTTGGTTTAGGAGAACCGGTTTTTGATAAATTACATGCTGAATTAGGAAAAGCAATGCTTTCGATCAATGCTGTAAAAGGTTTTGAATACGGCAGCGGATTTTCGGGTTCTGAAATGAAAGGAAGTGAACATAACGATTTATACAATCCGGACGGAACTACAAAAACAAATCTTTCCGGAGGAATTCAAGGTGGAATTAGTAACGGGATGGATATCTATTTCAGAGTAGCCTTTAAACCTGTTGCGACTATCATGCAGACTCAGGATTCGTTAGATAACAAAGGAAATATTACACCAATGACGGGTAAGGGCCGTCATGATCCATGTGTAGTGCCTCGTGCTGTACCAATTGTTGAAGCAATGGCAGCGATTGTTTTGGCTGATTTTTATTTAATCAACAAAACCTATTAGTAAAAGTTAGGACATGAGGGTCTTAATATTTTAATTTAAAACAAACAAATTAATGCAAGTTACAGAAACTAAAAAGAAATCTTTTCTTAAAGGATTAACAGGGCAAATTATAATTGCAATGGTTCTTGGAGCCGCTTTGGGAATTATTTTGCACAATTCGATTTCGCCTGAAGCAGCACAGTCTTTTAGCAATAAAATTAAAATGCTTGCAACGATCTTTATCAGATTGGTACAAATGATTATTTCTCCTTTGGTATTTACTACGTTAGTAGTAGGTATTGCAAAACTTGGAGATATTAAAACGGTGGGAAGAATTGGAGGAAAAGCCCTTGGTTGGTTTTTTACTGCTTCATTTATATCCTTGTTGATCGGATTGTTTTATGTAAACATTCTGGAGCCTGGTGTAGGTTTGAAACTGGATCATGTTGATATGGCTGCTGCCTCTGAAGTAACAGCTAAAACGAAAACACTATCGGTTGAGAATTTTGTAGAACACATTGTTCCTAAAAGTATTTTTGAGGCAATGGCAACCAATGAAATTTTACAGATCGTTATCTTTTCAATCTTCTTCGGTTTAGCTGCTGCGTCTTTGGGAAGTACAGTAAAACCGGTAATCAATGCTTTAGATAAAACTTCACATATCGTTTTAAAAATGGTAAACTACGTGATGAATTTCGCTCCAATTGGAGTTTTTGGAGCCATTGCAGGTGTATTTGCTATAAGGGATGCAGAAGAACTGGTAATTACCTATTTTAAATTTTTCGGATCGTTTTTAGTCGGAATTGGTACTTTATGGGTTGTTTTGATCGCAGTGGGCTATTTATTTCTCAAAGGAAGAATGACAGAGCTTTTAAGACGTATTACGGGGCCTTTGGCGATTGCTTTTGGTACAACGAGTAGTGAAGCTGTTTTTCCAAAATTAACAGAGGAATTGGAAGATTTTGGTGTAAAAGATAAAATTGTATCCTTCATGTTGCCACTTGGTTACTCGTTTAATCTGGATGGAAGTATGATGTATATGACTTTTGCGAGTATTTTTATTGCTCAGTTTTATGGAGTACATCTGGATTTAGGAACTCAAATGGTAATGCTTTTGGTTTTAATGTTGACCAGTAAAGGTATTGCAGGTGTACCACGTGCAAGTTTGGTTGTAGTAGCGGCTACTTGCGGTATGTTTGATATTCCGGTTGAAGGAATTGCATTAATCCTGCCAATTGATCATTTTTGCGATATGTTTAGAAGTGCTACAAACGTTTTAGGAAATGCTTTGGCTACTTCAGTTGTTGGACAATGGGAGGATGACAAAGACACTGAAATTGCTTCTGAAAACTTATAAAGAAATTAATAAAAGTAGGAAAAAGCATCAAATTTTGTTAAAATTTCAATAAAAAAGAAGCTGTATTTTTATAGGAAATACAGCTTCTTTTTATTTTTAATGTATATTTGATGAAATTAGCCTATTTATGCCCCGAATACGCATTTTTTTATTGCTGCTCGTATTTTTGAATTGTTTTGCCAATTCCGCCAGCGCGCAATCTGAAACGATATCGGATGCAAAGATCAATAAGATTGTCAAGGAAGCCTGGGAAGACTACAAAAAATCGAATTTTGAAAAATCGCTCATCACTTCACGGAAAGCATTAAACTATGCCACCGCTTCTAAGAATAATAATTTAATAGCGAAATCATATAAAATAATTGCCGGGAATTATAATGAATTGTCCGAATTTGATAAAGCTATTTTTTTCTACAACAAAGGGTTGTTCTATGCTGACCAAACAGATAATGATTCCCTAAAATATAGTCTTCATAATAATCTTGGTAATATTTATTGCTTCGAAAAGAAGCAATTTAATAAGGGGATTAATTATTATAAAAAATCCATAGCTTACAGTTTAAAGTTAAATGAGATGTCGCAGGTCTACTTTACAAATGTAAATATTGCCTGGGCTTATTTTGATATTGGAAAATTTAAAGAAGGATATCCGTTTCTGAAATTTGTAAACAGTAATAAAAGCAAATATGGGGAAGCGTCGACCGAGATCGTTGTAAACATGCTAAACGGTATGTATAGGAGTTATCATAATGAATACGATTTGGCAAATGATTTTTTTCTTAAAGCCATTCAGGCCGGTAAAAACAGTGAAGAAAGATCGGATTTGTCGTATTCACATCTGGAGTATTCTAAGTTTTTAAGTAAAGTTGGAAGGCACAAAGAGGCTTATGAAAATCTGGCTTCGTACAATGATATAACGGCAGAATTGTACAATGAAGAAAAACTTAAAAAAGCCTCTATTGCGGGTTTTAATTTAGAATTAGACGAGTACAAGAGACAGATTGACAGGATTGAAAGTGAGAAAGATTCACAGTTTCAAAGCCTTAAAAAATCAAGGATTATCGTGATTTTATTTGTTCTGGTTTCTCTGATTTTCTTAATTCTGATTATTACTTTAATAAAAAACATCAGGTTTAAGAAAAAGCACAATGCCGAACTTTTAAAAGCAAAAGAAATTGCAGAGGAAGCTTCTTTACTTAAGACTCAGTTTATTTCGACCATAAGTCATGAGTTACGCACTCCTTTGTATGGTGTGGTAGGAATAACAAATATGTTGCTGGAAGAACACAAAGAACTGTCGAGAAGTCAGCATTTGAGTTCGCTGAAGTTTTCGGCCAGGTATTTATTGTCGCTGGTAAATGATATTCTTCAGATTAATAAAATTGAGGAAAACAAGGTGGTACTGGAGAATTTGACATTCAATATTTCGGATGAAATCATGATGATTAAAAACTCACTTTCTTTTTTATCACAGAAAAACAATAATAAAATTACCGTTTCTATAGATCCCTGTATTCCTGAATATCTTATTGGCGATAAGTTAAGGCTTGCTCAGATTCTGATGAACCTAGTGAGTAATGCGCTTAAGTTTACGAAAGATGGTAAAGTTGAAATTATTGTTCAGCTAAACCGATCGGAGGAAAAAATGTACTTTTTAGACTTTTTAATAAAAGACAATGGTGTGGGGATTGCAATTGTCGATCAGGGTAAGATTTTCGAGAAATTTGTTCAGGTTGGAAGAAAAGATGAAGATTATCAGGGAACAGGCCTGGGGTTGAGTATTGTGAAACGATTGTTAGGGCTTTTTGGAAGTACGATTACACTTAAAAGTGAGATTGGTTTAGGAACTTCATTTACGTTTACAATTCCTTTTGAGTTTGATCCTCAAAAAACAAAACAGATTATTGATGAAATAGAGGTCGATTTGAGTTCAAATGAAGTGTATAAAATTTTAATTGTAGAAGATAATCTCATTAATCAACTGGTGACGAAAAAGATTATCGAAAAGCACAATTATATCTGTAAAGTCGTTGATGATGGTTTTTCGGCTTTAAAAATACTGGAGAATGAAAGTTTCGACTTGATTTTAATGGATATTAATATGCCTTTGATGAATGGATTCGAAACTACTAAAAGAATTCGTTTAAAAGGGCTTAAAACACCTATTGTGGCGCTAACAGCCTTTGATAAGGATGAAATTACGGATGAAGCTATTTCGTCGGGAATAAATGATATTATTATTAAGCCGTTTGAACCTGTCAGGCTTTTTAAAATTATGAATTACTTAATACTTGAAGCAAAAAACGCCGGTTAATACTCTGCAGTCTGAACACTAATTCCACTAATTTACACAAATTTTAATAGGCGAACCTTGTTTGTGAAATTAATTCCATAAACAAATTAGGGGTAATTAGTATTGTTTTTTATACTTGTATGTGCACGATAGCTAATTATAGCTCATTTTTATAGCTGTAATTGATGTTTCGATAATTGGAACGCTAAAGTTTTAACACATAGAAACATAGATTTGTATTGATAAAAGAGGATACCAAAAGAAATATATTTCTTTCACATAGTAGGATATGTGTATTTAAATGAAGTGAAACGCCTTTTTTGCAGGTGCAGCACCTATGTTGCTATGTGTTAAAAATAATTGCATCTAATATATTAGAATAATGATATCAATAGGGATAATTGTAGTCTACTTCTGGACACAAATTCCACTAATTTGCAGAAATTTAGATTAACCTTGTTTGTGAAATTAATTCCATAAACAAATTAGTGACAGTTTGTGTAATTCGTGTTATTTTTTAAAATTGTATCCACACGGTAGGGTTAATACCAGCGTTTTTTGTTTTGTTTAGAAGCATTAGATTTTCTTGATTTATGAGCACCACCGCTTCGGTTAGAGTTTTTAGGTTTCTCTTCCGTTGCTTCCGGACTTCCGGAGTGCCATGGGTAAGGGTGATCGGTAATGGTTTTTACGTCTACCTTTATTAGTTTTTGAATGTCTTTCCAGTAAGGCTGTTCGTCTTTTCCACAAAACGAAATTGCAATTCCCCCGTTTCCTGCACGACCTGTACGTCCAATTCGGTGCACGTAAGTTTCCGGGATGTTCGGTAAATCAAAGTTAATTACAAATGGCAGTTGGTCAATATCGATTCCTCTTGCGGCAATGTCTGTGGCAACAAGTACGCCAACTTCTTTGTTTTTAAAAGCATCCAAAACACGTTGTCTTGCATTTTGTGATTTATCTCCGTGAATTGCTTCAGCAGGAATGTCTTTTTTGCGAAGCGCTTTTACCACATTGTCAGCACCGTGTTTTGTTCTTGAAAAAACCAGAACATTTGATAAATTTTCATTTTTGATTAAATGGTACAATAAGTTTCTTTTCTCTGTTTTTTCTACAAAATAAACGCGTTGTTCAACCGTTTCGGCTGTGGACGAAACAGGAGATACTTCTACTTTTGCAGGATCCTTTAAAAACATTTCGGCCAGTTCGCGAATAGCAATCGGCATAGTAGCAGAGAATAGTAAAGTCTGTCTGTTTTTTGGAGTAAGTTTTACAATCTTTTTTACATCATTGATAAAACCCATATCGAGCATTTGATCTGCTTCGTCTAACACCAAAGTGTGTAAATGATCCAGATCCAGAAATCCTTGTTTGTGTAAATCAAGTAATCGGCCTGGAGTGGCAACTAAAATGTCAACTCCTTTTTTCAGGGTATCTACCTGAGGATTTTGCGAAACTCCTCCAAAAATTGTCAATTGCGTTAAGTTGGTGTATTTGGCATAAGTGTCAAAACTTTGTCCAATCTGAACCGCTAATTCACGTGTAGGAGTAACTATAAGGGCACGGACTTGTTTGGCTTTTTTAGAGGACCCTACAATTCGGTGTAATTGATGTATGATTGGAATAGCAAATGCTGCTGTTTTTCCTGTACCTGTTTGCGCGCAACCAATTAAATCCCTTCCTGACAAAACGATCGGAATAGATTGTTCCTGAATAGGAGTAGGGTTAAGGTAGCCTTCTTCAAATACGGCTTTTTGTATACTTTTTGAGAGTGATAGATCTTCGAATAACATATCTTACATATTAAGAATTTAGTTTTAAGTACTAAAATTCTGTGCAAAGATAGTTTTATTCGGTTAAACCTTTATTTGAATATCACTTTATTTGGTAAATGCCTTAATTTTCAATACCAGAACTTTTTGTAGGGACTAGATTTTTTCGTTATTGGCTTTAATGAAATCAGTTACTAAATATCCTATAAGCTTGCCGATTAGGTTGTTGTTTGGAGAATCGGCTAAATCGGGAGCACCTTCACAAATATGCAGATAAGTGGCATTTTTATGTTGTCCGAAAAAGGAGATAAACTGACGTAATTCTTCTACCGAAAAACCACTGATTGTCATGGCGCTGCTCGCAATATTAGGAATAGCATCCAGATCGATTTCGATCCCGAAAGAATCTGTTCTGATAAACTCTAAAGCCAATGCCATTTCTCTGTCAAAATCCTTTTCCTTGCGTATGTTCACACTATCGTAGGTGTTGTAACGAACTCGGTCTTCAAGTTTTTTGATGATGTCTAAAACACTTTTAGAAGTATAGTTTTCGTGCAGACCAAAAATGAAGTACTTTTTTAAGAAACCCTCTTCGTACGCATAGGAGAAACCATTGCCACTGTGACGGCCTTCAAGAATTCTGAAGTCAGAATGTGCATCAAAATTAATAGCATTGATTGGTTTTCCTTTGGCTAAAGCTGATCCTTTTATATTTCCGTAAGCATTATTGTGTCCGCCCCCAATAATGATTGGTATTTTTCCTGCTTTTATAATCGTAAAGATAATATGCGAAACTTCTTTGTCTATTTTTTCTACTAACTGACTTAGTTTGGACCTGTCGTCGATATCATTGAAATCAAGATTTTCAACATCACGCATTTCCTGAGCGACATCCAATTGTCCTAAAACCAAAATCTGACTTCCTTTAGAGAAACGATTGTGCTGAATGTTTGCAATGCTTTTTATAGCACTTTCCCATGCCGATGCAGCTCCGGGTCTGCCGTAATTGGCACGTACGCCAATATCTTCAGGAATCCCAAAAAGCACATATTTGGTCTCACTTTCTTTTAGAAAATTGATCTTATCAGCTCCTTTAGGAATGATGACCATTTTTTCTCCGAATTTTATTTCACCACTTCGATGATTGGTGATTTTTGCCAAATCGTTAACAGTAAAAGGAATTAGTTTCTCCATGAAAAAAAAATATTTTTCAAAAATAATATAATTGTGGTAACTTACGTTATTACCTTTATATTAATTCTTAAATTTGTTTTAAAGAAAATTTTTTTAAATATGGAAAACCCAAAGAACAACAACTCAAGTCTAAAAGCGGTAATCGCAGTTTTAGCAGTCCTACTGATTGGTAGCTTAGTGTATATTTTTAAATTATCATCTGATACAGATGTAGTTAAAACTGAACTTACAACGACGATGACAGAGAAAGAATCTGTTATGAAAGATTTACAGGAATTGAAATCAACTTATGATGCTGCAATTGCTGAAAATACTTCAATGTCTGATGAGTTAATTCAGGAAAGAGATAAAGTAGTAGCTCTAATGGATGATTTAAATAAATCTAAAGGAGATGTATCCAAATACAGATCACAAGTTCAGGCAATGCAAGGTAAAATGAAAACTTTGGTTGCTGAAAACGATGAGTTGAAAAAACAAAATGGTGTTTTAACAGTTCAAAGAGACAGTACAATTGTAGTTTTAGGAGAATCTAAGAAGTACAATGAGGTTTTAGTTGGTCAAAACGAAGAATTGGCAAAAACAGTTGAAAAAGGAGCTAAATTGTCAGTATTGAATACAAAAACAATCGCTTACAAAGTAAAAGGTTCAGGTAAACAAATCGAAACAGATAAAGCGAGTCGCGCTGATGTTTTGAAAGTAAGTTTTACAATTGCTGAGAATCAAATCGCTAAATCTGGAGATAAAACGTATTATGTACAAGTTATCGATTCTAAAAACAATGTTTTAGGAGAGAAGAAAACAGAAAGTTTTGGAGATAATACTTTGACGTATAGCTTTAAAACTACCGTAAGATATGAAAACAAAACAGTAAACGTTTCAGAAGATTTAATTGGTAAGGATTTTGAGAAAGGTACTTACTTTATTAATGTTTTTGATAATGATGAATTAGTTTCTAAAACTAGTTTCAGCTTAAGATAATACCACGTCGTTTAAGGCAAATACCACTAAAAAAAGGTCTGTGAGAAATCACAGACCTTTTTTTTATGCTTTCTATTTAATAATTTTTCCTTCAAGAAAAACACTTTCGATTAAATTACTGCCAAAAGCGTATGGAATCTGATAGTAAGATGAAATAGGTTTTGTTAGAATTAAGTTAGCTTTTTTGCCTTTAGTAATGCTTCCATGCGTTTCAGAAAGGTCCATCGCATAAGCGCCATTTATGGTGGCAGCATTTATAGCTTCTTCCGGAGTCATCTTCATTTTGATACAGGCTGTTGCAACTACAAAATTCATATTTCCGGATGGAGTAGAACCAGGATTAAAATCGGTTGCCAAAGCAATTGGTAAACCTGCTTTAATCATTTCACGAGCCGGAGTATAAGGAATACTTAAAAAGTAGGAACAGGATGGCAGTGCAACTGGCATTGTTTCTGTGTTTTTTAAAGCTTCAATATCTTCGGGGTTCATAATTTCGAGATGATCGACAGAAAGGGCTTTGTATTTGATTCCTGCTTGTATACCGCCAATAGAATTGAACTGGTTGACATGAATTTTAGGTTTCAGGCCGAATTGTATTCCTGCTTCCATAATTTTTTCGGTTTCTTCGACAGAGAAATATCCGGTTTCGCAAAAGGCATCCATGTAATCAGCCAGTTTATTTTGGGCAATTTCAGGTAGCATTTTGGTGATAATTTCATCGATGTAACCTGCTTTGTTTTCTTTGTAATGTAATGGAAAAGCATGTGCACCCAAAAAAGTTGCTTTTATGGCAATAGGATAATTTTGGGCTAGTTTCTGAATTACGCGAAGCATTTTCAGTTCGCCTTCGATCGTAAGTCCATAACCAGATTTTATTTCTACAGCACCTGTTCCTAAATGCATGACTTCTTCTAAACGAAGTTTTGATTGTTCGTAGATCTCTTCTTCTGAGGTTTCATTGAGTTTTTTAGCTGAATTTAGAATTCCTCCACCACGATTTGCAATCTCTTCATACGAAAAACCGTTAATTCGGTCTACAAATTCCTGTTCACGATTTCCTGCATATACAATGTGCGTATGACTGTCGCACCACGTAGGCATTACAATTCTTCCTGTTGCATCAATTGTTAGCGCTGCATTGATTTCAGGGAGATTTTCCATCAGGCCAAAATCGTCAATGAGATTGTCTTTTAAAATTAAATACGCATTTTTTAAAGTTGGAAGTACTGCCATTTCTGCTCCCGATACTTTAGCTATTGAAGTTTCGCGAACCTGAAGTAATTCTTTTATGTTGGTAATTAAAGTTGTCATTATTTTGAGGTATAAAGTAAAAAGCACAAATTTCACAATATTATCACGCAATAGATTAGTGAAATTCGTGAAATCTGTGTTTGAAAATTTGTTCTTATTATCTTATTCAGAAACGGTTATTTCGAACATTTTGGTCCAGTTTTTACCGGTAACAAAAATAGTTTTAGTTTTTGGGTTGTAAGCAATTCCGTTTAAAACATCATCTTTAGTTACATCAGTCATAAGTTTGCGTAATCCAGACATGTCCAGAATTCCTTCAACGGCTCCGGAAGTAGGGTTTACGACAGCAATAGCATCTTTAAACCATACATTGGTGTAGATTTTTCCGTTAATCCATTCCAGCTCATTAATTGCTTTAATTTTTGAAGTTCCTGAGTAAACGTTGATGTAGTCAATCATTTTTTGAGTTGCAGGATCCATTTTCCAGATTTTTTCTGTTTTGTCAGTTTGGTAGATGTATTTTCCGTCATTGGTCATTCCCCAACCTTCGATATCTTTTTCGTAAGCAAAAGTTTTCTCTAATTTTAAAGTGTTGGCATTGTAGATAAAACCTGTTTTGTTTTGATAGGTTAATTGAAATAATTTGCCATTGATGAAAGTAATCCCTTCACCAAAGTACTTTTTGTCTAAATCGATTTGTTTGAAAATTTTACCGGTTTTATAATCGTATTTTCTTAAGTAAGAAGCTCCTTCCAGTCCGGTACTCTCGTATAAAGTGTCTTTATAGAATTCTAATCCTTCGGTAAAGGATTGTTTGTCGTGTGGATAGGTGTTGACTATTTTGTATTTTAATAATTTAGGTTCGATATTAGAAACCAGTTCAACACGTTTAGTAGCATCGGAGGAGTCTGATCCGAAATAAACGGTCGCTTTTAAATATTGGTACCCTAATTTTTGATCTTTTAATTCAAATTTGAATTTTTCGGTCCCTTTAGTGCTTCCCACTTTTTTATCGTTTATGAAGTAGGTAATGCTGTCAATTTCTTTCGAATTTGGGTTCAAAATACCGATAGAAATTGCTTCCTGAGGCAAAAAATGAGCCGGAAAAGCTGAATCATCGATGTTGAATAAAGAATTTTCACCTTTTTTTGTATCTCCACATCCAATTAATGTGATTCCTAATAAAATGACAGTTAGGAAGTTATATTTTTTCATAGTTTAAAATTTGAATAAGCCAATATACGATGATATTTTTATAGCAACAAAGGTCTTGCAAAAATATAAAAAGATTGTATATTTGCACCGGCAAGTCCTACACGACCAGCTCCTGCAGACTCCCCCAGGATGGGAACATAGCAAGGGTACGTGGTTGAGCGGTGCGATGTAGGTCGCTTGCCATTTTTTTTTTTTTTTTTTAGTCCCGATGTTTCGGGATTTTTTTTTAGAATTAATTTAAAAGTAGTCTTCCATATGGAGGATTTTTTTATTTTTGACCTTTTTGTGAAATGTAAAATGTTGCTTGTAAGATGTAAGATGTTTTAGGGAAGAAGATTTTTATATTGCAGAAATTCTATTCATAAACAAGTACATTTAACAATCATAATTAAAAGTCTGCGTTAAGTATGTTTCATTTTACAGACAACATTTCACAAATAACATTTCACATCTAACATAAAACTTACAATGAGTAAAGTTGTTTTAATTACCGGAGGATCTTCAGGGATTGGAAAATCAATTGGAGAGTTCTTGCATCAAAAAGGTTTCGTTGTGTACGGAACAAGCCGAAATCCTGAAAAGGTACTGAATTCAATTTTTCCATTAGTTGCTTTGGATGTCCGTAATGCAGATTCTATAAAATCGGCAGTAGCAGAGGTTATTGCTGCTTCGGGAAGACTGGATGTTGTTATTAATAATGCAGGTGTTGGAATTACCGGGCCTCTGGAAGAAATTCCGACTGAGGAAATCAAAAACAATTTTGAAACCAATTTCTTCGGACCAATCGAAGTTATGAAAGCTGTTTTGCCTCAAATGAGAGAGCAGAAATCAGGTTTGATTATTAATATCACTTCAATTGCCGGCTATATGGGATTGCCATATCGTAGTGTATATTCGGCTTCAAAAGGAGCTTTGGAGTTAATCACAGAGGCTTTGCGTATGGAAGTGAAGGCATTTGGAATTGAGATTACAAATGTGGCACCGGGAGATTTTGCAACCAATATTGCAGCAGGTCGCTATCATGCACCGGTGCTAAAAGGTTCGGCTTATGAAAAAGTATACGGTGATATTCTTTCTACTATGAATGAGCATGTTGATGCGGGAGGGAATCCAAATGAAATGGCCGAAGCGGTTTATAAAATCATACAGCAAAAAAAGCCAAATGTACATTACAAAGTAGGTGCTTTTATGCAGAAATTTTCAATTGTTTTAAAGCGTGCACTACCGGATAAAGTTTATGAAAAAATGCTGATGAATCATTATAAATTATAAATTACTGAATCTTAAAATGAAATACCTTTTGCTTTTTGTTACGATTGCCTTTTGCTCTTGCTCTCCAAAAATAAGAACTTCTGTTTCTGAAAAACATGAAAAATTAAATGAAGTTGAGAAAATTGTCATTTTTAATGCCAAATCAGAACTTCCCGCGGTATATAGTAAAATCGGATCTACTAAAATTGGAGATACTGGTTTTACAATCAATTGCGATTTAAATACTGTACTTGAAAAAGCAAAAACTGAAGCTCGTAAAAGCGGTGCTAATGCATTGTTAATTACAGAACATTTGTATCCGAGTACATTTGGAAGTAGTTGTCATCGAATTGCTGCAGATTTATTGAGAGTTGAAAATACTCCGGATTATGATATTGTTAAGATTACTAAAGATACTGTTCGGTTACCAGCAGGTTCTAATGCCATTAATAATGATGCTGTAGTTTATGGTTCGTCTTATTCGGATAATTCTAAAACTTCAAGATTTTTAGTAACAGCGAATGTTGGACAAAGTTTTAGAGTAGGTTCATCGCCAGATGGTTTGAATTCAGAACAGAAAAAATATTTAAAAAAATTAAAATCTGGATTAAGTTATGATGTAAGTGCTTATTATATTACGGATAAAAAGAATGGATTTGGTTTGAAATACAATGTTTATAAGTCGTCTGGAACAATTTACAATCAACAAATTACGGTGGGTAATGAAATGACAGTAAAAGGAAATTTCAGTGATGATATAACAATCTCGTTTATTGGGCCTTCTTTCATAATTACTGAAGATCGACACGCAAGAGTTGGTGAAGCTAATTTAGAGTTAGCTTTGGGGTATATGGCCTATCAAAACAAGGCAGGTGTAGCTGGTAATCCGGTAAAAATAACGGGTTCAAATTTTGGTATGATTGGGGGGATGGGGTATCATTTTAGAATAACACCTCATTTTTTGTTGGGGCCACAGGTTAGTTTTGTTGGTGGTGTTTTGAAAAAACTAAAGTATACGTATGCAGATGGCACGACATATACTGAAAAGCTTGATAAAGAAGAATTAGAAAATTTATGGAGAATTGATTTGGCTATTGGTGCTAAGTTTAGATTCTAAGTTGTAATTTTGCGCTAAATTTTTAAACACACAATTAAATATAAATAGATTATGAAATTTTTTATTGACACAGCTAATTTAGCTCAGATTAAAGAAGCACAGGCTTTAGGAGTTTTGGATGGTGTAACGACTAACCCATCTTTGATGGCTAAAGAAGGAATTACTGGAAAAGACAACATTTTAAAGCATTATGTTGACATCTGTAATTTGGTTGAAGGAGATGTAAGTGCTGAAGTTAATGCGCTTGATTTTGACGGAATGATTAAGGAAGGTGAGGAGTTGGCTGAATTACATGATCAAATCGTGGTAAAATTGCCTATGACAAAAGAAGGTGTTATGGCTGCGAAATATTTCTCTGATAAGGGAATTAAAACAAATGTAACGCTTGTGTTTTCAGTAGGACAGGCTATTTTGGCTGCAAAAGCGGGAGCAACTTATGTGTCTCCGTTTGTTGGTCGTTTAGACGATGTTTCGACTGATGGATTGAATCTGATAGAAGAGATTAGATTAGTATATGATAATTATGGTTACGAAACTCAAATTTTAGCAGCTTCTGTACGTCACACGATGCACATTGTAAACTGTGCTAAAATTGGTGCTGATGTAATGACAGGACCTCTTTCTGCGATTTACGGATTATTGAAACACCCATTAACAGATATCGGATTGGCTCAATTTGTAGCTGATTTTGAAAAAGGAAACAAGTAGTCCTTAGTTATAAAATTAAAAAAGCCATTTTTCAATAGAAAGATGGCTTTTTTTATATAAACCCGACAGGTTTTCATTAAAATCTGTCGGGTTTGTTGTAATTATTGGTGTAAAAAAAACAAATATCAAATTCCAGATTCGAAGC
Source organism: Flavobacterium collinsii (assembly GCF_902804485.1). Lineage (GTDB taxonomy): Bacteria > Bacteroidota > Bacteroidia > Flavobacteriales > Flavobacteriaceae > Flavobacterium > Flavobacterium collinsii. The sequence continues at coordinate 26,541 of NZ_CADCST010000132.1, read as the reverse complement.
GCTTAAAGGTTTGGAATTTGGAATTTGATATTTGGAATTTAAAATTTTATATTATGTTTAGTGACCACCGCCACCACCTTCAACATGGTTGATTCCTTGTCTTTTTAAGATCTTAGGGCAATAGAATCCGTAAAATCCTAAGTAAGCAAAACCAAGAAGAGGAACGATATAAGAGAAATGTGTCCATGTAATTCCGAAAATTCCGTTTGGACTTGTAAGGTCGATATCACAGATACTGCCTTGAATTAAAGGAATAATTCCTCCTCCAAGAATCATCATGATTAAGAATGAAGACGCTTTTCCAGTGTTTTTTCCTAAACCGGCAATCGCTAAATCAAAGATAGACGGCCACATGATAGATAAGAACAAGCCTCCGGAAATGAAGAAGAATTTGGCAATTTGAGGATCCGGGTAAACTAATCCGGCAAACATCATTAATACACCAGATATTCCGAAAAGCATTAATGTTTTTCCGGCATTTTTGCCTCCAACAAAACTCACCGCGATGAACAATAAGATCCAAATTGGGTAGATGTAGAATGAAGAAACATCATGTGCAGCAAAAATGTTAGCTCCAATAATTACTCCAAATGCCAGAGCCGGTACTATAAATTTAAGTGCTGTGTTTACTAGGGTAGAAGTATTGAAAACGTTAACTCCGCCATTCCAGCGACCAATCATTAAGCTTCCCCAATAAAGGGCAATAAATGGAGCGATAGCATGCTCAAGTACGTTGCCAAATTCGGCAGTATGTAATAAAGCAGGAAGGTTACTGATAATTGTTACTTCTGTACCAACATATATAAAAATACCTAACATTCCTAAATAGAGCTGAGGATAGTCTAATATATTGAATTTTTCGTGTGCTACTTTAACTTCCTCTTCGTCTTCTTTTGCAGGATCTTCAATTTTTGAGAAGTTCATGAAAATAGCGACTACAATAAAAGCAAGTCCAAGAATAATGAAAGGTAATTTAATGTCTTCTAATGATAAATCTGTTTTTTTGTTGTCTCCCATTCCGAATAGAGCGATTCCAAGTAAAATAGCACCAATTGTAGTTCCGAAAGAGTTGATTCCTCCTGCTAAAGTCAAACGGTGAGCGCCTGTTGCCGGGCTTCCCATTTTAATTGCTAGGGGATTTGCTACAATTTGCTGGATTGAGAAACCTAGTCCTACTGTAAATAAAGCTGTTAAGAAGAAAGGGAAACTTTGCATTGTTGCAGCCGGAACGAATAAAAATGACCCAACTGCGGATAAAAGTAAACCGGCAGAAAGTGTTTTTTTGTATCCAAATTTTTGTAAAACATCTAATTTTAAGGATACCAGAAAGAAAATCAATGATCCTACGAAGTAAGCAGCATAAAAGGCCCAGGCTACTAATTGCGATTGTACTTGTGATAAGGTGAATACTTTCTTGAAAACAGGAATCAGGATATCATTGGCTGAACCAACAAAACCCCAAAAGAAGAAAACAATTATCAACGAGATAAACTGTCCCCATTTGGTTTGAACATTTTCTGAACTCATAATTTAAGAGGTTAATTTTTTATTTTATTGTTTTTTGAAGACCGTAAATATATTTGTTAAGTGTTTCAAAAAAAAATAAAAAGCCACAAATAATGTTAAATTTAAACCAACGGTTTGATTTTTTCAACAATGTGTTAATTTTTACCGAGTTAGAAAATCGATTTAGGAAGCTGAGTTTATTCCAGTATTTTGTTTTTTACTTCTTTGCTGTAATTTCTTCCAATTGGAATGGTGTAAGATTGTATCTGAATACGATTGCCTTCTATTGATTTTACTTTATTCAGTGCAATTACATAGGATTTGTGAATGCGCAAGAATCGGTCGGCAGGTAATTCCTCAGACAATGAGGTTAAAGATTTGTGCGTGATGTAGGTTTTGTCTGAAGTCACCACTTTTATGTATTCCTTCATTCCTTCAACAAATAAAATTTCTTCAATATTAATTTTCATCATTTTCTTATCTACTTTGATAAAAATATGAGAGTCACCCTTAGTGGTTTCGACTTTAATATTGTTTTTTAAATTGTATTCAGTAGTGATTTTATTGATGCATTTTATAAACCTTGGAAGCGGAATAGGTTTTACTAAGTAATCCAGAACGTCAAGATCATAGCTTTCTGCGGCAAATTCTCTAAAGGCAGTTGTAATGATAACTTTGGTTTTGTTTTCGATCAGGCTAATAAGTTCGAATCCTGTCATCATAGGCATGTTAATGTCTAAGAATACAGCATCGACAGTAGTACTGTTTATAAAATCAAGCGCTTCCAGAGAATTATTGAATGTACCAATTACCTCAAAATCTGTAAAATTGGTAAAATAATTTTGCAGGACTTTGATTGCCAAAGGCTCATCGTCAATCAACACGCATTTAATTTTCATTATCAAGAGGTATTTGCAAACGGATTATATAGTAATTTAATTTAGTTGTATTTTTTAGACTGAAGTCATTTTTGTAAATCAGTTTTAATCTCTTTTTGGTATTAGCCAGACCAATTCCGCCTTTCGCGTTAATATTTTGTGAAATTACAAAATTATTTAAGATTTCAAAGTCTAACATTTTATTGTCAATAACTTTACAATTGATTTTAATTTTAAGGTTATTATTGTTGACTCCACCGTGTTTAAAGGCATTTTCGACCAATGAAATGAAGAGTAGCGGAGGTACCACAATATCCTCTATATTTGATTCTAAATTGATTGTAACTTCAACATTTTCAAAGCGTAGCTTCTCGATTTCGATATAATTTTGGATGTAATTAATTTCTTTAATCAAAGGAACAGATTTGGTTCCTTTTACATCATATAAAACATATTCCATTAGATTTGACAGTTTTATAATTACATCAGGGACTTTATTTGAAGATTCTAGTGATAAAGCATATAAATTATTCAGGGTATTGAAAAAGAAGTGCGGCTGAATCTGATTTTCAAGATATTTTAGCTTTATTCTAAACTGATTTTCCCTTAGAGATCGGTTTCTTTCCCTTTCTCTCAGCCAGGTTAATGTAAGGTAGACAGAAGATGCCATTGCAACAACATATAATTCACCAATGCAAACTGCGAGTACGTGGTTGATGTCAAAAGAATGATATTCGCGGTTGGCTTCCGGCCAAATATTTTCAGATATAATATAATAGGTGAGACCGGTCTTTATTAAATAGACAGCCAATAGGCTTATAACCATCAAGAAAGTATACTGAATGTATTTTTGCTTTAGAACATAACGCGGCACCAGTACAAATAAATTGAAATAGACTAGTGGAATGTGTAAAGAGAATTCTATCAGGTTTGATTTGAACGAATAAGGATAATCATTAAAGTAGGCGCCCCATCTTAAAAAGTTAAGAGTGAAATAGCTGCCCCAAAACCAAACATGGTTTTTAAGTTTTATGTCAAATTTTAATTTTCGTATCTCGTTCAACTTTTATTTAGCAGTTTATGGGAATTGATTCTCGGGTTTGTAATTAATGTGCAACTTTAAACAATTAGTTATTAAAACGCAATTCTTTTACATAAAATTTTAAAATATAGCGATATGTTGATGTATTTAAATCTGATAACGTTTTCGTAAAACGGTTTGTGTAATATTTGGTATGGTTTAATCATAAATGGTATCGAATTGTTAATGATTGTTAAACGATTATGCGAAAAAAGGGGATTTTTTTATGGTAAATTATTATTTTCTTGTAAAATATTAGTAGATATTGATTAGAAAACGTTTTCGAAAAGCATATTATTGATTGTTTTATGTCGTTCGTTTAAAATTTAATGCCGTTTGTATAATTTATTTTTTTTAACAATACGTTAAGAATAATTTTACCCTATAACTAACAAAATAAATTAACATGAAAAAAATTTTCTTAATCTTTATGATTGTTTTTACGGCGCAAGTTTCGCTTGCTCAGGTAAAAAATATTAAAGGTGTGATTACAGATTCTGATGGACTGCCATTGCCAGGGGCGTCCATTGCGGTACAAGGAGGTCAAAAGGGAACTACTTCCGATTTTGACGGAGTGTACACAATTGAAGTTCAAAAAGGACAGACTTTAGTTTTTACTTATGTTGGTCTTGAAACACAATCAATAGTTGTAGGTGATGCTGCTACAATTAATGTTAAAATGCTACAAGCAGCCTCGAATGCACTTACAGAGGTTGTTGTAACTTCATTAGGTATCAAGAAAACAAGAAAATCTTTAACTTATGCAGCTCAGGAACTTAAAGGAGAAGAGTTAACACGTGTAAGAGATGCGAACGTTATCAATACAATTGCTGGTAAAATTGCCGGTGTTGCAGTAACCAGAAGTTCAGGAGGTACTGGTGGATCGACAAAAGTAGTTATCCGTGGAAATTCATCTGTTGTGAATAGCCAGCCATTATATGTTATTGATGGTATTCCGATATTGAGTCCTGGTACTGCTGGCCAGCCAACGGAGTCATTTGGAAGCTTGTCAGGAGGTAATCGTGACGGTGGTGATGTTGTTTCTTTAGTTAATCCTGATGATTACGATGGAATGACGGTTCTTAAAGGTGCAGCTGCTTCTGTATTATATGGTAGTCAGGGAGCAAATGGAGTAATTTTGCTATCTTCTAAAAAAGCTAAAACAGGGAAAGCAAATATTACGGCTTCTTCAGTAACTACTTTTGAAACAGCAGCTTATTTGCCTAAATTTCAATCAGATTACGTTGCATTAAAAGGAGCGACAGAAACATGGGGAGCAAAACAAAAAACGAATGATCATGTTAAAGATTTCTTTAATACAGGAGTTACTCAAATTAGTTCAGTAGGGTACTCTACTGGTACCGAAAATTCGTCTACAGCATTTTCTTATGCCAATACCACTTCTTCAGGAATTACTCCGGGTAATAGTCTAAAGAAAAATAATTTTGGAATTCGCCAAACAGCTAAGTTCTTTGGAGATAAATTGACCTTTGCAGCAAATGCAAATTATACTTCTCAGTCAATTGGAAACAAACCTGTAAACGGTCTTTATTTTAATACGCTTACTGGTGTTTATTTAATGCCAAGAGGAAATGATTTTAATTTTTATAAAGATAATTATGAAGTTTTTGATCCGACAAGAAATTTAATGGCTCAAAATTGGGTGTCTAATGTAGATTTTATGCAAAATCCATATTGGGTAATAAACAGAAATAAATCAGAAGATAAGAATGACTTTTTTAATGGATCTTTATCTTTAACTTATAAAGCTACTAATTGGTTAAGTATTGCCAGCAGATATAGTTATAATAGAGCATCAAGTGAGTTTGATAAATTTGTTTATGCAACTACTCAGGGAGCCTTATCTCATGTAAATGGTAGATATTATCATGAAAATTCTTTAAGTACACAACGTTATGCCGATTTAATAGCAACTATAAATACAAAAATCGGTTCAGATTTCACATTCAATGCAAACATTGGAACCAGTGTAAGAAATACGTTGATTAATCAAAGAACGATACTGGATTCAGGAGTTGGTGGAGGTTTAAAATATGCAAACTGGTTTACATTGCATAATTTTAATAACAATGCTGAAAATTATCAGTTAATTGAATCTAACAAAGAAATTCAATCCATATTTGCTGCAACTACTTTTGGTTATAAAGATATGTTGTTCTTAGATCTTACAGGTAGAAAAGACTGGTCTTCTACTTTAGTGAATACAGATGAAGGAGGATATTTTTATCCATCAGTTGGTTTAACAGGTATTATTAGTGAGATGACTACTTTGCCGGAATTTATTACCTATGGTAAAGTTCGTGCAGCTTATGCTAGGGCTGGTAATGATGTCGCTCCATTTATAACGACTCCTACAAATTATTATCCACAAGGAAGCGGTACAAAATACAATCCAATTGTTGCACCAAAAACTGGTACAAGTTTGAAGCCTGAGTTAAAAACAGAATACGAACTAGGAACTGAATGGAGAATGTTTAATAATAGATTAGGATTTGAGTTTTCTTACTATCATTCAGAAACTAAGAATCAGTATTTACAAGTAGTGGCTCCAATTGGAAATGTACAAGGTGTTGATTTTTATGGAATTAATGCTGGTAGTATAGAGAATAAAGGTATAGAGGTTGTTTTAAATGCAGGAATCGTTAGAGGAGATAAATTTTCTTGGGATGCAGCTGTGAACTATTCTCATAACAGAAATAAAGTAAAAGAAATTCCTACTGAATTAGGAGGTAGAATTAACCTTACCAATGCTGGTGTAAACAGTTACAGATATGCATTAATTGAAGGAAAACCATTTGGAGTTATTGAAGGAATTAATATTAAGAGAGATGCGCAAGGCAGACCATTGTTAAACGATGATGGTACTCTTCAAAAAACTGGTTTTGAGGAAGTAGGTAATTCTAATCCTGATTTTATGTTAGGTCTTTCTAACTCATTTAAATTTGGATCTTTCTTTGCAAGTGTATTAATTGATGGTCGTTTTGGTGGTGATGTAATGAGTTTAACAGAAGCAGTAAACGATATTAATGGAGTTTCGAAAGCAACAGGTGATGCCAGAAATGCTGGAGGTGTAAATATTAACGGAGTGAGAGCAAGCGACGGTGTTGCTGTTCCTACAATGAGTGCTGAGTCTTATTACAAACAAGTTGGAGGTAGACAAGGAATTAGTGGAGAGTATGTTTATAGCGCAACAAATGTAAACGTTAGAGAGGTTTCAATTGGATACAATTTTAATCCAAAAGCATTACCTTTTATTCAGGCAGCCAGTATCTCTTTAATCGCCAGAAACTTATTTTTTATATACAAAGATGCTCCTTTTGATCCAAACATTGCATTAAGTACAGGTCAAGGTTTACAAGGTGTTGATATTTATGGTTTGCCTTCTACCAGAAGTATCGGTCTTAATTTAAATGTAACTTTCTAAAAAATTAAAAAGATGAAACTAAATAAAATAATAAAAGTAACAACAATCTGTGCTTCGTTACTTACGGTAGTTGCGTGTACAGATAATTTTGAGGAAATAAATACGAATCCAAATGGTATTACACCAGAGCTTTTTGAGCAGGATTTTAATCATATTAAAGGTGGGTTTTCTCCGATGTTTAATAATATCCAGGTTTTAACCCCGCCAGATCTTTATCAATTGCAACAAGGATTAAATAGTGATGTTTGGTCTGGATATATGGCAACTCCTCATCCTTTTGGTAATTTGAATAATACAACTTACTATCTTCTTGATAACTGGAATGGTACTTGTTGGGAGACTGCTTACAAGAATATAATGTATAATGCTAATGATATTGCCAACAAAGCGAAAGGAAAATACGATCAGTTTTACGCCTTGTCTTTGATTTTAAAAGTAGAAGGGATGCATAGATTGACCGATATTTTTGGACCTATTATTTACTCGAAGTTCGGTACTTTGGAGACTACTATTCCATATGATTCACAAGAAGAGGTATACACTCAAATGTTTAGTGAACTGGATTTTGCAGTGGCAGAATTAACTAAAAGAGTTGATGCTGGCGAGGTTAGTGTTTTTACTTCAGCTGATGAATCAGGTTATAAGGGTGATTATAAATTATGGGTAAAATTTGCTAATACCTTGCGTTTGAGATTAGCCATGCGTGTTGTAAAAGTGAAACCAGATTTGGCTAAGACTCAGGCTGAAAAAGCTGTGGCACATAAATTTGGAGTTTTCACTGCAAATTCAGATTTGTTCAAAATTGTATCTCCTGTTTATACTAATCCAATTCAAACTATAAGTAATGGATGGGGAGATATCGCTATGTCTGCTGATATGGAATCTATTCTAAAAGGATACAATGATCCTAGATTACCTGTTTATTTTGAGACTTCAACGGAATTTCCAGGTCAGTATAAAGGGATTCGTACAGGTATAGCTATGGCTTCAAAAAGTGATCATGAGAATTTTTCTCGAGTTGGATCAGTTATTAAGACTAAAGAAATAACTCTAATGACTACTGCGGAAGCTTATTTCTTAAGAGCGGAAGGAGCTTTAAGAGGATGGAACATGGGCGGAGATGCTAAATCATTGTATGAACAAGGAATTGCAGCGTCATTTGATCAAAGAGGAGTTTCAGGTGCAGCGGCTTATACGGCAAACAATACGGGTACTGCAGCAGCCTATGTTGATCCTAAATTCCCGGAGAATAATGCAGCACCATTAAATAATGTGACTGTTGCCTGGGATGCGGCGGCAACTAATGAGGTAAAATTGCAAAAAATTGTTACTCAAAAATGGATTGCCGGTTTCCCTGAAGGTCAGGAAGCTTGGTCTGATTACAGAAGAACAGGATATCCTAAACTTTTTAAAGTACTTAAAAATTATAGTGGAGGTACAATTTCTACAGAGCTTGGTGTGAGAAGAATCAATTTTGTTGTCGCTGAGAAAGCTGGTAATAAAGGTGGTTACGAGACAGGACTTGCCAAATTAGGAGGACCAGACAATGGTGGAACCAGACTTTGGTGGGATGTTAATGCTCCAAATTTCTAAAAAAATAAATCCAAGAATTAAAAGAATTTAAGTTTGGTTAGTAAATGGTATAAGTGACTAAGGTTGCTTATACCATTTCAAAAACCAAAATTGTAATTATTATAAAAAGAAAAGAAATGAAAAGTGCTTTAGAAATAAAACCTGATATCAGCTATAAAAGCGCGGGGAAGTTTGAAGAGACACGATTTGAAAAAATCCACAATGAAATTTTCAGGAACTCTGCAGAAGCTTCGGTAATTGTAGCACAGGAAATCGCGCAATTGATCCGCTCTAAACAAGAAAAGAATAAATCTTGCGTATTAGGTTTAGCCACAGGTTCTTCTCCTATCAAAGTTTATGAAGAATTAGTGAGAATGCACAGAGAAGAAGGTTTAAGTTTTAGCAATGTAATCACTTTTAATCTGGATGAATATTATCCGATGAGCAAAGAGAACAATCAGAGCTATCATTATTTCATGCACCAGCATCTTTTTAATCATATTGATATCAAACCCGAGAATGTAAATATTCCCGACGGAACCGTTGCCATTGAAGAACTTAATCAATACTGCATCGATTACGAAATGAATATTAAAAATGCAGGAGGTCTTGACTTTCAATTATTAGGAATTGGTCGTACGGGTCACGTAGGTTTCAATGAACCGGGATCCCACATCAACTCCGGAACCAGAATTATTACACTGGATCATATTACGAGAGTCGATGCTTCTTCAGATTTTAATGGGATCGACAATGTTCCTAAAAGAGCGATCACCATGGGAGTTTCTACTATCATGAGATCAAAGCGAATTGTGCTGATGGCCTGGGGACAAAACAAAGCCGATATCATCAAGAGAACTATTCAAGGAGATATCAGTTCAGAAGTTCCGGCTACTTTTTTACAAAATCATGCCAATGCTACATTTGTATTAGACCAGTCAGCAGCATCAGAATTAACGCGTTTCAAAACGCCTTGGTTAGTAGGAGAATGCATCTGGACACAGGAATTAAAAAGCAAAGCGATTGTTTGGTTGTGCCAAAAAACAAAACAATCTATCTTAAAATTAACCGACAGAGATTACAACAACAACGGAATGTCTGATCTTTTGGCGCAGGAAGGTTCTGCTTATGATTTGAACATCAATATGTTCAACGTCTTGCAGCATACCATCACAGGATGGCCGGGTGGAAAACCCAATACCGACGATTCGCATCGTCCTGAAAGAGCCAATCCTTCAAAAAAACGAGTGATTCTTTTTAGTCCACATCCGGATGATGATGTGATTTCTATGGGAGGAACTTTTTCAAAACTGATAAAACAAGGTCACGATGTACATGTTGTATATCAAACCTCCGGAAATATAGCCGTTACAGACGACGAGGCATTGAAATTTGCCGAAGTGGCTAAAGATTTTCTTGGTGATTCTGCCTCGGGAATCGACTTTAAAGCTGTCATTGAATTTTTGAATAGCAAGTCTGAAAACCAAATTGATTCTTTGCAAGTTCGCAAATTAAAAGGACTCATTCGAAGAAGAGAATCCTACGCGGCAACAAGATACATTGGATTAAAAGATGAGAATACGCACTTTTTAGATCTTCCGTTTTATGAAACCGGACAGGTGAAAAAAAATCCATTGGGTGCTGAGGACATCGCTATTGTAAAAGAGATCATCGCACAAATCAAACCGCATCAGGTATTTGCAGCAGGAGATTTGGCTGACCCGCACGGAACACACGAAGTTTGTCTGAATGCCATCTTTGCCGCAATGAAAGAACTAAAACCGCAAAAATACATGGACGATTGCTGGTTATGGTTGTATCGAGGTGCATGGCACGAATGGGACATTCATGAAATTGATATGGCCGTTCCGCTTTCTCCATCAGAAGTATTGTTAAAACGTCACGCAATTTTGTACCATCAGTCTCAAAAAGACCGGGTAATGTTTCAGGGTAATGACTCGAGAGAATTCTGGGTGAGAGCCGAAGACCGTAACAAAAATACAGCCGTTTTATACGATGAATTAGGACTAGCAGAATACGAAGCAATTGAAGCTTTTAAACGTTTTGATTATTAAAATTAGATTATAAGATCCGGGTGAGAGCGGATTACATTACAAAATTCAGATTGATTTCATTAGGAGTAGTGAGGGTTCAATAGAAATCCTTCTGAATTTTGTTTCTTTTATTTATTATTAATGTTGTCTCAGGCAACATCTTTCCAAAAACATTAAAAATGAAATATTTATTAGTCCTACTATTAGCAGGTGTAACAGCTAGTGCTCAGGTTCAAAAAGAGCAGCTAAACCTTATGCCTTGGCCTCAAAGTGTTGTTTTAAGCGATGGCAATTTTGCTTTAACTAAAAATTTTAAAGTAAACATCACCGGAAACCCAAATCCCCGAATTTTTGGAGGAGTAACTCGCTTTTTGCGCCGATTAGATGGTAGAACCGGTATTTTTTTCGAACAAGGATTTATTACCAAACTAAATGAAGTTCCTACAGCCGAGCTTCAAATCAATTGCACCAAGAGCGGAAAAATTGGTTTGTACGAAGACGAAAGCTATCATTTAGATATCAAACAAAACAAAATTACAATAAATGCAACAAGTGATTTAGGAGCGCTGCACGGTCTTGAAACCTTATTGCAAATAATGCAGAATAATAACAACTCATTTTATTTTCCTGTATCAAAAATCTCAGACTTCCCAAGATTTACGTGGAGAGGTTTGATGGTCGATGCTGCCAGACATTTTCAGCCGGTAGATGTGATCAAAAGAAACATTGATGCCTTGGCAGCTACGAAAATGAATGTCCTTCACTGGCATTTAGTAGACGATCAGGGATGGAGAATTGAAATGAAAAAACATCCAAAACTAATTGAAAAAGCTTCGGATGGAATGTATTACACACAAGAGGAGATTAAAAATATCGTAAAATATGCTGATGAGCGCGGTATTTTGATCGTTCCGGAAATAGATGTTCCTGGTCATGCATCTGCAATACTTACGGCTTACCCGGAAATAGGAAGCAAAGTGATTACACTGACAGGGGGGACTTCTGAAAAAAATATTCAGGGAACAGCAATTGCGACCTATGGAATTGAAAGAAATGCTGGTATTTTTTCACCAACATTAGATCCTTCAAATCCTAAAACATATCAATTATTAAGTGAACTTTTTGATGAGGTTTGTCCATTATTCCCAGGTGCTTATTTTCATATTGGTGGAGATGAAAATGAAGGGAAGGACTGGGATTCAAATCCAAAAATTCAGGAATTCAAAAAGAAAAATCAGTTAACGACCAATCATGAGTTACAGACTTATTTCACCATGAAATTAATTCCAATGCTTAAGAAACATGGGAAACAGTTAATGGGCTGGGAAGAAATTTTGACCAAGAATATGTCAAAAGATGCGATTATTCATGCCTGGAGAGGCCCTAATGAAGGAGTAGTAGCAGGTCAGTCTTTAATTGAATCAGTAAAAAAAGGGTATAAAACAGTAATGTCCAATGGATATTATGTTGATTTAATGTATCCGGTTGCGAGTCATTATTTAAATGATCCAATGCCAAAAGGAGCAAATTTAACCACCGAAGAAAAAGCAAGAGTATTAGGAGGTGAAGCAACAATGTGGACAGAACTTGTATCGTCATCAACAATCGATTCAAGACTTTGGCCAAGAACAGCTGCGATCGCTGAAAGACTTTGGTCGGCTGAAGATATTACAGATTTGGAGAGCATGCGCAAACGTCTTGATGTAGTTTCTTTCAGATTGGAAGAGCTTGGAATAACACACATTCGTAATAAGGACGTGATTCTGAGAAACATCTCGAACAATCAGAACATTAATTTTGTAGAAGATTTTACAAATGTTTGCGAACCTTTAAAAGGGTATAAACGAAACAAAGGAGGAACTGAATATCAAATGTATTCTCCGTTAACCCTTTTTGCAGATGCCTGTACACCGGATGCCAAAGACTCTTTAGCTTTTGATGCTGCAGTAGCACAATATCTAGCAAATAAAACTCCGGATAATAAAGCAAAAGTAGCGGCATTTTTAAACAAATGGATCGCTGTTAACAAAGGACTGGTTGAATTAAGTGCTAATGCACCATTAATACAGCACATCTTGCCTTTGTCTAAAAAGTTGAATGATGCATCGCAGGAATTATTACTCGTTTTAGATAATAAATCAACTTTAAAAGGAGAGGATCTGAAAAATTTAATTGAGCAATGTAACAGTAAAGACCACGCTGATGTTGAGTTATCAGTATATGAAAGTTTCAAAAAATTAATTTAAAGATTTGTTTGAGTTAGTATTTAGTAAGTTTTTTTTACCACGTTATTTAGTAATTTATTGTCTCTGCCAGAGGCTTCTGGCAGAGATAATTATGGTGATTTTGGCTGTCTTTCTAACTTAAAAACAATCAATCATAATAAAAATATAACCATCATAAATAGTATTAACATTTAAAAACCAAATAAGACGCATAAAACAAAACATGACAAAAAGTAAAGTATTTAGATTGATGAATCCCAAATTTATCTTCTGTGTTTAAACTAATTTTTTTTAAAATTAAATAAATATCAGTCACTACTATTCACTAACGATTATGGCTAGAATCAGTAATAGTAATATTTATTTTTAGAAGTAATGAATTAAAAATCCACTGTATCGCGATGTTTTTTATTCGCGGTGTATTGAACCCCGGTTATTGTATTTATTTGCTGCATTTTGGCGGGTAAGGTATTGTAATTGGAATATTTATTTTCTATTAACCAATATTTATTAACTATGAAACATTATTACAGATTACTCTTTTTGTTACTGTTTCCCTTGCTTGCGTCGGCCCAACCAGCCCACGGTAAAAAAGTAGTAGGGTATTATGCGCAATGGGCAATTTATGCCCGGGATTTCAATGTTCCCAAGATAGACGGGAGCAAGATAACCCATTTGAATTATTCTTTTTACGGGACAACTTTTGACCCTGCCCGTCCGGAGAATACAAAATTAAAATGTTTGGATACCTATGCTGATTATGAGCATACGGAAGGCGGAATTCCATGGGATGCTCCTGTAAAAGGGAATTTTTATGACTTGAAAAAGTTGAAAGAAAAGTATCCGCATTTAAAAATTTTAATCTCTGTTGGAGGATGGACTAAAGGTCAGGATCTTTCTCCAATTGCCGCAAGTTCGGTGGCAAGAGCTGCTTTAGCTGCAGATATGGCAAACTTCATTGTCACTTATCCGTTTATTGATGGATTTGATATCGACTGGGAGTATCCTCTTATGGGAGGAACAGACGGTACTGAAATTGTGAACGGAATCCCGGTTCCTCCGCAAAAATACCATCCGGATGACAACAAAAACCTGGTACTTTTATTAAAAGCCATGCGTCAGGCAATGCCTAATAAACTAGTGACTATTGCAGCCGGAAACAATGTTCGAAATGTGCCTAAACAATATTTAGGGCCAAACAACAGGGCACAGTTTGGAATGACCGAAGATATTTCAACGTACTGTGATTACATTACTTACTTTGGATATGATTTTGGCGGAAACTGGTATGATAAAACATGTTATAATGCTCCTCTCTATGGAAGCGGAAACCCGAATGATCCATTATATGGTGCAACTCAGTCAGAATCACTTGATGAGTTGACGAACATCTATTTGAATGTAGTTGGTTTTCCTGCCAATAAATTAATCATGGGATTGCCTTTTTACGGCAAAAAATTTGACAACGTTGCCAATAATGGAACCAATCCAAACCTTCCGGGGTTATTTGTTTCTGCACCAAGATATAATGTTGCAGGCTGTACAAATCCGCAAAATCCAACAGGAACCTGGGATGGGCCGGCAGCTTGTGAGAAATCTGGCAGTATCGAAATTTGTGGTCTGGTTGGAAATCCGGTTACCAATTCGCATGCTTTTTTAGATCCAAATACCATGTTAGTTACGCCAACGGCAGCTGCTGCAGGTTGGGTAAGGTATTTTGATAACACGACCAAAGTTCCTTATTTGTACAACAGTAGTTTGAAACAGTTTATCAGTTATGAAGATAAACAATCAATGGATTTAAAAGTACAGTACATCAAATCTAAAAATCTGGCTGGTGGTATGATTTGGGAATTATCTCAGGATACCAGAGGCTCTATCCCTAATTCACTTTTAACTCAGGTAGATACTTCTTTTGGAAGTATTGTTCCGGGAACAGTAAGCATTGCCGGCTCTGTAAAAAATGGAACTGCTTTAGTGACTGATGTAACAGTTGAATTGCGCAACGCCAGTAATGTAGTTTTGCAAACCGTAACTTCAGCAACGGGGAATTTTACATTCAATAATTTAACATCTGGTCAAAATTATAGCCTTACAGCGTTAAAGGCAGCTTATACTTTTATAGCTGTTAATTTAACTAATGTAACGACTAACCAAACTGGTGTAGTGATTCAGGGAACACAACCTTTGTATACTGTGAGTGGAACGGTTTTAAGTAATACTACGCCAGCTACGCCAATTTCGGGAGTTACAGTTACAGCAACTTCCGGTACGACTGTTTTAACTGCTGTTTCTAATGCGACGGGAGCTTATAGCATTACAGGTTTAACCGCGGGACTTAATTTTACAGTTACAGCTGCCAAAACAGGCTTTCCTTATACACCAGCTTCGACAGTATATAATGCGATAGATAGCAATAAAACGTTGAACTTTACGCAAGGTTCTCCAATTGTATATTATACTGTTAGTGGTACAATTTTAAACGGAACTACACCAGCTTCAGGAGTAACTGTTACAGCAACTTCTACAGGAGCTACTGTTACAGCAGTTTCTACTGCGAGCGGTTATAGTCTTAGTTTACCATCAGGAGGAAATTATACCATAACGGCTGCTGCGGCTGGTAAAACCTATACTCCGGCTTCAACCGTTTATACTAATTTGATAGCAGATAAAACTTTAAATTTTGTCGAATTTAATGTTGGAACAAGTAAAATTAGCGGAACCGTTAAAAATGGTACAGTTCCGATTGCAGGAGCTAAAGTAGAAATCATTTTACCTTGGACTGACAATGCACACGGATGGAAAAGTGTTTTGGCGACTACAGATGCACAAGGAAATTATAGCTTTGCCAATTCAGTGGTAGACGGATATACTACTATTTCGAGTTTGAAATTGAATGCTTGGCAAAATAACGACGTTAATTATTTTCCAAATAATCTGACTAGTTTTGCTGTTCCGGCAACTCCACAGGTTTATAACTTCAATACGAGTGCTACTGCAAGAACGTCATCTTATGCCATAAACGGAAAAGTTTTAAACGGAACAACTCCGGTTTCAGGTGCTCTGGTTTCGGCTGTTTCGGGTACAACAACTTTAACGGCTACTACAGCTGCTGACGGATCTTATTCTTTTGCAAATCTGGCTTCAGGATCTGATTATAAAGTAACGGCTGCCAAAACAAATCTAGTATTTGTTCCTGTGTCAGCAGTTTCAACGACGAATTCTGGGGATAAAACACTGGATTTTGCACAAAATTTGGTTAGCACAAATCTAATAAGCGGAACCGTTAAAAATGGCACTACTGCTGTTTCAGGAGCAAAAATAGAATTGGTTTTACCTTGGACAGATAATACACACGGATGGAAAAGTGTTATTGCAACCTCAGATGCTCAGGGGAATTTCACTTATGATAACGCGGTTGTAGCAGGTTATGCACAAGTTTTAAGTTTAAAGCTGAATGGATGGGAGAATAATGGAACTAATTATTACCCAAATAATTTGGCAAATTTTGCAATGCCAACGACACCGCAAGTTTACAATTTTAATACACAAGCGGTGGTTGTGACTAAACCAGTGGTTACCATTACAGCGCCAACAGCTCCGACAATTGCTATAAATTTAGGGTCTGCGATTAATTTTGTTGCTACTGTTGGATTAAGTGCTGCGGATGCCACTACAATCTCATCTGTTTCCTTTAGTTTAAATGGACAAAGCTTGAGTGCTACCAATTCTTCGGGAACTTATACAGCGATTTGGACACCGGTAGCAAATCAGTTTTCAGTTAGTCATACATTAACTGTTACGGCTACTGCATCAAACGGAACAACAGATACAAAAACATATAATTTTGCATTAAATTGTTCAGGTGCAAACTGCCCAAATACCTTACCTGTAGTTACCTGGAATTCGCCATCGAATACTACTGTAACTCAAAGTTCTTTCCAGGTTGTGCCAATTTCGGTTACAGCTGTTGATAGTGACGGATCGGTTTCAGGTGTTACTATTACAATAAATGGAGGCACATTCAATATGACAGCAGGTACAAATAATACCTATACGTATAATTTTACACCAGCTGCTTATCAGGACTATCCGATTGTAATCAAAGCAACCGATAATAAATCTGGTGTAACTACATTAAACAATACCATTAAAATTGCTCCAGTGGGCACTAATAGATTCATTCCGCTTCCAGCAGGTAAAATTATTTTAGGATACGCACATTCCTGGGAAAATGGTTCTGCTCCATTTTTATATTTTTCTCAAATGGTGGGAAGTAAGTTTAACGTAGTGGACTATGCTTTCGTAGAAACCGTTAACCGTGATGGTTATACACCAGTATTAACTACAAATGATGCCAGATATTTGACCAATGGAGTTTTCAATAAGCAATTGTTGAAAAATGATATAAAATCCTTAAGAGATAGTGGCGTTCCAGTTATTGTTTCTATTGGAGGTCAAAATGGTCATGTTGTTTTGGAGAATGTAAATCAAAAAAACATTTTTGTTAATGGTCTGAAAGCAATCATTGACGAGTATCAATTTGATGGAGTCGATATCGATTTTGAAGGCGGATCGATGAATTTTAGTGCAGGAGGTTTAAGAGATATTTCTTATGCGGGTATTTCTGCTTATCCAAAATTAAAAAACGTGGTAGATGCTTTCAAAGAATTAAAAGCGCACTATGGCCCTGGGTTTTTATTAACTGCGGCTCCGGAAACACAATACGTACAAGGAGGATATTCTACCTATAATGATACTTTTGGTTCGTTCTTGCCAATCATTCAAAACTTACGTAATGAATTGGATTTGTTAGCGGTACAATTGTATAACACAGGAGGAGAAAACGGATTAGATGGTCAGTACTATGGTTCAGCTAAGAGAGCAAACATGGTAACAGCCCTAACGGATATGGTTATAAAAGGACATAACATTGGTACTACAGGAATGCGTTATGATGGCTTACCGGCCTCAAAAGTTCTTATCGCATTACCGGCTTGTCCAAGTGCAGCAGGTAGTGGTTTTATAACGCCGGCAGAAGGAATTAATGCAATGCATTATTTAAGAACCGGAACCACTTTTTCAGGAAGAACTTACACCATGCAGCCAGGCGGACCGTATCCTTCTTTACGAGGTTTAATGACTTGGTCTGTAAACTGGGATTTTTCTTCTTGTGGTAATTCAGCTGAATTATCTAAAGCGTATGCGGCTTATTTTGCAGGACTTACAGCCGCAAGAACATTGCCTGAAGGAATCGAAGCAAAGAGCAGTACAGTAGCTTATTTTAAAAACGATGCATTAGCTGTTTCTAGTGAAACTGGAGATATTGCTCAGGTTGAGGTTTTCAATACTATTGGACAGGCATTGATAAGTCATAAAAATGTTCAAAATAATAAAGAAGTACTGCTTCAAAACTACAATTTTTCTATCAAACAATTATTTGTGGTTATTGTAACGGACAAAGCAGGAAATAAAAAATCATTCAAAGTAATGAACTTTTTAAACTAAAGATCAGTATAGAAGAATGAAAATTACAGAAATAGAATATTGGAACGGTTAAAATTGAGTTTGGTTATTTATTTTTTAATCTAATTTTTATTTCGAATAAATGCTTCGAATTCAGGTGATTTGTTATTTGGTTTTCACCTGAAGGAGAGCATTATGAACCTGGCAATTGTATTGCCAGGTTTTTTTTTTGTTTAAAATGATTTAATCTTAATGTTGATATAAAGGACACGGATAAAACGGATTTGCTATCGCAAAGACGCTGATAAAAACGTATTTTAAAATCAGTGTAAATCCGCGTTTTCGTGAAACGAATCTGTTCTATCCGCGTCACAACCTTTAAAAAAAACTTTGCGAACCTTGCGAAAACCTTGCGTCTTTGCGGTTAAAAAAAACTTTCACTACTTTTGAGATCAAGTACAATTATCTTAGATTCCATGGTTTTGCATCTTCTCATACAGATAAAAGTGGATTTTAAAAATCAGTGTAAATCCGCGTTTTCGTGAAACGAATCTGTTTCATCCGCGTCACAACCTTTAAAAATAACTTTGCGAACCTTGCGAAAACCTTGCGTCTTTGCGGTTAAAAAAAACTTTCACTACTTTTGAAATCAAATACAATTATCTCAGAATCCATGCAGAAATTTATCAGCCTAATTGCACTTCTTTTCTTTTTCGCCATAAGTACTGCTCAAACCAATTTCGGATCCCCGGAAGTTGATCCAGTTCAAATTCAGAATAATTTTAGTCAATGGTCGGCCTATCAAAGTAAAAACATTATGCTTTCGAGAGATTTCATAGCATTGGACATCCTTTCTAAAGAAATTTCAAAAGAATCATTTCTGGACCAATTGACAAATGGAAATTGTATTCCGATTAGATTAAAATCCGAAGATTCTAGATACTATTATAAATTATTCGAGATTCAGGTAGGTTCAGATACAAGTATAAAAGCAACTATCAATCAAATTGGCTTTGATGCGCTTAAGAATTATAAAATGGAAGGAACTCCATTCCCGAAGTTTTCATTTAAAGACCTGAATGGAAATCTGGTGTCAAATGAATCAATGAAAGGGAAAATAATTGTTATAAAATGCTGGTACATTCATTGTACTCCTTGTATACGGGAATTTCCACAGGTGAATCGTCTGGCAGAAGAATACAAAGACCGAAAAGATATCGTTTTCATGAGTCTGGCAGAGGATGCTCCGGAAAAACTTAAATTGTTTCTGGCAAAGAGACCTTTAGCCTATTCTGTAATTCCAAATATGAAAACATATATGAATGAAGCTTTACAACTGAATTCATTTCCAACTCATTTTATTTTAAACAAAGAGGGGATGATTGCTAAAGTGCTTCCTAATTTTGAGAGTTTAGAAGTGGCTTTGGCTAAGGAAAGTCAGATGTGATTTGTCAAATGTAAAAAGTAAAAAGTAAGATGTGAAAACTTAGTGTATTCAATGAAGCGATCTATTTCACAATTAACATCTCACATTTTACATTTCACTATCAGCATTTCACAAATAACATCTTACAAATCACGTTTCACAATACAAAAAACTTAGAGCCTTTACATCTTTGCAACTCTGAACCTTTTTTCATACTTTTGCACAAAATTAATTAAAAAGACATTCATGTTAACAGTCAATAATTTATCAGTTCAATTTGGCAAACGAATTTTGTTTGACGAAGTAAATACTACTTTCACTCATGGGAATATTTATGGAGTTATTGGAGCCAACGGTGCTGGAAAATCTACTTTTCTAAAAATCATCTCAGGTGATATTGATCCAACTTCGGGACACATTCATTTGGAACCGGGAAAACGTATGTCGGTTTTGAACCAGAACCACAACATGTTCGATGAGCATACCGTTTTGGAAACTGTTTTGATGGGGAATAAAGTTTTGTATGCTGTTAAGAAAGAAATGGATGAACTTTATCTGGACTACAACGATAAAAACGCAGACAGAATTGGAGAACTTCAGGTTCAGTTTGAAGAAATGAACGGATGGAATGCAGATTCTGACGCCGCTTCGATGTTGTCTAATCTAGGGATTAATGAAGAACATCATTATACTTTAATGGGAGACTTAGAGGGAAAAATTAAAGTACGTGTGCTTTTGGCGCAGGCACTTTTTGGAAACCCGGATTTGCTGATCATGGATGAGCCTACCAACGATTTGGATTTTGAAACCATTGCGTGGTTGGAAAACTTCCTGGCAAATTATGAAAATACTGTAATTGTAGTATCTCACGACCGTCACTTTTTAGATGCGGTTTGTACACATATATCTGATATTGATTTTGGAAAAATTAATCACTATTCAGGAAACTATACTTTCTGGTACGAGTCAAGCCAATTAGCGGCGAAACAACGTGCACAGCAAAACAAAAAAGCAGAAGAGAAGAAGCAAGAACTTGAAGAATTTATTCGTCGTTTTAGTGCGAACGTTGCAAAATCAAAACAAGCTACTTCTCGTAAAAAAATGATTTCTAAATTGAACATTTCAGAAATTAAACCTTCAAGCCGTCGTTATCCTGCGATTATTTTTGATCAGGATCGTGAAGCTGGAGACCAGATTTTGAACGTTGAAGGTTTGGCAGCTTCGATCGAAGGAGATCTTTTATTTAAAGATGTTGATTTGAATATGGCAAAAGGCGATAAAATTGTTCTTTTCTCTAAAGATTCGCGTGCTACAACAGCTTTCTACGAAATTTTGAACAACCAACAAAAAGCTGATGCAGGAACTTTCGATTGGGGAATTACTACTAATCAGGCTTATTTACCGGCTGAGAATCATTCTTTCTTTGAAAATGATTTGACTTTGGTAGATTGGTTACGTCAATACGCCAAAACAGAAGAAGAGCGTGATGAGGTTTTTATTAGAGGATTCTTAGGGAAAATGATTTTCTCAGGTGAAGAAGCGCTAAAAACAAGCCGTGTATTATCAGGAGGAGAAAAAGTACGTTGTATGTTGTCCCGAATGATGATGGAAAGAGCCAATATCTTAATGCTGGACGAACCAACGAATCACTTGGATTTGGAATCGATTACAGCGTTTAACAACTCATTGAAAAATTTTAAAGGTTCCGTGATTTTTACCACACATGACCATGAGTTTGCACAAACCGTTGGTAACAGAGTAGTAGAATTAACACCAAACGGGGCGATTGACCGTTACATGACATTTGACGAATACCTGGATGATGAAAAAATTCAGGAATTAAGAAAGAAGATGTACAATTTGTAATTTTATAATTTATAATAAGAGAGATCCCGTTCGCATTGCGAACGGGATTTTTTTTGCTATTTTTTACCGAACACTTTGGCGAAAATGAATATAAGTATCGCAATAATAAAGACAACGATAAATATTCCAACACCCATTCCGGCTTTAAAAATGTCTCCAATAACTTCACAGCTGGTAAATGAAAATAGTATCACGAATACCATTAACAAACGTTTAATTATATTTTGCATCATTTTGAGTTTTTAAGAATCTGCTGTTCTAATTCGTATTGTTTAAAATTACGCCAAATCGTAAAAAAGATCTTATATAATTTGATTGGAAAGTTCTATGATTTAGACTAAAACCAACTGTACTCAAAAGGTTAAACAACTTTACAATTAAGAGAAGTAAAGATAAGGGAAAGGTAATGTTCTCTTAAAAGCTATTGCGCTTTGGTAGAATACTTTTGTTTGGTCTAAAACAAAAACAACGTATGAAAAAACTTTACTTTCTATTCTTGCTGCTGGGGCTGAGTTATGCCTTGAAAGCACAAACCTTATTTCCTTATTTACAGAATGCCACACCAACCTCTATTTATGTTAACTGGAAAACAGATAGTAATCCGGAGTCGATTGTAGAATATGGGACGACAGCCACTAGTCTTAATGTTACCGTTACCGGTAACACAAATGTTTTTACAGATTCTGGTTATCCGGGTAACTATTTCTATCATAGCGCGAAGCTGCTTAATCTTTCACCGAATACGAAGTATTACTACAGAATAAAAACCGGAGCAGAGGTATCTTCAGTTTATTCTTTTAAAACACTACCCAATCCGGGACAGGCTGCCACATCAAATGGACACATCCGTTTTTTGATAATGGGGGATAACCAATTGAAAGCAGTGCCTCGTTATGATTCCTTGGTATCAGCTGCCAAAAGAAAGATCAGACAGAAATGGGGAAAAGACGCATCTCCTGATGATAATATCTCTATGACTTTTATGGTTGGAGATCAGGTTGATGTTGGGACTTTAGATCATTATGAAAATGTACATTTTAAAAAGAACAGAGGGTTGTCTGGCAACATACCAATTCAGACAACGGTAGGAAATCATGAAACTTATGGGACACTTGGTATGAACTCCTATTATGATCATTTTTATATCAGTGAACTTTCGTATAAGGGCATTTCGTCGGGAACAGAGAATTATTATGCGCAACAAGCCGGTAATGTTTTGTTTATTAGTTTAAGTTCAGAACATACAGGGGCAGAACAGCTTAGCTGGTTGCAAAAAGTTCTTACCGCTGCAAATGCTGATAATACAGTAGAATGGATTTTCTCTTTAAGCCACAGACCTTATCAGGCAGAGCAATATGTAGGTGATATTTCGACATGGGTTCGTAATACTGCCGTTCCGTTATTGGTAACATCTCCAAAATATTCGATGCATATTGGGGCGCACCATCATCTTTATCATAGAGGACAGTTGAAAAACACGCCTACTTATAATATTATTTCAGGAGGTACAGCCTGGGATCAATATTGGGGATCTTCTACAGAGCAGGATTTTGATGATGTACAGAAAACCATTTGTAACTGGATTTACCAAATTGTAGATATTGATGTGGCAAACGGAAAAATGGACATTGAAAGTTATTCTATTGGAAGTGTTGATAAATGGAAGAACAACCAGTTAATGGACGAATTTCATCGATACAAAAACAAAGCGGCACCTGCCAAACCTTCGATTACGAATACTTTTACTGCGACAAATACATTGCCACTAACCGTTTCCGGATCCACTTATACGACAACTACAGATGAGAAGTTGAATACCAGTCAGTTTTTGATTTCTCAGACACCAACATTCGATATTGTTAAGAAAGAGGTATATAGAGATTTCGAAAATTTATACGGAAAGTATGGTACTAAGAAAGATTCGACTGTAAACATCAATTTGGGTGTAGATATTACTAAAATGGATTTGGCTTCTAATTCACTTCCAAATGGCAAATACTATGTGAAGTTAAGATACAGAGACCGTAATTTGGAATGGTCGCCATGGAGCGATGTTCAGACTTTTACGATTACAGGAAGTAACAATGTAAATACGGCAATAGTTACAGATGCTCTGACTTATTCGTTGAACACACCTATAAAAGTTGATTTTACTGATGCTCCCGCCAGTACTTCAACGTGGATTGGTTTATACAAAGAAGGGCAGACTCCGGGAGGCTCTTCACCATCGCAAACCTGGAAATATACGGACGGAAGTGCCAGCGGATTTATCACTTTTTCTAGCGGACTGGCTACTAAAGGACGTTATTATGCTGCAATATTCTCAAATGGAGGGTACACGGAAATTGCACCGCGAAAATACTTTTATGTAGGGCCGGTACCAACCTTAACGACTGATAAAACGGAGTATTCTGTTGGGACTCCTATCCTTATTAATTATACAAATGGTCCGCAACTGGCAAAAGACTGGATTGGTATTTACAGAATGGGGGTTAATCCGGGATCCGGAGTTACAGCAACAAGCTGGCAATATGTTACAACCGTTGCTGACGCTAAATCTTTCACAGGACTGCCAAAAGGCTACTATTATGCCGAGTATTATTTACAGGACGGATTTAATCCGATTGGAAACAAAGTATTTTTTAAAGTAGGAGCGATCGTTACCGAATTATGGATCAATAAACCGATTTATGATTTGGGCGAGCAGATTACCGCTTCGTGGACAGATGCTCCGGGAATTGTAAAAGACTGGTTGGGGATTTATCATGATGGAGATAATCCCAATGAAAAACCTCTGGTGAGTTATACCTATTTCGAAGGACTTTCTGAAGGAACAAAAAATATTGCAGCTACAGAATTGCCAACACAAAAAGGGAAATACTTTTTGGTAATGTTTACTAACGATTCTTATAATGAAGTTTCAAACAGAGTTTCTTTTGAAGTAATCGATCCACATCTGAACAATGACGAATTTAAAATCGATAATGGTTTGAGAGTGTATCCAAATCCAACAAAGAACGATACGGAAACCTTTATTCAATCTGAATATCCTATTGATGAAATAGAAATTTACAGCATGGAAGGGAAATTATTATACGCTACAAAAAATGTAAACAATAATAAGTTTTCCCTAATCAATCAGGATTTACCAAAAGGAGTTTATATTCTAAAAATACATTCCCGTAAATTGTTTACGGCTAAACTAATTGTGAAGTAATTTTTTTTTTTTTTTGAAACCCCATTTGCGTCTGTAAGTGGGGTTTCGTTTTTTATTACAGCTAAAACAATATGTTTTAAGGATAAGAAGAACATTTTTACGAGGTAGTTATAAAATACCCAGACGATTAGCTTTTGTCTAATTAGAAAAGAGAACCGAAGGTTCAATCTATATTGTAGGGCTGGATTTTAATCCAGTCTACAAGAAATGAGTGATAGATTTTTCCTCATATTGTCAAGTTTTTTTAACTTAAGGATGTAGAAAATTAATATTCTTTTCTATCAAATAGTAATGTTCTGTTTATATCTTCTTCTATTGATTGCAAATAATCGTTTTCGGTAGGATATCTATCAAAAGATTGTTCCCACGGAGAAGTCTTATCTATATTATAGTTTAAATATGTGTTGATATTATTTAATAGCAATTCGCGATTAGTAATAACGTTGTTAAAATTTTCTATGCGATCATTTTCTTCTCTATTAACGAGAATATTGTACAGCTTTTCTAAATTAATTTTAAAATTATTTTTGCCTAATACTTCAATGGTAAATTCAATATCTGATAATTCGGGATCAATTGATAAATTAAAAATTGGTGTTATGTCATCGTATGGTTCTCCCCAGTCAAATTTCTTTTCTTCAATATAACAATGAGGGAATGTACTTTTATCGATGTAAATCATTTTTTTAATTGAACTAGATTTAATTTTTGTTGAGTTATTTGTTTTACGGATATGAAAAGGTTTTTTGAAATATCATTTCGCAGATTTGTTTGATCGGATTATTTTCTTCTCCCATATTCACTTTTTATATCTTTTAATTGTAATTCCATACAACTGTCTAAAGTTAGAAAATGAATTGACTTTGAAGTTTTCCCGTCTTTATATTCTTTAAACAATCCTCTCCATATTGTGGGATAAAATATACCTATAGAAAAGAATATTAAACAAGGAAAAGTAAAATTACCGTTTCCAATTAAATAAGCTTGCATTCTGATTTCATCTTTCATCGTCATTTCATATTCTAAAACGATGTGTTTTAGATCATGATTTTCAAATTTTGGAATTAATCTATATCGCTTGCTATCGAGTATTTCTGCAACTTCACGTCCAACGGTTCCATGTTGTAAAGATCTTAAATGATTTAGTTTGTGAGCTAGATAATCTTTTCCATGAATGAGTTCTAAAAGCCAAATAATTCCTCCTGTGATTTTTAGATTTTTTAATTGTTTAAAGATGTTTCTCATTTAACGTTTACATACTTTGCGGGCACGGAAAGAATTTCCGCGCTATCGTTGCGCATATCTGAGCGATCGGGTCATTTGATAAATGTATACAATATTGATATTTAAACTGGATCATTTATTTTTTTATCACCATTTATGGATTCATAATATGGCTTTAGTTCATCTAAATACTTAAGATATTTTTTGTCAAAACGTTTTCGGATATTATGCATATTAATACCCATACAGTAGATCTCAAATTCATGCCAAATGATGCTTGTGTTATTTCCGGTGGATGCTAAATCACTAAAGTGAAACTCAATTATAACATTCATTTTAATTAAATAATCTAATATTTCTTCATCAAAATATTCAGAATATTTAATAATTTCATTTATATTATTTTGCAGTTTTAAAAATACGTACTTAAAGTAATGTAAATGAGTTGGGAAAATTGTGTTACTCTGAATTGCATTTACTGGGTCTCCCATTTTCCTGGGGCGACTATTTAATAATTTATTTACTTCTTTGCGAGTAAGAGGCTCTTTCATGTCATTTCGTATGTGTAATGAGCCTAAAAA
>NZ_CADCST010000131.1 GCF_902804485.1 Flavobacterium collinsii | reverse complement strand
AGAGAGTTAATTACTGCAGTAATGATAATACTTTCAGGAGGAGATCCGCAAAAAGTATATAAAACATAAGTGGCCGGAATTTCTTCCGACCACTTTTAGCCAATTGGCTCCTTTTTTTATACTTTAATCAGTAGTAGACTTTGTTTTAATTCTGGTTTTTCAATAATGAAATTTAATAACCATTCTTGCAATTGTTCCATTTCGTACGGTAACAGTGTCTTGATAGCTTTCTCTAATTCTTTACAGAAAAGTATCGGGTCGAAACTTACTCTCTCAAGTATTGATTTCGTGTAATCAAACATCATTTTTGACATAATAAAATAAGATTTTTTGGGGGTTATCTATATTTTCAAACTCGCAACAAATTTAAACAAATATCATTCACGAGTACCGATTTTAACTTATTATTTTAAAAACTTTAGCAACGAATACGATTTCTTAATGCATATAAATCAATATAGAACCATTCTAAACAACTCATTTATACCTTTTTAAAAGCCCGAAACATCTCACGTTTTCCAGGCGGCCCTGCCAATTTCTCAACAGTAAATCCAACCTCAATCATACTTCTTTTAACAACTCCACGAGCTGCATAGGTTACCAGCACTCCGTTTGGCCTTAAACTTTTGTACATTTTTCTAAAGATTTCGGTGCTCCACAGCTCCGGCTGTACCCGATATCCGAAGGCGTCAAAGTAAATCAAATCAAAAATTTCAAAATCATCGATTTCATCAAAAAATTGTTTCCTTTTGGTTAAGCTGAAATCGTTAGTGATGGCAACTTTCTGATTCCATTCGCATTCATGCATTTTCTCAAAAACCTCCTTATAAACCGCAGCCTCCAATTCGTCGACATAATTCATAGCCAACACCTCTTTCGCATCAACAGGATAAGCTTCTACTCCAACATAATCAATTGGCTGTTGCTTTTGACTGGATTCTAAAAAAGTAATAAAAGCATTCAAACCCGTTCCAAAACCTATTTCAAGAATACTTACCGGGTCACTATCAAACAACGAAAGACCATTTTTTATAAATACATGTTTCGCCTCCTGAATTGCTCCGTGTTTCGAATGGTAACACTCATCCCACTCTTGCAAATGAATTGTGGTTGAACCATCTAGCGTTTTAATTATTTCTCTTTTCACCTTTTTCAGAATTTACAATCCGTTTCTACTGGTATTTCGACCTTTTTAAGTGCCAAATTTAGTCAAAACAAATGCGTAAAGCCTTAAAAAACGGTTCATTTTTCATAAATTCTTTATAAAAATGTCTTAATTTTTTCACTTTATTATAAGATAAATAAATCTCAGTTAAAGCCCGCAAATAATGCAGTTTTACTAAGTAAATTATATATTTTTACTTAATTTTGCATTCAGTAAAATCTATATCACAGCAGATCATTGCTTTAGATTTTCTGCACTATTAATGATAATTACCTAAAAAAACTTTACATAATTAATTATGAGTACAACTCAAACACACAAAATTGAAATCAGAAAAGCAACTTCGTCGAAAATAAGCGGAGTAGACTTTCAAAACCTAAGCTTTGGTTCTGTTTTTACAGACCATTTATTCGAATGTGATTTTAAAAATGGAGAATGGCAAAACCCTGTCGTTAAGCCTTATGCTCCAATTTTAATGGACCCTTCCTCAAAAGTCTTTCACTACGGACAAGCTATTTTTGAAGGAATGAAAGCTTACAAAGATGACAATAACGATGTTTGGTTGTTCAGACCTGATGAAAATTTCAAACGTTTTAACAATTCTGCAGTTCGTATGGCAATGCCAGAAATTCCGGAAAGCATTTTCATGGACGGCTTGAATGAATTATTAAAAATTGACCACGAATGGATTCAAAAAGGAAACGGAAGCAGTATGTACATCCGTCCATTTATGATTGCAACTGGTGCCGGTGTGGTAGCAAATCCTTCTGACGAATATAAATTCATGATTTTACTTTCTCCTGCACAGTCTTATTATGCCGGTGAAGTAAAAGTAATTATCGCCGAACATTACAGTAGAGCTGCAAATGGAGGAATTGGAGCTGCAAAAGCTGCCGGAAACTACGCTGCACAGTTTTACCCAACTAACCTGGCAAACAAAGACGGCTTTCAACAGGTAATCTGGACTGATGATGCAACGCACACAAAACTGGAAGAAGCAGGAACAATGAACGTTTTCTTTAGAATCAACGACACTTTACTGACTGCTCCAACAAGCGAAAGAATTTTAGATGGTATCACCAGAAAAAGTTTGATTGCTATGGCAGAAAAAGAAGGTCTTAAAGTTGATGTTCGTCCGGTTCTGGTATCAGAATTGGTAG
This sequence comes from Flavobacterium collinsii, assembly GCF_902804485.1. Taxonomy (GTDB): domain Bacteria; phylum Bacteroidota; class Bacteroidia; order Flavobacteriales; family Flavobacteriaceae; genus Flavobacterium; species Flavobacterium collinsii. The sequence goes on along the minus strand of NZ_CADCST010000131.1, from coordinate 35,887 downwards.
AAGCTGCAAAAAGCGGAGCATTAAAAGAAATATTCGGAGCAGGAACAGCAGCTGTAATTAGTGTAATTAAAGGTTTCTCTTATCAGGATGTATATTACGAAATGGCTCAACTTGAGAATTCTTATGCTTCTTTATTGAAAGAAAAATTAACAAATCTTCAAAATAAACTTTCAGAAGATACTTTTGGCTGGACTGTAAAAGTACAGTAACGAAAGACACCTCTATAAAACAAACCCGACAAGTTTTAAAACCTGTCGGTTTTTTTATGCTAAAGCAATTTTGAAAAATCAGGCTTAAAATAGTTTGGCCCTTTCATTACTTTTCCATCTTCTCTGTAAATTGGCTTCCCATCTTCGCCTAATTTACTCATATTACTACGCTGAATTTCATCAAAAACAGCTTCGATTTTATCCTGCAGACCGTGCTCGATAATGGTTCCGCACAAAATATACATCATATCTCCAAGAGCATCAGCAATTTCAACCAAATCATTATTCTGAACCGCTTCCAGGTATTCTTCATTTTCTTCCTTCATTAAATTATAACGAAGCAGTTTTTTTGTCTCTCCCAAATCAGCAATTGGAGCCAGACTATGTCCTATTCTGAAGGCAGTATGAAATTCCGTAACTGCATCAAGTTGTTTTTTCATGATATTATTCGATTAAATGAGATGGCAAATTAGCAACAATTCGTATACAATTCTCTAAATTTGCCAAAAATAATTTTCAACTATGTTTAGTCAAGGACAATTAATATTCGGCCTCTGTTTTTTTATCGCATTCGTAATCGTAATGATATTCGCTTATCGAAAAGATCTTGCTTTACACAAGGTTTTTTACAAAGGGAATTATAAAGTATTACTCGTCTTCTTACTTTTTATTGCCATTTTATTTGTAATTAAATTTTTCTTCAAAAGATAAGACCGAAAAGAAAGTTTTCGATTTCAAATAAAACCATTTTCAGTACATTTATTTGATTTTCTCTTCCGATAAAGGTATAAAATGTACTTTTACCAAAGTGTTATTAGTGCGACTAGTAATAAATTTATAACTTTACGACTCCAAATAAACCACTACAATGAAGATTCTTAAATATTTATTCCTACTACTATTATTAAGCCTTGTTGCCCTTACCGTTTTTGTTGCCACACAAAAAGGAATCTTTTCTGTGGAAAGAAGCAAAGTGATCAATTCACCAAAAGCTACGGTATACAATTACCTTAATGATTTTAGAAATTATGAAGATTTTGAATCCTGGTCTGTTGAAGATCCTACGATCAAAATGACATTTCCTAATAAAACTGTCGGAAATGGCGCCTCTTTTTATTGGACCGGTTCTGAAGGAAACGGAAACGCCATTACATTAAAAACAAAGGACGGAGAAAGCATTCAGCAAAAAATGAAATATGACGGAACGGAAGCTGATGTAAACTGGACCTTTAAAGATACTTTGGCCGGAAAAACAAAAGTGACCTGGAAAGCCTCGGGAACAATGAGTTTTTTATTTAAAATCTATACCGCTCTAAATGGAGGTTCTGATAAAGTGATTGGAACTATTTATGAAAAAAGTCTGGCAAACATCGATAAAAACTTAGATTACGAAACAAAAACATACTCTATAAAAGTTAACGGCCTGGTAAAGAAAATCGAAACTCCATACATCAGACAAACATTTACGAGTGAAATTGGAAAAATAAGCAAGAATGCCAGAATCGTTATTCCAAAACTTATAGAGTTTAGCAAAAACAATGGTTTATCGACCAATGGCAAACCTTTTATTATTTACCACACCTACGATACCACAACCGGACTGGCCAAAATTTCGATCTGCCTACCTACTATTAGAGAAATCTTAACCACATCAGGAAGTGACATTTCCGGTGGAAAACTAAATGGCTTTGAAGCGGTAAAAACCACTTTAAAAGGCGATTATACACATCTTAATGAAGCCATTAAAAAAACAACTGCTTTTATCAATAACGAAAAAATCACTCCTGATTTAAGCTGGTCGCATCTTGAGATTCTAACCATGAGCAAACTGGATGTAAAAAGCCCGTCGAAATTGATGACCGAAATTTACTATCCAACAAAACCTAAAGTAATTCCGGTAGCCAAAGTGCCTGTTTACAGACCAGCCACTACCGATCCTGCAGCCGTAAAACCTGCAGAAACCCCTAAAACACCTGAAGAAGAATCGGAATTCTAAAATAATTAAAGGTGTATTAAACCTTTTGTTTAAAATTCATTCTAATACCATAAATAACGAAATTTGGCAGACGAGAAGGAATTTATTCAACAATTATTAAATCCTGCAACGCAAAATACTGCGTTTCAAAAACTCGTGTCTGATTATCAAAAACCGCTGTATTCTCATATTCGAAACATTGTTTTGAACCATGACGATACAGATGATGTTTTGCAAAATACTTTTGTAAAAGTCTTTCAGTACTTAAAAAACTTTAAAGGGGAAAGCAAACTTTTCTCGTGGATGTATCGAATAGCAACCAATGAAGCTTTGACATTTTTAAGTCAAAAAGCAAAACTTAACGGATTAACTTCTGAAGCCCAGCAGAATAAAACTATCGACAATTTAAAAGCAGATGTTTATTTTGACGGAGATGAAATTCAGATCAAACTTCAAAAAGCAATTGTGACCTTACCGGAAAAACAGCAATTGGTTTTTAAAATGAAATATTTTGAAAAATTGAAATACGAAGAAATTGCCGAAATCCTAGGAACTTCAGTCGGTGCTTTAAAAGCATCCTATCATCACGCTGTAAAAAAAATAGAAATATATGTTACCTCAAATTAAACCTTTTGTAACAACAACTGTCTAATAGCTATTATGAAAACATTTAAATTAGAAAACGAACCGAAAATAAAAACTGGGTTTAAGACTCCGGAAAATTATTTTGATGATTTTTCGACAAAGGTTTTACAACAAATAAACGAAAAGAAAGAAATAAAAGTAATCCCAATTTACAGACGTAAAAAAGTACTTTCAATTGCGGTTGCTGCGGTTGTTTTTATAGGGTTACTGATTCCTATAGTAAACAATTACAACAAAACATCCAAAGATCTTGACGAAGACACTTTGGAAACGTACTTGTCCTATCAGTCCAATTTGAATCAATACGATTTGATTCGTGAACTGGATGATAAAGACATTGATAAACTCAATAAAAATGTTGCCCTTGAACAGGAGACACTTGAAGACATCCTGGCTACCAATCCAAATATCGAAAATTTAATTTCAGAATAAAACAAAAATTTCAAAAGATGAAAATTAAAAATATACTACCAATAATTCTATTCTTTATTACTTTCTCTTTTTATGCTCAGAGTGACAAAACGGATGAAAAGCGGGAGAAAATTAAAGCTTATAAAGTTTCTTTCTTAACGACAGAACTTGAGCTAACCTCAACAGAAGCCGAAAAATTCTGGCCCATCTACAATACATATGATGATAAGCAATACGAATTGCGCCACGAAAAAATGAAAATGTACCTGCGTAAATTAGACGATGACAACATTAGCTCGATGTCTGAAAAAGAAGCTGCATCACTCCTATCACAAATCGAAAGCGCAGACAAAGAATTATACATCCTTCGCGACAAATATAATAGCAATTTAAAAAAGATACTTTCTGCCAGGAAAATATTAAAATTAAAAAAATCAGAAGACGACTTTAATCGTAAACTTTTAAAACAATATCGAGACAAAGCCGGTAAAAACTAATAAACAAAACAACAGCAGCGAGAACCCCATATAATAATACTTACTTTATTATTTGGGGTTCTTGTTATTTTATTTAAATCGGATTCGGATTACTTTATTATGCCCTGCAGCAATTGCAGTATTTCTGTTCACAAAACGAATGGTAAAAAGTTTTGTATCTGTTGATAATTGCGTCCAGTTCTCTCCTCCATTTTGAGAATATTGTATCCCTTCAGAACCTACGCATATAATTTCTTTACCATTTCCTCCCGGAACGTACTGCACACAGGAAGCATATCCAAAGCCCATGCCCTGACCAATTAACTGCCAGGTTTTACCACCATCAGTAGTAAAAGCTTTATTATCCTTTTTTTGATTTGGAAGTTCGTAATCTCCACCGGCAATAAATCCGTGTTTCGCATCATAAAAATCGGCTGTAAAAATACCGGTCATGGTTTTCCCCTGCACGATTGGAGTTTCAATTGCTTTCCAGGTTCTCCCTTTGTCTGGTGAATAAAAAACACGTGCTTTTTTACCTCCCGAAACCAGCCAGGTATCACTACCTTTTATGACAATATTAGAATTACTGGCCGCAAAGGCTGCTTCGCCCTCTGCATTTGTAGGCAATTTATCTGATAATACTTTAGTCCACGTTTCTCCTCCGTCACGCGTTATAATAATTGAAAAAGTATCCTCTGTAGGATCTCCAATCGCAATTCCTTCTTTATCATTCCAAAACTGCATACTATCGTAAAACACTTTCGGATTAACTTCTTTATAGACTAATTTAACTTTCTGTGTTTTTTTTGAAACCTGATAAAGCAATGCAGGATTCCCTACACTTAACAAAAAGATATTGTTTGCATTTTGAGCTATACTTCTGAATTCCAATTTCAAAGTATCACGATAAATATGATCTTCAAACTTTTCTTTTTTATCTAAATCATAAAATCCAAAACGAGAATTATCCGCTCCATACCAAATTTTATTTTTATCGATTGAGATGGCTCTAATACTAATTTTATCCTGAAATAAAGTATCTATCTGAATTGATGTAAAACCCGTGTTAAAAATCCCCTTCCCACTATTATTCAAGGTTTTAAAAGACATCAATAAAATTAAAGCACCTAAAAATAATATTACTTTTCTCATATAAACTAGTTTTTTAGCGCTAAAATACAATTATTTATAACACCTGAAATAAGTTTCGCTTTTTTTTCTGGCACAGTAATTGGATACCTCCAAATATTAATCTTAATATGATTTGAAAATGAAAACTAAACTACTTTTTATAGCCCTCCTTACAATAGGTTTGAGTTCTGTTCAAGTACAAAGTCAAACTACTGTATATGCAAAAAATTCAGATATAAGCGATAATTTAGACTTAAGAGCTGTTGCTTCTATGTTTGGGGAATCAGCGAATTTACAGGATTTCGAAAGACGTTTGAATGACCCCAGATACCAAATCTCAAATCTTGATTTAAACGACGATAATCAGGTCGATTATTTACGTGTAATCGAATCTGTAGAAAACAGAACTCACGTTGTCATTATTCAGGCGGTTTTAGATCGCGATGTTTATCAGGATATTGCAACAATTGATGTAGAAAGAGACAATTACAACAAGGTAAGTGTGCAAATTGTTGGTAACAGTTATTTATATGGTGCCAATTATATTTACGAACCGGTTTATAATGTGGTTCCCGTAATTTACACTTCGTTTTGGGTAACCAATTACAGACCTTATTATTCTAGTTGGGGTTGGAATTACTATCCAAGATATTATTCCGCCTGGAGACCCTATCCAATTTACAGATACAGAAACAATATCAATCTGTGCATCAATGTAAACAATAGCTACAACTATGTAAATACGAGAAGAAGTTACAGAGCTCCTGTTTTGTATGAAACGAGACGAACCTACGGTTACGAAACAAGACGTCCTGACTACAGCTTTGCTCAGAGAAATTCTAACGCCAGCAACCGATACGATCTGGATCAAAGACGTGTTACAACCAGAGAATATGGAAGAAATCAAAATACGTACACTACAAACCGATCTAATTCAGACCGAGTATCTACTACAAATGACCGTACGACCAACAGAAATTATTCGGAAAACAGAAGTTCTTCCGACAGAAATTACACTACGAATCGTACCATTTCTTCAAACAGAGACTACTCAGGTGTAAACACAAATCCTGCAAGAATTGAAAGTTCAGGAAGAAGCGAAAACAGAAGAGATTACAGTCAAAACAATTCAAATGCTTCCAGAGAAAATTCACAATCTTATGGTAATACCGAAAGGGTTTCGACTCCTCAAAGAACAGAATCGTCCAGAAATTATTCTGAAAACAGAGGAAATTCAGCGAGACAGCAAAGCTCTCAAAGCACGCAACGTTACGAAGCTCCAAGAGCAAGTCAGGAGTCCAGAAGCAGTGAACCACAAAGAGAAAGCGGTTCGGGCGGCAGAAGCAGTGGCGGCAGAAGAATTTAATATAAAATTGCATTTCCCTATAAAAATCAAAAGCACAATTTGACGATTGTGCTTTTTTTTATCTTTTTAGTTATAATTGAGGTTAGTTTGTTTTAAAACAGTAAATTTGCAACCGTCTTTTATAAAAATATACATGAGCGCATCGCATAAAAACTTACATAGTAAGTTGTCTATAGGAGGTTTATTGATAACATTAGGAATTATTTATGGAGATATTGGTACTTCTCCATTATATGTAATGAAAGCCATACTTGGTGATTATGCCATTAATTCTGACATTGTTCTTGGTGGAATTTCATGCGTTTTTTGGACTTTGACTTTACAAACTACGATAAAGTATGTACTTATTACTTTAAGTGCCGACAATCATGGGGAAGGTGGAATTTTTGCCTTATATGCACTGGTCAAAAAAACTAAAATTCAGTGGCTCATTGTGCCCGCCATCATCGGAGGAAGTGCCTTACTCGCCGATGGAATTATAACGCCACCCATTTCGATTTCGTCTGCTGTAGAAGGAATCAGAGCGTTCTATCCAACCATGCAAACAGAGACCATTGTTTACATCGTTATCGGAATCTTATTCATTCTTTTTACCATACAACAATTTGGAACCAAGCTCGTTGGAAAGTTTTTCGCTCCAATGATGTTAATCTGGTTTGCCATGTTGGGAACGCTGGGAACGATTCAAATCCTAAAGCATCCTGAAGTTATCAAAGCGGTAAATCCGTATTATGCTTATCATTTATTATCTATACATCCTGATGGTTTCTTTGTCCTTGGTTTTGTGTTTTTATGTACAACAGGTGCCGAAGCATTGTACTCTGATATGGGGCACTGCGGAAGAAAAAATATCCGAATCAGCTGGGTATTTGTAAAAACTGCGCTGGTATTAAACTATTTTGGACAGGCTGCTTATTTAATACATCATGAAGGCAGCACACTGCAACAACTAGGCGGAGAAAACGGAAATCCGTTCTATTTAATTATGCCACACTGGTTTCTTCCTTTCGGAATTGTAGTAGCAACTTTGGCTGCGGTAATTGCTTCCCAGGCACTTATCAGTGGGTCATTTACTTTGATCAACGAAGCAATGCGTTTAAATTTCTGGCCAAAAGTTAAAATTAAATATCCTACAGAAGTAAAAGGTCAATTGTATATACCATCAATTAATTGGTTGTTGTTTTTTGGTTGTGTTGGAATCGTTTTACACTTTCAGAAATCAGGAAATATGGAGCATGCCTACGGTCTTGCGATTATATTATGCATGATTATGACCACTATTTTACTGAATTATTATTTGATAATGAAACGTGTAAAATTGTACCTAATGGTGCCGTTAATCACTATTTATTTACTGATTGAATTCAGCTTCCTGATTGCTAACATTACTAAATTTGCCGAAGGTGGTTATGTAACTTTAATCATTGCAATCCTTCTGATCTCGATCATGACGATCTGGTATCTGGCTAAGAAAATCAATAAGAGCTACACTAAAATCATCAAAATTGACGATTATAAGAAGGTGTTAATGGAATTGAGTGAAGACTTATCGATACCAAAATACGCAACGCACCTGGTTTATATGACCAATGCCAATCGTGTTGATGAATTAGAAGAAAAAGTCATTTACTCGATTTTACAAAAACGCCCGAAAAGAGCTGACATATACTGGTTTGTACACGTAAACATTTTAACAGAACCGTACAAAACACAATACAAGGTTACCGAAATTGCTAAAGACGACATTTACAGAATCGATTTTAATTTAGGATTCAGAGAGCCTACCAAAATCAATCTAATGTTTAGAGAAGTAATTCGTGATATGGTAAAACGTGGCGAAGTAGACATCACCAGCCGTTACGAATCTTTAAACAAAAACAATATCATTGGTGACTTTAAATTTGTACTGTCGGAGAAGTTTTTATCCAATGACAACGATTTAAGATGGCATGAAAACATCATTATGAACTCTTATTTCTTCATTAAAAAACTGAGTTTATCTGAAGAAAGAGCTTTTGGTTTAGACAGTAGTTCCGTAAAAATAGAGAAATTCCCAATGGTGCTTCACGCTCCGGAGAATATTGGACTGACAAGAATTACAAAATAAATCATTTAAAAACATACTCAAAAACACTCTTTTAAACCTTATTAGAGTGTTTTTTTTCTTTTAAAAAAGAAGTTAAATAACAATCAAAATTAAAAATTTAACTTTCAATCAATTAATAGTACCTTTGCAACTCAAATAATTAAAATGAGATTACACAGAAATTTAGTTTATACTACCATCGATTCTTTAAACGCAATTTTCAATGAAGGAGAATATGCTGATAAAGTGGTAGCCAGAGCCTTAAAAAAAGACAAACGTTGGGGAAGTTCCGACAGGAAGTTTGTTGCTGAAACGATATACGAAATTGTTCGTTGGAAAAGATTATACGCAGAAATTGCAGAAGTTAAAGAACCGTTCGACAGAGATAATTTATGGAGAATGTTTGCGGTTTGGGCTGTTTTAAGAGGATACCCTATTCCGGATTGGAGACAATTGGAAGGAACTCCTGAGAGAAAAATAAAAGGTCGTTTTGACGAACTTTCTAAAACCAGAGCTTTTAGAGAATCTATTCCGGACTGGATGGATGAATTAGGAGTAAAAGAATTAGGAGAGGCCGTTTGGTCAAAAGAAATTGCGGCTCAAAATCAACCTGCAAAAGTTATCTTAAGAACCAATACGCTGAAAGGTACTAAAGAAAACTTAAGAAACACCTTGATGGATTTAAATATTGAAACTGAATATTTAAAAGATCAACCAGAAGCTTTAGTTTTAAAAGAAAGAGCCAACGTATTTTTGACGGACGCTTTTAAACAAGGTTTATTTGAAGTTCAGGATGCCAACTCACAATTAGTAGCGGGTTTTCTGGATGTAAAACCAGGAATGCGTGTGGTAGATACGTGTGCCGGAGCCGGAGGAAAAACATTACACATTGCTTCGTTGATGGAAAACAAAGGGCAATTGATTGCAATGGATTTGTACGAAAGCAAACTGAAACAATTAAAATTGAGAGCCAAAAGAAATGGCGCCTTTAATATTGAATACCGTATTATTGACACTACAAAAGTGATCAAAAAGTTGCATGAAAAAGCCGATCGTGTTTTAATTGATGCACCATGTAGCGGTTTAGGAGTTTTAAAAAGAAACCCTGATGCAAAATGGAAATTACAACCGGAGTTTATTGATAACATTCGTAAAGTTCAGGCTGAAGTTTTGGAAAGCTATTCGAAAATTGTAAAACCGGGTGGAAAATTAGTTTATGCCACTTGTTCCGTTTTACCATCGGAAAATCAGGAACAGGTAGAGAAATTCTTAAAGACCGAAATCGGAAAGCAATTTACATTCATTAAAGATCGTAAAATACTAGCCTCAGAATCTGGATTTGACGGATTCTATATGGCGCTTTTAGAGAGAAAGGTTTAATTACTATAAAAAATTCCAAATTAAAAATTCCAAATTCCAAACGATAAAGTTGGAATTTGGAATTTCTTTTTTCTATTGTTTACCAAGGATCAATTTGGACACATATCTGGTGAAATCAAACAATATGGTGGGATATTGCCACAGGTTGGCGGTTGTGTTAACTGCTTGGAACATCGCAATTGGTAGCCATTTAAATAATAAATAAAATCACCGCCTTTAATTTGCTTTAATTCACTCTTACTCAATTGCTCAACATTTGTTAGATTTAAGATAAATTTCATAATTATTAGGTTTTAAAGTTAATACCTTATAAATATAGCTAATTTTTCTTACTTTCGACAAAGTATTTTTTCTACACCAAACTAGGCTTACGCAACAGTTTCCCGTTCTCGTTTTCTTTAAATTTCGGAACAAAAACAATCTCCTTTGGTTTTTCATATTTCCCCAATACATCAAAAAAATCGGGAGCAAACTCTTGCTTCTCTCCTTCTATCACCAAAATTAACTTCTCTCCCAAAACGGTATCCGGAACTCCGGTTACAAAAAACCGACTGTTTATTTTTCCTATCAGTTTACTTTCTATTTGCTCCGGAATCAACTTCACTCCTCCACTATTCACTACATTATCGATTCGTCCCAAAAACACAAACTGGTTTTCATTCACCAATTCCACCAAATCATTGGTCACGATAGGCTCGTTAGAAACCGAAGGCAGATGAATAACCAGACAATCGCGATCGTCTTTGCTTATTTTTACATTCGGAAGAATCGAGAACGCCTTTTCTCCCACTCTTCTAGCAGCGATATGCGTAATAGTTTCCGTCATACCGTAAGTTTCGTAAATCTGTGTTTTTAATGGTAGTAATTGCTCTTCCAGGGCACTGTCGATTTTAGCACCACCAATGATTAGCTTCTTTACATTCTTTAATCCTGCTATAGAATTCTGGACTTGTAATGGCACCATGGCAACAAAATCATATTGTGTTTTATTTAAAGCCAAAGGCGCAGTACTTGGTGATACCACATCAATATCCAAACCTAAAATTAAACTTCGAACCAGCATCATTTTTCCGGCAATAAACTGTGTAGGCAAACAAAGCAATGCCTTGTCACCTGGCTTCAGACCGAAAAAATCACCTGTTGCCAGAGCCGACTGAATCATAGCCTGTTTTTCTAAGCGTACTAATTTCGGAAGCCCGGTTGTACCCGAAGTTGTCATTTCAATAAAGTCTTTCTTATCGAACCAGTCCAGCAAAAATTCACCAATGGCCCTCTCGTACACATCTCCTTCTTTGATGTAACTATACCCTATGCGGCATAAATCCTTTCCATTTAAATGATAACCATTCAACTTAAAATAATTATGGACATTTTTATGTGTTAGTTTTGACATGACTGTATGTTTTAATTTGAAGATTCTACAACAACTATATTACCCGTTAATTTTTCTTTCCAATTGTTCCATTTGTATTTTTTGCTAAAAATAAAAAGCAAAATAGGATAAACCACCACTACCGGCAGTATTACATCCCAGCCCGCCGAAGGCTCTGAGGTATCTTTAAAAAGCGAATGCGTTTGAAAAACAGACCAATCGGAGGTCACTAATAAAGCTCCCACTAAATTATTTGCCGCATGAAAACCTAACGCCAATTCCATCCCCTCATCCATTAAGGTAATTACACCCAGAAACAAACCGGTCCCTATATAATACACCATCACTATATACCCCATTTTTTCGACTTCGGGATTAAGAATGTGCATCGAACCAAATATCAGCGAAGTCATTAGGAGCGGAAACCACCTGTTTTGAGCCAAATTAGCGAACCCCTGCATCAGGTATCCTCTAAAGACATATTCTTCGGTAGAGGTTTGTATAGGTATTAATAGCGTAGCTAAAACCACTAAAATTAAAAAAGGGACGAGTTTAAAATTCCAAACAAACTTCTCGGGAGCATTCAGATAAAGTGCCAGAAAGCTTAAAACAGAGAACAAAGCCCATAGTAAAAAAGAAAAGCTTATCCGTCTCCAATCTACCTTCGATCTAGAAGTAGTAACTGATAAAAAAGTCTGACGGTGCAAATATTTTACCACAAAATACACTCCTGCAAATGCAAAAACAAAAGAAATCATCACCAAAAACAACGTGAGATTAAGTTCAAACATACTCATTACTGCTCCATTATCAACAGGAAAAGATTCTCCGGAAATGTAACTTTTATAAAATACCGCAACAGAAAAAGGAATTTGACCAATAAATGACGCTAAAATTATTAAAACCGATCCTAAAAGATACAACCAGAACTTATTGTGAGGTTTAATTCCTTGTTCTAAAAACATACTTATAATAATTTAAAAATGAGAATTCGATTTAATAACTAAATCTTATTTTTGGCACTGCTAAAATACCTATTTTTAGTTTAATTATCTTACAGCAATTTAAATATATCAAAATGATACAAATTTATCATAACCCACGTTGTGGAAAATCAAGAACCTGTCTGGCTTTTATTGAAAAAACAAAACAGGAATTCCAAATCATTCCCTATCTCACCGAAACTCCGGACTTTAATGAGTTAAAAGAACTTCTTAAAAAACTAAACCTTCAGCCCCTGCAATTGGTAAGAATTAAAGAAAAAGTATGGATTGATAACTACAAAGGAAAAAACCTGACCAACGACCAAATTATAGCCGCTATGGTGGAACATCCTATTTTAATCGAGCGCCCAATTGTTGTAAAAGACGGCAAAGCTATCATTGGAAGAGATCCGGATTTGGTAGCTTCTTTTTTAGATCAATTATAAAGAACCATATTAACATATTTTTGTGATTTTTCTCTTTAAACCAAAAGCTACATTTGCCGTCTAAAGAGTAATTGAAACCAAAAATCACAATGAAGAAAATCAAATTTGCTGTATTACTTGTATCCTTTCTTACAAGTTTCTACAACTATGCACAACAGGCACCACCTGCTAAAAACAAGGTAAAAGTTACCGGGAAAGTTTTCGAAAAAATAAGCAAACAACCTCTTGAATATGCTACCATTTCGATCACAGCTCCAAATGACACCAAAGTTATAGCTGGTGGAATCACCAATCCAAAAGGAGAGTTTGACGTGGCTGTTGCACCGGGGACTTACGATATAAAAGTTGAATTTATTTCGTTCAAACCCACTTTAATCAAAGGAAAAACAATTTCCGGAGACACTACTTTAGGCATTGTTAATCTATCGGAAGATGCTGCGCAGTTAAACGAAGTTGTCGTTCGTGCTGAAAAATCAAGCGTTGAAATAAAACTGGACAAAAAAGTTTACAACGTTGGACAGGACATGATGGTAAAAGGCGGAACTGTAAGTGACGTTTTAGACAATGTTCCTTCAGTTTCTGTAGACACTGAAGGAAATGTAAGCTTACGAGGCAGTGATAATATCCGAATTTTAATTGACGGAAGACCTTCAAATGCCATCAATGTAGCCGAAGCTTTACGTCAGCTTCCAGCCGATGCTATTGACAAAGTAGAAGTAATCACCAACCCATCGGCACGTTATGATGCAGAGGGAGGATCGGGAATTATCAATATTATTCTTAAAAAAGGAAAAAACCAAGGCTTTAACGGAACTTTTATCGCCTCAACCGGACTTCCTGAAACTTATGGTTTAAGTGCCAACTTAAATTATAAAACCGAAAAATTCAATTATTTTACTACAGCGGGTTACAACTACAGAACCAATGAAGGTCGAGGATTAACCAATACTTCCTATTATAATGCTGATGGATCTCCAAAAGGTTACTTAGACGAAGATCGAGACACTAAAAGAATTAGAAACGGCTTTAATGCAAGAGCTGGAATGGAATGGACAGTGGCACCTAACACCTTCTGGACCAACGCCATTAATTATCAAAAAAACTCAGGCGAGGACAAAGATTATATTAACTACAATAACTTTGATGCTGCTCGTGCTTTTACAGGAACCACTTCTCGTTTAAACAATGCCGATACCGGAAGCGAAAACGTAGAATTTACTTCGAACTTAATCAAAAATTTCAACGACAAAGGACACAAACTTACTGCCGATTTATCGATTTCAAGAAATACAGATGACAGTGACGGTATTATTACAGCATTACCTACCTCTAATACTACTCTAAACGATCAGGTACAAAAACAAGTACAACTTCAGGCCGATTATGTTCTTCCATTAGGAAAAGGAAGCCAGTTTGAGGCTGGATACAAAGGAAACTTTGGAGACTTAAACAACGAATACAACGTTACAAACCTCATCAATGGAAACTATGTTATAGATCCAAAAAAATCAAACACTTTAGAGTACAAAGAAAACATCAATGCCCTTTACGCGCAATATGGTCTGAAAGTTAATAAATTCTCTTATTTATTTGGCTTACGATGGGAAGACACTAATATTCAGGTAAACCTATTAGACAACAGTGTTTTTAACACCAAAAAATACAACAACTTGTTTCCAAGTGCTTTTGTTAGCTATGAAATTTCAGATCAGAGTAATTTTACAGCCAGCTATAGTAAACGTGTATCAAGACCCAGAGGACGTTTCATGAATCCGGCCCTTAATTACGCTAGTAACATTAATATTTTTCAGGGAAATCCGGATCTGGATCCATCACTAACCGATAAATTTGATGTAGGATATATCAAAAGATGGGAAAAAGTAACGTTTAGCACTTCTGCTTATTTCGAAAACACAAAAGATGTTTTCAGCTTTGTCAGAACTCCAAATGGAGACCAAGTAGACGGAATTCCTGTTATTCTAAGCCGTCCTATTAACTTAGGAAAAGAGCAAAAATATGGTTTCGAATTCACCTTCAATTACAGTCCGTATAAATGGTGGAAACTAAACAGTAACTTCAACCTTTACAATGTAAAAACAACCGGAGAAAACACTTATGTAGATACCGAAGGCAAAACCATTGTCCAAAACCTTAATAATCAAGCCAACACCTGGTTCGCAAGAATCAGCTCAAAAGTTACGCTACCCTATAAAATTGACTGGCAGTTAAGCGGTACCTTCAATGGCGAGCAAAAAACAGCACAAGGTAAAATCTTAGACCAATTTGGTATGAATACGGCTTTCAGTAAAGATGTATTGAAAGACAAAGCTACAATTGCCTTTAATATCAGTGACATTTTTAACTCCAGAGTCATGAGATCGTATACCTACCTTCAAAATGACGCTACTCTTGAAAGTCAAAAATCTTACAGCGAAATGCAGTTCCGTAGACGTCAATTCAATCTATCGTTTACCTACCGTTTCAACAAACCGAAAAGCGACAGAGAAAAACCGGGAGCACCTAAAAATGATGGTGACGGCGGTGGAGAATTCCCTGGATAACATCTAGATTAAAATCTAAACTGAAAAAATCCAAATTCCAATTTTGTAAAACTTAATTGGAATTTGGATTTGGATTTTGGAATTTCATTTTATAGCATAAAAAAAAGGACTCGTAAAAACGGGTCCTTTTTTATGAAATCAACTTAAAATTAAATCGATTGTTCTTGTTTCTTCTTTGCTCTTTTCTCTTTGAACATTTCCCAGCTAGCACCCGTAACCCAATAAGATACGAAACCTACTAAGAAAAACATCAACCAAAACCCTATAGTTAGTATGGTCAAGAAAAGTAAAAAACCTAAGTACTGTGAAAATTCAAACATGTTTTCCGGAATTTTTGAATGTAAGGACAAATGTAAGCCTTATATTTTTCCTTAGCAATAAAATCCAAATCAATTTTCGGGAAATAACATTTATGCTTATATTTATACTCATTTTAAATAAGCTTTTTTTCTTATGGATAACCGCCATTTTACTGAACAATCTCAAGCACAAGAACATGAGAGTTTTCAGAAGCTAATTCCTGCTGTCCGCTCTATCTTTTGTGCCGAACCCCGGCACAAAAGGATGCCACTGCCATCAGGGCTAGTTCATTCATTTTCATAAGAAATTTCAGTTTTCAGCAAACATTTTACATATTACAAACAACATTTTACATATTACAAACAACATTTCACATTTTACAAATAACTTTTTACATACCACATAATGAAATACAGAATAGAAAAAGACACGATGGGCGAAGTGCAGGTCCCTGCCGATAAGTATTGGGGAGCACAAACAGAACGTTCAAGAAATAACTTTAAAATTGGAGCATCCGGGTCAATGCCGCAGGAAATCATTGAAGGCTTTGCTTATCTAAAAAAAGCAGCCGCTTATGCTAATGCCGACTTAGGCGTTTTACCTTTCGAAAAAAGAGATGCCATCGCAGCTGTTTGCGACGAGATTTTAGCAGGGCAGTTAAATGACGAATTCCCTCTTGTGATCTGGCAAACCGGTTCAGGAACACAAAGCAACATGAATGTCAACGAGGTAATAGCCAATCGCGCACAAGTCTTAAAAGGATTCAATATTGGAGAAGGTGAACCATTTATTAAAGCCAATGACGACGTAAACAAATCACAATCTTCCAACGATACCTTCCCTACAGCCATGCACATTGCAGCTTACAAAATGGTAATTGAAACCACCATTCCGGGAGTCGAAAAACTTCATGCCACATTAGTTGCAAAAGCAACCGAATTTAAGGACGTAGTAAAAATTGGCCGTACCCACCTTATGGATGCCACTCCATTAACACTTGGACAGGAAATTTCAGGATACGCCGCTCAATTGTCTTTTGGATTAAAAGCGCTTAAAAATACACTCGCCCATTTATCCGAAATCGCTTTGGGGGGAACTGCAGTAGGCACCGGATTAAATACTCCAAAAGGGTACGATGTAAAAGTAGCCGAGTATATTGCAAAATTTACCAATCATCCTTTTGTGACGGCCGAAAACAAATTTGAAGCCCTGGCGGCACACGACGCTATTGTAGAAACCCATGGAGCCTTAAAACAACTAGCCGTTTCCCTAAACAAAATCGCAAATGATGTGAGAATGCTAGCTTCAGGACCTCGTTCAGGAATTGGCGAAATTCACATTCCGGAAAACGAACCGGGATCGTCTATCATGCCAGGAAAAGTAAACCCAACCCAATGCGAAGCATTAACAATGGTTTGTGCACAGGTAATCGGAAACGACATGGCAATTGCAGTTGGCGGAATGCAGGGACATTATGAACTGAATGTCTTCAAACCGGTTATGGCCGCAAACTTCCTGCAATCTGCACGATTATTAGGAGATGCCTGTATCTCGTTTGACGAACATTGCGCAAAAGGAATCGAACCAAACTATAAACGCATTAAGGAACTAGTCGACAACTCGTTGATGCTGGTTACCGCCTTAAACACAAAAATTGGCTATTATAAAGCTGCCGAAATTGCACAGACAGCCCACAAAAACGGAACTACTCTTAAAGACGAAGCCGTTCGTTTAGGCTACGTAAGCCCTGAAGATTTTGATGCCTGGGTGAAACCGGAGGAGATGGTGTAATTAATTATAAATGGTTAATTATAAATTACCTTAACCTTACATCATAAAAAAGAGCTTTCTAAAATTATTAGAAAGCTCTTTTTTCTTGTATATAAAATTGGAATTCAAAAATTGAAACAATTAACAATTTATAATTCACAATTAATAATTACTTTCCGTCTACATAATCCTGCAGGTAACTAAACCTTTCTGTTAGTTTCCCGTTCTCCGTTATTTTAGCGCGTTTTAAAATTCCATCTTTATCTCCGTTGAAGAAGGCCGGAATCACATGCTCCATAAATTGCTCTCCAAAACCTTCACTGGCATCTTTTGGAATTTCACATGGTAAATTATCAACAGCCATTACCACTACCGCCGCCGGATGAAATACATCTACTTCTTTATCTTCCAAAGGAAAATAGCCATATAAAGGCTCCGCAATGGTCGAGGATCGCACGGTACAAGCAATTGGACCATTAACATCACAGGAAATATCGGCAACCACTTTTAGCTTGCAATCACTTGCATTCAACATCTCACGCGTTAAAATCATTGGAGCACCAGAAGCATAAAAATGACCGGCAAAATAGATATCTGTCACTTTAGTAAATTTTTCAAAATCAGAAACATATTCCTCTGGATTTGCTACGAAATCTTTAAAATCAACAACCTGACCATCAATACGTTTATTATATTCTAAAACATCCAACTGTACATAAACGGCTTGCGCATACTTTTTAGTCAAATAATTGTCAACCGTAATTTCTTTTATTTTTATAGCGTCCAAAATTTCTTTAGCACCACTCCCGACTTTTCCGGTCCCGGTAATGACAAATTTTAGAGCCGGCATAGTAATACGTTTTAACTGTTTGATCAAAGCCTCTTTTCCATCCAGAGTTTCTGCTTTTGGCAATTTAAACAATTCAAACTTTATTCCAAAAGCACGAATTCCGTTGTAAACTCCCACCATTCCAGCATACTTTCCAAAACCAATTAAGCGTCGATTGTTAGCATCCACAATAGTTTCATGGTCGTATAAATCAATATTTTTCTCTAAAATAGCCTGTAGCAATTTTCGATTATAAGGCTGTTTTTTAATCGTATGCGAAAAAAAGAAATAGGCTTTATTAGGAATCAAATTCTCAACCGGAACCTCTTTTACACCAAATAACACATCACAGTCCGAAACATCTTCGGTAACAGTGATTCCCATACTTTTGTATTGTATATCCGAAAAAATCCTGATATCGGAACTCTCTACCTCAACTACCGCTTCATGATAAAGCTGTTTAAGCCTTGTAAGTTCATTAGGAGCAAAAACAACTCTGCGATCCGGCGGGTTTTTTCTTTCTTTTATGATTCCAAATTTCATTTAAATGCGTTTAAAATAATTATTAATATAACTTTTTACATCTTATTTGTTTCAAATATAACAAATTTAGTTAAAGTTTTCATTCAGAATTACAATTTAGAATATTTAAAAACCGTTAAAAGCTGACAAACAATCAATTAATTAAACAAAATCTTAATTTTTTGTTAAACAAGCCTTTTGAAGTATCCCCAAACGGTAAAACATAAATATTGAATTCTATATATTTGTTTTTAAAGAATGATGAAAATGAGCTTCCTTAAAAAAACAAATATACCACAAATACTTTTTCTAATATTAGTTTTAAGTTCTTGTGGAAAAGATAAAAAAACAACCGCAGATACTGCATCAACGATAGAAGATACTTTACCCAAAATGAAACCATTAGGCCCGGAAAAAAGAATTTCACAAGCCTATATAAATTCAGTAACCGGAAGAATAAATCACTTTTACAACAAAAACTGGCCCAACAATAGTATGAACGGGAGTTTTTTAGTAGCCAGAAACGGTCAGATTATTTTTGAAAGATATAACGGATTTTCGAATAAAAACGAAGGCACTAAAATAACTGCAGAAACTCCTGTTCAAATTGCTTCTGTGAGTAAAGTTTTAACTGCTACTGCTGTTTTAAAACTTGTAAATGCAGGTAAGATCGATTTAGATCAAAAAGTAAATACAATTCTAAAAACCTTTCCGTACGAAGAATGTACGATAAGAATGTTGCTTAACCATCGTAGTGGAATGCGCAATTATGCCTATTTCACAGACCGGGACAAATCAGTATGGGACAGGCACAATCAGCTTACCAATAAAGATATCCTGGATATTCTGGCTACCAAAAATATTGGTTTAGAATCTCGAACCGGAACACGTTTTAGCTATTGCAATACCAACTATGCAATGCTAGCTTTAATTATTGAAAAAATTACGGGCTTAACATATAAAGAAGCCATGCACCAAATGATTTTTAAACCTCTGGGAATGAAACACACCTATGTTTTTGACGATGATAAGGACAGAAAAAAAATTGTTCCTTCTTATAAAGGTAATGGTGTAGAAATTGGTTTTGATTATCTGGATAATGTTTATGGGGATAAAAATATCTTTTCAACGGTACGAGATCTTTTAAAGTTTGACCGCGCCAGAAATTCACCTGACTTTCTAAAACCCGAATTACTTAAACAAGTTTATACCGGTTACAGTAATGAGCGTAAGGGAACCAAAAATTATGGTTTAGGAATCCGAATGATCAATTGGGAAACAGGGCAAAACTATTATTTCCACAACGGTTGGTGGCACGGTAATACCTCATCATACATTCCGTTAATGAAAGAGCATGTTACGATTATTGCTTTATCAAATAAAATGACCCGAAATACGTATGCTGTTCGTAAACTGGCGCCAATTTTTGGTGATTATCCGTTTAATTTCAAGGATGAAGAATAATATAATAGTTCAAAGCCAAAAGTCGTAAAGTCCTAAAGCAGTTATCAATATTGGCTTTGATCTTTTTTAAACTGCATCAATTGTGCGAAAACAAAAAGAAGCAACAAAAAGTAAGTATCTGACTTTAAAAACTTTACAACTTTCGATTTTCGACTAAATTGAACAATACAATTTTCTGAAAGATTTATTACAAAACTAACTTCAAATAGTATAAATTTGCAAACTCATTTTTGGGGTCGACTGGTTTTGACAGCAAGTCGAATTGAAAAGTAAGCACGTCGAGCATTGAGACCTTGCTCGTAAATATAAGATCTTACAATTTTACACGGCGAAAATAACTACGCTTTAGCTGCATAATCCGAATTATAGTACGATTGCGCCACGTTCCTACCAGGTAGGAAAGCTGGATTCTCCTTGAAAGCCTTGGTTTGTGGCGGTCAGTACAGGGGAACCGTAAAAATAAACCTAGATTTCCATGAGCTTCGGGTGGAGATTGAAATTAAGAAGATAAGTGTTGAGTGGTTGTTCCTGACCTGGCTTAACATCGAAAATCCAATCAGGGAATAAACGTGTAGAAAGCTCTTTAGTTGCTTGTTTGGACCCGGGTTCGATTCCCGGCGACTCCACAAAAAACCCTGTAATCACTTGACAAACAGGGTTTTTTATTTCTAGTTTCCGTTTTCGTTGCCGTTTAATACCTGCTAATGACTTTTTTTTTATGTTATATGCAATAATGGATTCGTTCAGACTTAAAGATCATTTTAATTAAATTTATCTCTACTAAAAGTTAAAATTATCTTTCGTTTGAAACTGAATTTTATTTTTTTATCTATATTTACCCAATAATTGTAAAATTTTTACAAAAACCGTATAAATTCCCGAAAATGATACTAGAATTTAAACTTAAAAACTTTCGTTCAATCTCAGATTGGCAAAGCTTTTCGATGCTTGCAGCAAATAACGTTTCCGAGCTCGAAGAAAATCTACTTAATGTCTCAGATTTTAACGTTTTAGGATCTGCTATTATATATGGAAGAAATGCTTCTGGAAAAAGTAATTTGCTAACGGCGTTCAAAGCATTACAATACATGGTTTCTGAATCTGCAAATTTCAAAGCAAAGACTGAAATTTCACCATTCGAACCCTTTTTGTTTAATAAAAATGGAGAAAATGAACCGATAGAGTTTTCTCTAGATTTTATCGCTAAAGATAATATTAGATATGTTTATGCAATTGGCTATACAAAAAAAGAAGTTATATACGAAAGTCTTAAATTCTATCCTAAAGGCCAACGTGCTACTTTGTTTGACCGTAAAATTGGAAAAAAAATTAAGTATGGTGAATATTTAACAGGTAGAAAAAAAGAAATTGAAGATTTATTATATCCAAATCAACTTTTCTTATCTAAAATAGGCACTGAAAAAAATGAACAACTAAAAACAGCTTACAACTTCTTTGCAGAATATATTTTCATCTCGACAATACAAGATACAGACTACGACAACGCACTAATTCAAAATTTCTCACAAAAATTAGGGAAAAATAATATTCCTTTCTTTAACGAAAATATGAATAAGTTAATGCGAGTGGCTGACACAGGAATCGAAGAAATTACTATAAAAGAAGAAGATATCAAACGATCTACTTTACCAAAAGAAATGTCTGAGGAAGAAAAAGATGAATTAATTGAAAGATATAAATACCGAATTAGAACCATTCATAAAAAATATGACAACCAAACAGAGATCGATAAGGTTGAAATGAAGCTAGTTGAAGAGTCTACAGGTACAATAAAACTACTTGCTGTTGGGGGCTTAATTCTAGAAGCTTTAGCAGATGGACAAGTTTTAGTACTAGATGAACTTGACAAAAGTTTGCACCCAAAACTTACAAGGGCATTAATTAAACTTTTTCATTGTAAAAAAAACAATCCAAAAAATGCACAGCTTATTTTTGCATCTCATGATGTTTCTTTACTTGATGGAGAAATATTTCGCAGAGATCAAATATGGTTTGCAGAAAAGGAATACGAAGGTAATAGTAGCTATTATTCTGTTTCAGATATTCCAGGCATTAGAGCAAACGCACCATTTGAAAAATACTATATGAGTGGAAGATTTGGTGCTACACCTGTAATAAATGAAAATGAATTAAATTTCCAATACTAATGGCATCAAGAGGTACTTTTAGAGGGAAAAGAAAAGAGGTAAGCTTTAGCAAAAGAGGTCTAATCTTATGTGAGGGCGAGACCGAAGAAAATTATTTCCAAGGGCTTATTACGCAGGAAAAGTATAGAAGACAGTTTAGTTCGATTGACGTGAAGATATATAAACCAAAAGACAATTCACCTGTTGGTCTAATAAAAAATGCTAAAGAAAAAATCAAAGTTGCTAAACGAGATAAAAATCCATACAACTTTATTTGGGTTGTATTTGATAAGGATGGCCACGCGAACATAGCAGATGCTTTCGAAAATGCACGAAATTCCAATCCTGAAGTGCAGATTGCCTTTACAATTCCTAGTTTCGAATATTTTGTCTTATTACATTTTGAAAAAACCTCAAAACCTTTTAAAAAATGTGATGATGTGATCTCACAAATTAAAAAACAGAAGTATATTCCGGATTACGAAAAAGCATCAAACATATTTAAACTACTAGAGCCAAACATGCAAACTGGACTAGCTAATAGTGCTTGGATTGTTGAACAATTTACAGGCGAAGTTGAAGAAGGTAAAAAAGTGTACAATTTATCAGCTTATACAAACATACATGTTTTAGTAAACGAATTGTATGAATTAGTAATTCCAAGTAAAAAATAAAAAACTAACCTCCAAATCAAAACTTTTTGGAGGTTTTTCTAAAATATAAGCGTGTAATCTTCTCCGTAGTCTTTCGGCAACATTCCTCCAATATCACGCAAATAATTTCGTAAGACCGATTCACGGGCATGACCAAAACCTAAATAACACCAAAATGAAAACATTTAAATTATATTTTCAAAATATTGATTCTGAAAAAACATTTTGTCAAAACAAAATTGACATTGCAGAATTTAATGATATTGAAGAACTTAAGAAGAATTATTTAAACTATTTTGAAGAAGATTACCCCGCAACGGATTGGGAAATAATGGATTTTGACGAAAGAATAAAAGGAATCAATAAAAATGAGGGAATAATTCTAGCAGTTAACAACCTAGCTGTTAATTTATTACAATTTAAAAGCATGGAGAACACTGAAAATAATCCGATTTTAGATATACTTAAAAGTGCTCCAATTTTACCATCATTATTGTGCGTTGAATATAACTAAAATAACTGATTTCCCAACAACAGCTTGACGAAGTTAGGCTATAAACTTAGTAATCATTTGTGTTTTCACGTTATTTTGCCTTTCTGAAGCTCGTTCCTGGTTCTCGTTTTAACGTTATTTTGTACATCTGAAGAAAAGATCCGGAATAGGTTTTCACGTTATTTTTTCCATGTGAACAATTCTTTCCATAGATTCAGCGTAAAAAATTTCCACAACTCATACTTATTTATGTGAGGGGGATTTAAACGGAACTCTTTTTAGCTTCTTCTAAATCATAAGTAGCCTGTAAGCGCATAAAAAAATCTCCTGAACCGCTAAAAACAGTTTCAAGACGCAAAGCCATATTTGGAGTTATAGAAGCATGCCCATTAATTATATTATACATGTTAGAACGAGTTGTATTAAGTAGTTTAGCAATTTTACTAACCCTTAATTTTCTACCCTCAACAAGTTCCATCTTCAAAATTGCCCCTGGATGGACATTTCTCATTTTTCTTTTCATATCTTAATGTTTTAAAATCAAAAGAATAATATTAATTTACATAAAATCGTCTTAGATAAGACCATTTTTATTGAGTTTAATCTTTTGCTATAGTTTTATTGCTAAAAGTTCTTTCCCTAAAATATGTAGATAATTCACAATTTTTAAACACTGTTCCATGTTTAATTTTTTGCTTCCCGTCAAATAAAGATGTTTTTTTTCTTGACCAATGCTAGTAATTTTTTCAAAATGCGAATCAGTGAATATCTCGTTACAATAATTTATCAATCTCACACAATCAAGTTTATACGATTTTCCCATTTTTAAAAGCTTTTATTGTTATTCTATTTCAATATTTCCCCAATTTTCTATATCAAAAATTTTAAAAGGTTGGATTATTAATTCGGTTGGATTATCTTTTGAAATAGCAAATAACATGGCTTGCCAGTGAAATCTTAGCATTTCAAATTCATCTATTGCGATACTAAACTCCACACCAAGTTCTTTTTTAAATATGAGTATATGCATAAAAACACTCCATTGTTCAGTTGCTTTTAAATCTTCATTATTAAAATTATCGGTAGTCCAATACTCAATTAAATACTGTGGAATTTGATTAGATAAACAGTTAGGATTTTCATTTATAAATTTGATACTTTCCTTAAATAGTTTCTCGTTATTCATTTAGACATTTCTTTTAAAGTTAATTTATTTTCTCATTTCCCGTTTTGTCATTTTAGCATAGTAATGCTTTCCATCTTTATCAAACAGGTAAATATTCGAGACTTCTTTAATCAGAGGTAATACATCGTCTCTTTTTGCTAATCTAACCTTTACTAATCTGCGGAATCGCTTGTTTGCAATGGTTTTATCACGCTTTTCGGTTTCCTTTTTGGTATAACCAACTATTTTATTTTTTATATAAGAACGACTCATAATTAATTTTAATGATAATCTGATTTATTAAAAAAAAAGCGACTTACTATCCTTTTAGTTGTAAAAAGCCAATTTTGTATGGTGCAATAACTCAATATGCTTTTTCAATTAAAAGAATTTAACTGAAAAAGCATATTTATTAATTATCCCGTTTATTCAGATTCAAGATAGTACGTTACTATTCTGTTAGTATAACGTTCGTCGTAGAAACTAAATTTAAGTGCTTGTTTTCCGTCCCTGTAGCTGACAAAAACATCTGTAAGTTCTAAACGCTCAGGTTCTTTTTGTCCTTTATCGGGAAAAATTTCCATAGAAATAGTTTTCTTTGTCTTGTCAAAAATGTAATTAAAATAATCGTCGGAAGGCTCTAAGGCATTACTACATATATCGAAACCATCCGCCCATATCCCTTTACCGTTATTAAATGAAAAAGTATCATCAAAACGACAATATCCGCGGTCTTTTTCTTTACTCATATCTGTATTAGCAACTCCATCGTTGTCTAAATCAACAGGCAAATCTGTTATAATTGATTTAATTTTGTAAGAGCCTGCAAGTTTTGGCTCTAAAACATCTACTTCTTTGGTACAAGCCATTAACGAAAATGTTATCATTAAGATTCCGATTTTTCTAATATTTTTTTTCATCTTTATTATATATAATTATATTGTTTAATTAATCTATTTAATTGGTATAATATCTAAATCCAATTCCTGCAAACGGAACAAATTTTCCTAAATCTGAATTAGCATGATAATACTCGTTTACTTTTATGAAAAGCGTTGTTCTATCATTAATAAGGTAGTCAAAGTCTAATCCAGCAAATCCTCCGTAAAGGAATTTTGATTCGTCCAAGATCAAACTGCCATTGCTTAGATTCATGTCTTTATTATCGTTGACTATTTCGTAGCCAAGTACTACACCGCTCCCGAAGACAATCCCGAATTTTTTGTTTTGAGTAAGATAGAAAGGAAGTGAATAACCGAGACTTAAAGTAATATCGTTATAGCCGATTCTATCATCTCCAATTTTGTATTTAGCATCGGTTGCAAGAATAGAAGCCGAAATTGAATTTCTATCGTTAATAAAGTAATTATGGCTTATCATAACACCGTATCCATCTTGAGTAGCACCAGCACTAACTCCAAAAGCATTTTTGTAGATTGTTTGGGAATAGCCTTTCGTAAGAGCGGTTAGTAATAATACCCCAAGAAATAATTTAGTTTTTTTCATTTGTAATTGATTTTAATTTATAAATTGATTTGAATACTTATTTTTTAGCTTGATATAATTTCTTTGCATTCTGCAATGATTTTAAAGTAATTCTCTTGCATCATGCTTTCACTTATCGGGATTTTTTGATTGATGTAGTTGCTACCTTTGATTTCGCATTGATTGAATTTTGTCTTCAGAAATTCGCGAGGGCTACCCTCCGCTATGATTCCATAAAATTCTCCTTGTGCCAAATTGACTATGTCGCTAATCTTCACTCGGTTTCGCTCCTGTATGTTTTCGCTAGTTCCTGAACTGGTATTGCTCCCCAAATGAACGAATTTGCCACTTGTACCATCACCTATGCTTTTAGATGTAAATACTTCATCTTTCTTACTAAATAGATTTTGAACCATTTCAGAAGATTTACCACTAACAGACCTACCGAAAAATTGATTTCCTAGGTTTGAAATAATTACTTGGGCTTTTTCTTCACTGTATTTATCCGATAATTGGCTATAATCTTGCACTCCGAATATTGTAGCAATTTTATTACTTCTTGCGGTAGCGGGTATTTGTTCAATATTTGGAATGAAGACCGTTGGCGCCTCGTCTAGCAATACAACTGATTTTTGTTGATCAGGTTCATTCATCTGCTTAAGTGCGACAGAAATGATAAGGGAAATCGCAGGAGTGTAAACATTCGGCAATGTAGAATCGTTCCCAAGACAAAGGAATTGAGGTTTTTCAGGATTGTTTAAATGCAAATCAATATCGTTACTCGAGAGAATCCAAAAGATATCAGGAGTATTAAGAACCGACAAAGCATTTTGAAGAGTTGAAAGCATTCCTGCAACTGTACGCTCCGAACCTCTATCAATAGATTCTCGTAATGAAGCTATCATACCCCCAGCTTCATAATCTTCAGATATATTTTGAACTAAAACATCAATTGGTGTTTGTACTATAAATGATATCACATGTGGCAATGTGCATATATCAGGATGCTTTTGTCTCAACCACCAAATGACAGATGCTAAAATGTTTTTAGCACTACTTAACCAAAAATCCATTTTCTTTATAGATTCAGGTAGAAGGTTATTAATGATAACCTGACTATACTCATTTGCAATAGCCGCTTTGGTCAAATACATTGGATGAATAGGATTTACCCTGTCACTCAGTAAAGGATGCTTAAAATCAATATTCTTGACTTTAATATTTGAGTTCTCATAGCTCAAGAAAATTTTTTCGGTAAGTTCAGGACTTTTGAAATCGTATAGTACCCCTGTAAATCCTTTTTCTCCAATCTGCTGAATAATAGGTTCGAAAATACTTGCTGATTTCCCTGAACCAGCTCCACCTTGAATATAGATACCTCTATATGGGTTATCTAAGCTTATTTCGCCCTTATTTGTTTTAAAAGTGAAGCCGTCTTCTTTTTTGGACTTTTCTTTAACCTTATTGAATTTTTCGGTTTGATTTGGCTTAATTCTATTCTTAAACTTTAATAGATAAATCGCATAAAAAATAGGAGTTATAGAGATTATTGCCCCAAAATCTCCGATAAGAGCACTTAATAATTTTCCTAACAAGGCAGTTAATAAAACTATAAGAATATTGTTAATTATTGTACTGATAATTACTCTAGGGAATCGCTTTTGTTTAGCATGATAAAATGAAACATAAACTACCGAAATAATAAGGGAAATCGATCCAAAGTTTGCCCAATATGGCATCTTACTAGCTATGAATTTTGAAAATAGATACAAAAAGTTGTTATACCCATTTTGAATGTAGTGCCCTTTTAATTCTTTTAACTGAAAATCATAAGAATCAACAAACAAATTAGTTACGGAAAACACAAGCAGATGAGTTTCTAAAAGTATTACTGTTGATATTATAGTAAAAAGTAAGATGAATTTTAAAATACGGAGAAGAATACCAATTTCAGTATTCATTTCTCCAACGGTTGGTCCATGACTCATAATTATATTCTTTTAAATATTAATATTAGCAGTACTGAAAGCAGTAAGATTACTGTCAAAATCAATAAAAGGTATGTTCCTAATTTTTGCTTTTTATTTTCATTATTCTGATTATTTTGCAACTCTTGAATTTGATTTTTTTGTACTGTAAACAGCTGATTCCAATGAGCGATTATTTCTTGTAACCGCTCTGTTCTGGGTTCTATCTCCAATTTTGAGGCTCTATCTACAGCACTAGAGAACTCCTGAACCAAATTCACTTGTTCTTTAGTGATTTTTTGCAACTTTTCTGTATTATCTGACATGATCTCAATCATGATTTCTGTGTTAGCGTTTTTACTCATATTCCGTAGTCTTGTTCTAGTTTTAAATTATTGTTTGGTTTTACTATTTGTGAATCTTCAAGTTTTTGAAGGCTTCTTGCGTATTCAATGTCTTTTGAAATTGAGTCTAAACGTTCTTCTTCAGTATTTTTTAGTTCAATTTCTGCCATTGGTTTAAGAACTGTTTTCAGGTATTTAAATTCCTGTTGTGTTATTTTTTGCTTTCCTAATACCTGAGCAACTGATTTAGTTTCATTTCTGCTTAATTGATTTACTTGGTTTTTAATTTCTTTAGGAATTGTATTGCCTAAGTTTTTATTGCAATGGCTTTTTGATATCTGCTTGCTCTGCACACGTTTCAGAGTAGTATCTAGATTATAATTTAAGTCGTTCTTTAATCCATTTTTGATTAAATTACTGCCAGACATAGAACGATGGATTTCGCTCGCTTTAAAATCATTTTTCGTTTCCTTATCTAGAATCCTGAAACCTTGAATCGTGCCTTGTTTAGTGATAGTGGGTTTTACTTCTAATCCTTTCAAATCCATTTGCTTAATATAATCTTGAAAGCTTTGAGGATTTTGATTTAAAACTTCCTGATGTTTTTTATAGATTTCTGTTTTTAAACTATCAGTACCTTTTTCGATGTTTTTAACATTCTCAAACATTCTTTCTTTCGCCGAAATTAATTGGTGCTCTTTTGCCAAATGATGTGCTATCCATTGTGCTTTTTTGCCGATGTGATTGTCTGAAATTAATTTCCCGTTAGGCATCACCCTGTTGGCTATTATATGCACGTGCTTGGCTTTTTTTTCAGTGTGAACAAAGGCTACATACTGCTGTTTTTCTGTATCGATTCCGAGTTTATTTAAATAGGATCGAGTTATTGTTTTTAATTGTTCGTCAGACAATGTCTTCCCGTCCTCTGAGTGTGGAGACAATACCAAACTAAAAGTTTTATTAGTTGCTCTTTGGTTTAAATCCTGAATCATTTTCATTTCCTCCACCATTTCTTTTGGCGATGAAGAACAAAGCAAATTTCTGTCAAGCTCATATCCTTTATTTTCGTCAAGCACGTAATTAGCCAATGCTCCACCACCATTACAAGAGGTTGCCAATCCAATCATGTCATTTTAATTTTAATAAGTGTTCCCTAATTAATTTGCTTGTTGCTAAGGATTCTTGTTTTACCCCTGTCATATCTCCGAGTTTAAATAGGTTTGAAATTCGCCGGAAATTATCAGCGTATTTTGATAATATTTGATAACATTCTATTTCTTCAGGAGTTAATTTGGCTGATAATTTATATCCTAATGCAATCCCTCTCATTAATTCAGAAACAGAAACTCCAGAGTTTGAAGCTTTCTTTTTAATGATTAAACTTTCAATTTTTGTAACTCTAAATTTGATTAATTGATCTTTCATTTTTAAGGATTTAGATTGAATATTGAGTTTTCTTTTTTGCAACCATCGGGCGCAAAACGAGATTGTCGTTGTGGTGCAAATGCGTAGCAATTTGTGACCACAATGACACATCCTCGATCATTTGGACGTTTAGAGAACCTCTAATTCACATATCGAAAACCACTCATTTAAGTCTTTATAGCCCTTGAACATCCGTCTATAATCAATTGAATTTGGAAAAGCTTCTTTGATAATTTCAGTGTATTTATTTCCTGTTGCGTCATTATCTAAATACAATTCAATTGTTTGGTAGTTTTCCAAAACCGATAAATTTTTAGTAATCAATGCGACAGAATTTAAAATGAGATAATCAGATTTTGCCAGCTTTCTATTATCGCTGATTTGACTAAATGAGAGGTAATCGAAAAAACCTTCCAGTATTCTCAGTATTTGAGATTGGTTTGAAATAATAGTGATGTCTTTTTTGCCTAAACAGATTTTCGCATACTTTGAGCGAATCTCAAATCCACCGCTTTTATTTTTAAACCCTATCCCGAAATATTTTTTGTCATTAACAGTGTAATGAACTTCTCTTAAATTCTCTACGTTTTGAAACTTTGAAATCCCTCTACTTTTCAGATATAGAATTAATGCTAAATGTTGAATTGGGCTTATTTTTTCGATTTGATTCTCATTATTTCCCTCTTTTGATGGAGTCTCAAAAACTTGCTTTTGAAAAGAAAAAAATGAATCAAATTTTTCTAAATAACTCAAAGCTTCGGTAACATTAAATCCGAATTTTTCAATTACAAAGTCGATTACATTACCTCCTTTTTGTTCGCCATGGTCAAACCATCTATTAATCTTTCTATTTAACTTGAAAGAAGCTGTTTTCTCAATCCTAAACGGACTTAGATACCAAGATTCATTTTCATTAGATTTTGTCGGCTCACAGCCTAAATTTTGAAGAACTTTTTCTATTGATATTTCTTTTGCCTGGATAGTATTCATAGTTTTAGTTTTGATGAGTTAAACTGATTTTAGTTTGTCTTTTTCTTTTCATAAGCAAAAAATCTAAACTGTTTTTTGCTATTTCATCTTACCTGCTTACCCAGCCCAGTAATAACAAGGAGGGTAAGGTATTTTTCTATCTGTTTCCTTCCTACCCATCTTACCCGTAAAACTCATAAATCTTTGATTATATTCAACTTATATTGTTTGGGTAAGATGGGTAACTTTAGGTAAGAACATCTATATTTTAAGTTACCCAAGAAAGTATCAATGATTTAAGGTGTTCTCAATAGTTTGGGTAAGTAGGTAAGAAGAAACCAAATTTTTCAATTTCTTTTAGTTTGTTGGAAATAATGGTAAAACCGAAACCGTGTATCCATAGACACGTCTTTCCTTATCCTTAATACGCTCAAAGCCTAAAGAAATCATAGCTTTACCAATGTTAATATGATTTAAACGCTGGTACTTTATAGACAAATAGTGCATAATATCGCTTGAAGTCATGAACTGTTCTTCTGAACTCTTTTCTGGAATTAAAAAATATTTACTAATAATTTCATATTCTACCGACAATGTTGTGTATTTGGAATTTCTCTTTTCATTCTCTTGAACATCTTGAAATGTGAGTTCACAATCAAAATCACTCATTGCCAAGGCATATGCTTGTGCCCAAACAGCATTTATGTCAACTTCTGTTTTATAGGCAAAGTTTATTGGCTTTATGAGTTCAAAACAGAGCCAGCGAACACTCCCAGTTTCATCGTTTAAAAATGTTGCCATATTGGTTGAACCAATAAACGAGCATACTCGTGATAAGATGCTGTTTTTACGGTCATAAGGAAGTCTTTCGTTAATATGTGTTTTCGAGAAATATGATTTTAGTTGATTTATTTCTTTTCGACTTAAAACCGCTAATTCATCTAGATTTAGAAGAAAGTTTTTAGCTAATAGGATTCTAGCATCTTTGTCACTACTAATATCTTCAGCTATATAATTTGCCAATGCAGGAGGGCACATAAACCGACAAAAAGTTGACTTTCCACTACTTTGTCCTTTGTGAACCAGTATAAAAGCCTGCTTGTTAAAATAATCGTCTAAGAATACACATTTCACACTTCGTACACACCATTTTACAAAATGATATTCGAATTGTTTTTTATCTAGAGTTGTTAGATAGCTCGCTAATTTCTCGATATGAGCTGTTCCATCCCATTTAGGCAGTGATAAAAAATATTCTTTTATAGGATTAAAGTTTGTTACGAAATCACTGCGCAAAATTGCTAAGAGATTATTTATAGAAATTTTTATTCCTTTTTTCTGTAACTCGATGTATAACGAATTCTCGTTTAGTGCTCCCCATTTGCCAGAGTTTATTTTTTTACATTCAATTTCTAGCGCAATTTCATTGTATCGAAAAATATATCTTTTGGCTAAATATATTTCTGTCATATCAAATATATTCTGTACAAATTCTTTGGGTTCTTCCTGTTTATTTTCCATTGTAATATGTTTATATGGAAAACTTTGCGTAAATTTGCATCGTCTTCAATTACAAAATTATCATAGACGTAAAAAGCTTTTAGCGAGGTGTTTTTACGTCTTTTTTACTTTTACTAGTTTTCTAAATTTCTCGTGATAGCTTTTCCATATAAACATATCACAATGCTGTTTAAGCCCTCTAAAAACGCTGGCACTAAGGGAAGAGGCTTATATTCATAGTTAAACAAGAAGAAAATTTGAACTATTGCAAGTGAAAGAAATATGCTTACAAGTACTGATAATTTGATTGTTTTAGAGTCCATAAAAAATGATTTTATATTAAACAAAAAAAGACAAGCTTAGAAATCACAGTTTCTATGCTTGTCTTTTATACTTTAGAGATTTTACTTCATTCAATGAACCGAAAAGTTCATTATGAGCAATTAAAACTCTTCGCTCACCTATTTTTTCGGCTTTTATATTGCCTCTTTTAATATGGTTTCTAACTGTCTGAGTATCTACACTAAAAAATTTAGCGGCTTCTTTAACCGTATATCTTTTATTAGATAAGTCTTCTTTAGGTTTAGTAAGTAGTTGAGTAACCAAACCTTTTAATTCTTTCAATTCTAATTGAATTGCGTCGAAAGGATTTTGTAACATAGCATATCGATTTAAAATTCGATACAATGTTACCCCTCGATTCAGTTTATTGAACTTTATAAAATAGAATAAAGTATAATAAAATATTATTGAGTATTAATTAATTATTATTAGCTATTAAAATATCTTTAAATTTTTCGTATAAATTATAATAATCGGAATCTTCGTTAATACTCTCAAATTTTTTTCTTTTAAAAATAATTATATCATTTTTAATTTGACCAAAATATTGATGTGTTATCGGTTCTGCTTCTATTTTATCAAAAAATGCATCGATAAATTTCTTATCTCCTATTCCAGCATATTCATCCTTAAATAAATCTTCTTTAACTAAATTTAACAATATAGCCAGTTGAGTTTTACTTTTTGTTTTTTGAAAAGATGAAATCCCAAATACACTTCTTCCTGATTCGTCAGGCATACGATTTTCATTGATTATTTTAGAAAGTATAGTGATTATTTCATTGCTAAAAATATTTTTACTTGATGAATTTTCTATATTAGTGTCAAAAAAATATTTTTCATTATTTCTAATGTTATCATTTTGTATGTCAACATTATTAACTTTATCACCAAATTCATTCGTTCTTTCATTATTTAGATCCTCGTTTATATTGATTCCAATATTATTGTTTTTCCTATCGGTCTCATTAATTAAAAGTCTAAAATATAAAATAGCCACAATTGCTGCAGCTATTACAATTCCAAGTGCTAAAAGTCTATATATACCCTCAGATTTTTGAAATTCATTTTCAAAAAAAGAAAATGAAAGCAAAAAAAGCATCACTATAGTGAATATCATAAAACTCGTCTTAAATGTATCCTCATCGGATTTTTTTTTGAAAATCATTTTCTCTCTCATTTTTGATTCTATTTTATTATAAAACTTTATAATTTTCATTTTTAAACAATTTTCATTTTTAATTCAACATTGAAAACTTCATCCATTGCTTCTTTTTTTTCATCATCATTAACCTGATAGTATTGATTCAAAGTTTTCATGTCATTATGTCCCGTTATTGATGCAATCAATTTATCGCTTTTACCCTGTCTTTTCATCATGGTAATAAATGTTCGACGAGCTGTATGTGTACTTATTCTATCATAAAAAAACATATCTTCTTTGATATTCTCTTTTCCTTTCGTCGTTACTTTTTGCACCATGTTATTATACTCCATTTCTTGAAAACAATCTTTAATATACTTGTTCTGCTTTTGGTTCGCAATAAGAGGCAATTTATAGTCATATTTCAGCAAAATATATCTCGATATATTTGTTAATGGTATTTCCCTTGCTTCCTTTGTTTCATCTTTATCTTCTTTAAGCATAATACATTTTTCAGAAACATTACTTTTTGAAATTAAAGACAATTCTCCAAAGCGCATTCCTGTAACACAAGCAAAAACAAAAACATCCCTAACTCGCTCCAAACTTTCTGTTTTAAACTTATGTTGCATTAAGTTGTTAAGATCTTCAATAGTCAATGCAATTTGATTAGTGATAACTTTTGGAACTTTCTTAAATCCTATAAATGCATTGTTGAATGTGTATTTCTTTTCAAATGACCAATACATAAAGGACTTAAACAAAGTCAAATTTCTTGCGTAAGTATTATTGATATGCTTCAAATCTCCCATACAATAAGAAGTAAACTCATCATGAAACGTTTTGTTTATTCTGCTGTAAGTAAGTTTGTATTTCCTGACTTTCTCAAAGTTTTTGAGTATGTTCTTGATATTATCATACCTCTTAATTGTCGCTTTCGCCCATGCTTGTTGCTTTTTCTTCTCTGCCATAAATTCATCGAAAGCATCAAAAAAAACATTCTTTCCAGAAACTGTCTTTTTAAATTCCTCGTCGAATACTTTTTTTAAAATAGTTGAAGTCAAAGTCTCTCCAATTCTTTTATAAAGGCTATAAGTTTCAAGAAGCAAATCAGAATAGCGATTTAATTGTAGTTTGATGGTCTCAGCTGTTTTTCCCTTTTTACTCCCCGAAACGAACGGGAATTTATTTTCCTTATCCCAATACTTTGGGAGTATAGATTCTCCAGTTGAGTAAACGAACTTTTTATTCTCCTCTTTAAAACTACAAGTAAACAGGATTAATGTTTCTTTCTCTGAATTGGGTTCTTTAAGTTTAAAAGTGTACTTCATTTTGAGGAGAATTTGAGGTCAAAATCGTTGCCGTTTTCGTTGCCCTTTTTGGCAAAAAAACAACCAGTTGCCGTTTTCGTTGCCGTTTTTGTTATAATTTGTTATAGATACTTTGTGATAACAAATATAAACATTTCATTGTTTTTAAGGCATTTATGAAGATAAATATTAATTAACAACAAAATATGTCATAAGAAGTTCAAGAACCGGCGACTCCACGAAAAAATCGCAATAATCTAAACTTAGATCATTGCGATTTTTTGTTTATAAGAACTTTTCAAAGAGCAGGGGATTCTATTCTTCCAGAAGGATAGTCTATTCGAAAAACAGACATAATATCTGACAAAAAAGAATGTTTTACTGGATATTTTTTTATCTTTGAAATTCAGGCTTTTTAATGAAAATCGCTTTATCTTTGAGCTTTTAGAAATATTGATACGCATTATGGAACAGAAAATACATCAAGGGAGAAACGTAAAACGCTTCAGAGAAATGCTCAACATCAAGCAGGAAGCATTAGCTTATGATCTGGGCGCAGACTGGAACCAAAAGAAAATTTCTATGCTGGAGCAGAAAGATGTAATTGAAGACAACCTCCTGAAACAAATTTCAACGGTATTAAAAATTCCTGTTGAAGCTTTTCAGAATTTTGATGAAGAGCAGGCGATAAATGTTATTTCTAATACTTTTACAAGTAATGATACATCAACATTAAATGCAGTTAATCCACACTGTACATTTAATCCAATTGACAAAATTGTTCAATTATATGATGAAAAGATTGCGTTATACGAGCGTATGTTGAAAGAGAAAGATGAAATGATGGTGAGGCTTGAGAAATTGATCGGTAAATAATTTTTTATAGAAAATATATAATTTTATAAAGAGACTTTTGAGTTAAGAGTGGTCGGAAGAAAAATCTTCCGACTTTTTTTGCTTTATCTATTTTATTTAACGAGATATTTCTTGTTTAAAATAATAGTTCTGGTTATATTT
>NZ_CADCST010000130.1 GCF_902804485.1 Flavobacterium collinsii | reverse complement strand
CGTTCTAAAGTGGAATCTTGACTATTATTTCTCATCGCAACAAAATTTATTAAAGTTAAATTTTGTTACCGAAATATCTAACCTTTACAGAAATGACAATTATTGGGGTTGTTTTGTGTAATATTAAAGTTCATTACAGCCTTGAACTTTGGCAAAAACCGAGGCTAAAAACAAAATTCCAAACCCCAATTACATCTTTCATGAATTGGAATTTGGAATTTACTTTATTGAAATATTAACTCTCTTAGAACGGTAAATCGTCCGGTTCGTCTTCGTTCAAATTAGTTGCCGGTGCAAAAGCTTCTGCAGCTGGCATTGGAGCCGTTTGTCCAGGACCTTCCGGTGCAAGTCTCTCGATTCTCCAACCTTGAATACTATTGAAATATCTGGTTTCTCCTTGTGGATTAACCCATTCTCTTCCTCTTAAATTGATAGAAACTTTTACTGCCTCACCTTGTTTGTAGCTACTTAATAAATCGCATTTATCTTGTGTAAATTCGATCAAAATATGCTGTGGATACTGCTCATCTGTGGTAACAACCAACTCTCTTTTTTTGAATGCAGCACTAACTTGTTGCTCTGGGTTCACCACTTTTACTTTTCCTGTAACTTCCATCTTCTTTCTATATTAATTATTGTTTCTATTCTTATTGCTTTGCTAAAAGTACTTTCCAGGCCGATGAAATATCATCTTTATTAAGATATTTTTTGGCTTCCAAATGTACTTTTTCGAGATCGTCTGAGCTTAAAACTCCTTTTACCGAAAAATTTTCTTTCACAAATATACTAACTTCTTCTGTGGTAGGCAAGGCTTCAATGTTTCCTAATTTCCCAAGATCATTTCCGTCAAAAACGGGGCTTTCTTTGATAAAATCCGGAATCACATCTACTCCAACTCCTAAAGTTGTCAATGGTTTAGGCACTTCAAAAAGTCCCTGATTCGATCTGGAGTACCAATTACTTCCCAGTCTCGAAACCAAATCTATTTTATGCTGATCAATGGCTCCGTTTTCATCTAAAATTACTTCGTGAATATGAATCTTAACCACTTCACAAAGAATTAAATTCCCCGCACCACCCTGATCTCCTAACGGAATAATCTGAGTCACTTTACATTCAAACTGTACCGGAGACTCCTTTACACGATAAGGTTTCACAAAATCAGACGGAATTTGCGTCAATCCGGCTTTTATAAATTCATTTACACCCTCGCCATATTCCGTACTTGCTAGTGATGTTTGCTGCACCAAATCGTAATTCACAACATTAATAACTACTTCACGAGTTTCCTCAGCATTTATCAAAGTGTGTTTAATGGTATTATCGCGTACACGTCGGGCCGGTGAAAAAACCAAAATTGGTGGATTGGCACTGAACACATTAAAGAAACTAAAAGGCGACAAATTTGGTATTCCCTTAGCACTGATTGTACTTGCAAATGCAATTGGCCTCGGCCCTACAGCACTTTGTAAATATCCTTGTAATTTTGCCGTTGGTATTTCTTTTGGATCAATACTAATCATATTTTTCTTTTTAATGGAATCTCATTTCCGTAGCTACAAAAATAGAAAAATCGTTTAATCAAAAGAAATAGTTTAAGACTTAAAAACAAAAAATCTTTAACGCTCCACAAAATATTAAATGTTTATATTTCGTTATATTTATACCACAAAAAAATATTTATGTCTTTTTCTGAGAGAAGAAATACAACCCGTTGGATCATTATTTTTATTTCCTTTTTAATCATTTCTTTGATTCTCTGGAACACTTATACTTTTTTCCAAATCTTTAAAAACGAAGAACGCCTGAAAATGAATCTTTGGGCCAATGCACAAAAGACACTTGTCAATGCAGATGAAAATACGGATCTAGATTTACCGCTGGAAATCATCAACAACAACACCTCGGTTCCTGTTATGCTTACGATGTATGATAAGGTAATTAGCTCCGTAAATGTCCCGGAAGAAGTTCTTCAAAATGACAAAAGCACATTATCCTATCTCAATAATTTAAAAAATGAAAATGAGCCGATCGTTATTGAATATGCTCCCGGAAAACATCAGGAATTGTATTATGGAAATTCGGCATTGATCAACAAGTTAAAGTATTACCCCATTGCCTTATTATTGATTATCTTTTTGTTTGGTGCTTTGATTTATAACTTTTACAGGAGTACCAAAATGGCTACTCAAAACAAGCTCTGGGCTGGAATGGCAAAAGAAACAGCACATCAGATCGGGACACCTCTATCATCCCTAATTGGCTGGGTTGAGATCTTGAAAACAGAAGAGATCGATCCGTCTATAACCTTTGAGATCGAAAAAGACATTGAACGTTTGCAGACCATTACAGATCGTTTTTCTAAAATTGGATCAGTTCCTGTTTTGGAAGAGAAGGATATTGTTGCCGAAACGCTGAATACCTATAAATATCTGCAATCCCGTTTTTCAAAACAAGTTACCTTCTCTTATCATGTGCCCCAACAAAGTATTTTGGCCATGATAAATCCAACGCTGCACAGCTGGACGATCGAGAATTTAATTAAAAACGCGATCGACGCCATGAAAGGAAAAGGAACTTTGGACCTTCAGATTGAAGAAGATTCACAGCATGTAAAAATTAATGTAAAAGACTCCGGAACGGGAATTTCCAAAAAGCAGTTCAAAACTATTTTCGAACCCGGTTTTACGACCAAAAAACGTGGCTGGGGCCTGGGACTTTCTTTGACCAAGAGAATCGTTGAGGAATATCATGGCGGAAAAATAAAGGTTTTACATTCTGAAATTGGAAAAGGAACTACATTCCAGATTTCTCTAAATAAAAAAGTGCAGTAAGGAAATCTTACTGCACTTTATTTGATTTGAATGTAAAATCGAACGGAGTCGATATTTTATACTGGCTCTTTAAATTTAAAGATTTGCCTGAATACTTTTAGCCAGAGCTTCAAATTCTTCTTTAGAAAGTGAAACCTTATTCTGGAATCGCATTTCATCCATTTCATTTAACGGAATCAAATGTACATGCGCATGAGGTACTTCTAAACCAACAACCGCCATTCCGACTCTTTTGCAGGGAACGGTTTTTTCTAAAGCAATTGCAATTTTTTTAGAAAACTTCATTAGCCCTAAATACAACTCATCTTCGATCTCGAAAATCTTGTCGATTTCTTTTTTTGGAATACAAAGCGTATGTCCTTTCGCATTTGGGTTCACATCTAAAAAAGCCAAATAATTATCGTCTTCAGCAATTTTATAAGCAGGAATTTCTCCGTTTACTATTTTGGTAAATATTGACATTGTTTGTTCGTTTATTGGGTTCATCGTTCAACCGTTTTAACGATCAAACAGTTAAACTTAAAAAATTAGTCTCTGGTAATTTCAAGAATTTCGAATTTCAAAACTCCATTTGGAACTGTGATTTCAGCTACTTCTCCAACAGACTTTCCTAGTAAACCTTTCCCAATAGGAGAGGTTACAGAAATTTTTCCCGTCTTTAAATCTGCTTCACTTTCGGCAACAAGCGTATATTTCATTTCCATTCCGTTGCTTTGATTCTTAATTTTCACATTAGAAAGAACCAGTGCTTTCGAAACATCCAGTTGTGATTCGTCAATTAATCTCGCATTAGAATACACTTCTTCCAATTTAGCAATTCTCATTTCTAATAGACCTTGTGCTTCTTTTGCGGCATCATACTCGGCGTTTTCAGATAAATCACCTTTGTCTCTTGCTTCCGCTATATCTTGAGATGCCTTTGGACGCATTACACTTTTTAAATGCTCCAACTCATCTTTTAATTTTTTTAATCCTTCTGCTGTATAATAAGATACTTTACTCATAACTTCGTCGTTTATATAAATACAAAAAATCCCATCGGGACGGGATTTCTTATTACAAATATACTATTATTTTTAATAGTACATAATTATATGTTAATCATATAGAATTCAAATCTAAATAAATTATTTTTGTTTCACTAATTCTTATTAAAATAATGAAAAAATTCTGGTACTTAATTGTCTTTGTTTCTGTGCTTTTCTCTTGTAGTGATAATAACCGCAGTAATAAAAACCCTTACATTCCAAGTTATGCTGTTAACCTGTCTGTCGATATGAATTTGCCTGCCTATTCCAATCTTAAATTTGTAAGTAATGGTGTAATTGTTGCAAATTATGGTGCAAAAGGAATTATTATTTTTAATACCGGAAGCGACTACAATGCATTTGACGCTGCCTGTCCTAATCAAGCTGTAACCTCATGTGCCGCCATGACATTAAACGGAATAAATGCTGTTTGCTCTTGCGATAAAACGGAGTATAGTTTATTCACCGGATTGGGAGGCAAAGAATATCCCTTAAAGCAATATCGTGTAGAAGTAAGCGGAACTGTGATTCACGTTTACAATTAAAATAAAAAGCCTGAAAAATTAATTTTTCAGGCTTTTTTATTTTCTTAGAATTTCAATGTTAATCCCGCTAAGAAATTAATCCCTGCCTGAGGATAGTAATAAGGATAAACATCCCACATTGCTCCATTTGAAACATATTTTTTATCCAGAATATTGTTGACCAAACCTGTAATCAAAATCGATTTGAAGACCGATTTCGGCTTGATTTCATAGGAAACATTCAAATCGTTCACAAAGTAATCCGCCAGTTTAGCAGCGCGTAATTCAATATTATTCATGTATTGCTCACCTACATATTTCTGTAATAACGAAATGTGTAAACTTTGAATCGGACTATATACAATAATATTTCCCGCAATAACCGATGGTGAATAAGCGATATCAGTTGTTCCGTAATGTGTACCTTCAACAGCTAAATCAATATTTTTATTACTGCTTAAAGTAAAATTCGGTCTAAGGATAAACTTTTCAGAAAGTTGTATTGTAGCATCAACTTCTAAACCTAAACGGTAGCTTTTATCTGTGTTAGCACGAATTGGAGCCCCAACATCGTCCAATCTTCCGGTTAAGATTAACTGATCTTTATAGGCCATGTAATAAACATTTGAATTCAATTGAAATTTATCCGAATTGAATCTCCATCCTAATTCAAAATCATTTAGTTTCTCAGGCTTTACATTCCCGCCTTCATAATCGGTTCTGTTAGGCTCACGATTAGCTCTGGCGTATGAAAAGTAAAGGGCATTTTTTGAGTTGATTTCATAATTCAAACCTGCTTTCGGATTAAAGAAATTAAAGCTGTCATCCACTAATCCTGTATCTTTACCATTGGCCTTATACTTTACATTTCTATATTGTAAATCGCCATAAAAACTAAGCTTTTCTGTGAACTGATAATTTGCTTTTGCAAAAATATTCCCATCTGTTTTAGTTGAAAAATCATCATAGTAATGATCTCCTGGCAGGGCTACAGAAGAATTCCTTGCCCAAATTACTTTACCAAAATGAGAACCTTCATATTTGTTCCAACCACCACCTACGATTACATCCAGTTTTTCTTGTTTATATTTTACTGAAAAAGTTGTCCCGTAAAAATCATTGTCCAACCATTTCTGACGAATTAAATCGGTTCCGGGAACTAATTCACCAAGGTCATTTTCCACCATTTTAGTAGGCTGAATTGGTCCATAACCCGCCACTGGTTCATTGTATTTAAAGTTTTCATAAAATCCCTGTCCTTTAGTATAATGAACGGCTAGATTGCTGCTCCATTGATCCGAAATTGATTCACTCCAATGCAATTGATAATGGTTTTGTTTGTAATTATCGGTTTCATTATCATAAAAATGAACGTTTCCTGCTTCATCTTTATATTTTCCTGCTGAATTATAAGTACGGTCTGAATTTAGTTTTTCAGCATCAATACCATTCCAGGATTGGTATGTTTTTTCGGTTCCTCCAAAAACCAGAGCCTTAATTAAAGTCGTTTTACCAACATAAGTCCCCTGAAGAAAATACGATTTTAAATCCGAACTTGCACGATCCACATAACCATCCGATTTAATGGTAGACAAACGTCCGGCCAACTCAAAATGATCGTTTAACAAACCCGTACTGAATTTTACTGTATTTTTATTTGAATTGAAACTTCCGTAAGAACTTGAAATTTCCCCGCTTGCTTTTGTAGCATAATTATCGGTCAGCATGTTCAAACTGGCTCCAAAAGCAGAAGAACCATTGGTAGAAGTTCCAACACCTCGCTGCAACTGTAAACTTTCGACAGAAGAAGCAAAATCGGGCATATTTACCCAAAAAGTTCCCTGACTTTCGGCATCATTGTAGGGAATTCCGTTAATGGTTACGTTTACTCTGGTAGCATCGCTACCACGCACCCTGATTCCGGTATACCCTATTCCGCCTCCCGCATCAGAAGTAGTAACCACCGACGGCAGATAATTCATCAGGATTGGAATATCCTGACCCAGATTTCTAAATTTAATGTCTTTTTTATCGAGATTACTAAAACTTACCGGAGTCTTGGTCGTAACACGAACTGCCGAAACTAAAACATCATCAAGTTTATTGACTTTTGTAGAATCCTGTTCTTGCGCGAAAGAAAATTGAGAAAAGAAAATAGAAAAAAGAAGTAAGAAAATAGATTTGGTTCTGCTTGACTTTTGAATCTTAGAACCTTTGTAACTTAGCACCTCAGCACCTTTAAAAATAGTTTTCATCCGTAAATAATTACGAATAAAAGGGGGAATTATTCTTTTTGTTAAATTAATAAATGTTTCACGACAAAGTATAGTGTATACGCTAAAATTGTCGTCTTTCCCTTAGCGACATTACTCGCTCAGGTTCTTTGGGTATGATCTCAGCTCGTTATTTAGAGCACCCCTTTGAGACAGTGCAAATGTAATGTTAAAAAATCCAATATTCAAATTCCAAATTCCAATTTTTGACAACGAAATCTAAACGCTATAATTGGAATTTGCAATTTAAAGAGTTGCTATTTAATCTAAATTTGGCTTCTTTCTGGATTGTTTTATTTCTGAGACATTCTTTTTATCCTTGATTCGTTTTTTAATTACCGATTTCGGAATCTTAGTTGCTTTACGCACTTTAGGAACATGCAATCCTTTTTTAATTACTTCTAAGAATCGTTTTATGACAATATCTTTGTTTTTAAGCTGACTTCTGTCTTCATCACAATTTAAAATCAGAATATTTTCCGTTGTTAAACGGACTCCGATATTCTTCTGCAAAAGCAGTTTTTCTTCTTCAGATAAAGCCTGAGACAAATTCATATCAAAAGTCAAAACAACTTTTGACGATACTTTGTTTACATTTTGCCCTCCAGCACCGCTGCTGCGTACTGCTTTGAAACTTAACTCTGATATGATTTTTTCGACATCCATTATTGTGGCTGATGTGCTGCTTTTAATAAATCGTTTACTGTTTTCACGGGATTAAAAGTAATTAATGGTACTGCGACAAAAATAGTCAGCCAATTGGCCATTGCTCCGTTCCACAATCCTGGCAGTTCGTAACTTTTCACTACTCTTCCTTCAACACTTTTTTCTACAATAAAGCCTGTTTTTTGATCTACAAATTGCAGTAAATCAAACTTTTCATTTTTGTAATTTTTAATTCCGCATACTAAATCAACAGGGTTAAAATGAGTTGCCGAAGTCAGAATTTCCTGTTGCTTTTTATTTGCTAGATCTATTTGTGAAGCTTCTACAATCTGAAGTGAAACCGATCCTTTATCATTCATTACCCAAAATGGTCCACCGCCCGGTTCTCCTTCATTTTTCACCATCCCGCAAACACGAATTGGTCTGTCTAACAAATCTTTAATCTTACTGATTTTATTTTCAAAAGTAAATTTACTAAAATCACTATTCAATTCAACAT
The DNA here is from genome assembly GCF_902804485.1 of Flavobacterium collinsii. Classification (GTDB taxonomy): domain Bacteria; phylum Bacteroidota; class Bacteroidia; order Flavobacteriales; family Flavobacteriaceae; genus Flavobacterium; species Flavobacterium collinsii. Next base: position 4,509 of record NZ_CADCST010000130.1, on the reverse strand, counting down.
TCAGCTTCTTCAATAAAAAAACAATGATCTCCTCAAGGCCTTCTTCTTTTATCTCCTGCTTTTCAATTGCATTTAGATAACCAAAAACCTTTTGTTGAACTTCAAGTAAAACTCCTGCCAATGCTTTCTTATACAAAGCAATTTGATCAATATGATTCTGAATTACATTATCAATATTTTTCACAAAAATAATATCGGCATCAAGTTCATTTAGATTCTCAATTAAAGCTCCATGTCCTCCCGGTCTGAAAACTAGTCTATTATTCTTATCCCGGATCGGGCTATTTTTAGCATCTACACAAATCGAATCTGTACTTTTATTTTGATAGGAATAAGAAATGTCTATTTTGATTCCTGAATCTGCTTCCACTTTTTCTTTAAGAACCTCAACTTCATTTTCAAACAGATTTTGATGTGCTTCCGAAACAGTAAAATGCAAATTAGAAACCTGATTTGACGTTGCATAATGCACACATTCATTCAAATGTTCTTCGATTGGATTTGCTATATGCGTTTTGTATTGATGAAAAGGCAAAACTGCCTTTGGCTTATTGGCAAAGTCATAATAAGCTGAAGACAATAATGTTTTTATAAAATAATAATTTTTATAATCTCTGTCTAAAACTTCAAAATCAGGATAAATCTCCCTAAGATCTATATCCAGAGCCTCAAAAAAAGGAAACTTATCCATCGCTACAATAAAAATAGATAAATCACTATCTTTTTTTCTATTGATATAAGCATTTATAGTTTCTTTTTGAATATCAAAATCATTCAAAAAAGCACTTAAAAATTTAAACATTCTACTGGCTGCACCCGAGGCCGGAACAAATTTTTTAAGTTTGATCTTCGATTTTTGGACATCAAAAAAAACAGCTTTTTCTTCAAATTCAGCTTCTGACAAGCTTAGAATACCATTTGCAGTTGTAGCTGGGCTAATTAAATTAGACTTTGTTATTCCGTTTTTAAAAATTTGCAATTGCTGCAAAATCTTCTCAAAAGGAATTCCATGCTCGTACATCTGAACGAAATCTTCTGATGAGAAACCATGTTGTTTTGCAACAGACAATTGCTCGACAATTACTACCGCTTTGGCCAAACGGCTTTCTTTATCTCCAGAAAGGGTTATGTAAGGTTTTTTAGTATCAATAAGCGTTTGCTTGAAGACAGAAAACACTGTCTCCCTACCTTCTGCAGTATCCCGGAGATCGTCCTTTTCCCATGGAACATCAATGTCTGTTAGGAAAAATAAATCGTATTCATGCTCTAATGCCGCCTCATTTAAAAGCGGATCACAAAAACCATAGTACATTTCAGAAAAAACCTTTGTTACCATTAAGTTGGTATCGCAAAAAAGATATTTTTGGGACAAATCGAGCTTTTGATTTTCTAAAGCTACTTGTCCGTATGCAATAGGCAGCATATCATCGGCTACACAAATGTGCTGGTTCTCTTCCCATTTTTCCTGCAAATAATCACGTGCAAATTCAGGAACCCATTCGGTATCATAATATTCTGCAAGTTGTTTTGCTAAGGTAGTTTTCCCTGTACTTTCAGGACCAAATAAAGCAATTTTTATGATAGCTGTTTTTTGCTGTCTAAGATTTTTCTCCATTCTAAATAAGCTGAAATAGCCAAAATTGTAAAAATTAAATATTGAAGTGATAACATCCCTAAACCGCGATAAGCGTAGAGAGGTACTACAATAATATCACCAATAATCCAAAGCGTCCAGTTCTCGATCTTTTTCTTCGCCATATACCACATTCCAGCAAAAAATATTCCTGATGAAATCATATCGACATAGTTGTCATTTCTAATTTCATAATCAAAATATTTATAAATGCCGAAAACTACAAAAACAGTTATAAAAAACAATATTATTCCAATTATTTTTTCGTTTGTATTTGTACGTGTTATAGGCAAATTATCTTCTACCGTTCCTCCTTTGGCCCATACATACCAACCATAAATACTCATTATAGAAAAATATCCATTGATGATCATATCACCGATATAACCTGCAACATACAAGAGATAAACCGAAATAACGGTGGCGATCAAACCTGTCGGATATACCCATATATTTTCTTTTTTTGCAAACCACACACTCAAAATACCGCAGATAAAAACTAAAAACTCCAGCGCAATATGCCATAATGGGGCGTTTTTATAACTGTCCAGAAAAAAATCAATCATAATCGAATTGGTTATTTTGGGTTGATTTTATTTTATAATTCAAAAAAATGACTGTCGTTTTCAAAAGCGGTTCCAATAACCACTAAATCGGCTCCCGCGTTATAAGCGTTTTGAATTCCGTGCAAATCTACAATTCCTCCTCCAACAATTATAGGTATCTCGACATTTTGGGCAATTAACCGCACCATTTCTAACGGAACTGCTTTTTTTGCACCGCTTCCTGCTTCTAAATAAATCAATTGATTTCCTAACATCTCTCCGGCCTGTGCTGTGGCCAAAACCAGATCAAAATTATCCCGATCCAGTGGTTTTGTTTTACTTACGCGTGCTACAGCCGTTTCGTTCCCGCTTTCAATCAAAATATAACCTGTCGAAATGACTTCCAGATTTGTTTTTTTTAGAATTGGAGCGGCCTGAACCTGATACTCTATTAAATAATCCGGATTCCGGCCTGATAACAAAGATAAGAACAAAATAGCATCTGCCTGAGGTGAAATCTGTGAGGGATCACCCGGAAATATAACAACGGGTAAATTGGTTTCTTGTTTTAATTTTGAAATTAAATCTTCTAAAATTCTTGCCTTTACAATACTTCCTCCCACAAATATATGTGTTGCAGGAGATTGATTTATTTTAAGCAATAAATGATCTAAATTTTCCCAAACAATCTTATCCGGATCTAACAAGATGGCCAGTAATTTTTGTCCATTACTTTTAGCTTCCAGAATTTCTTGTCGTATAGTGAGTAATTTTTGTCTCATAATGGGCGTAAAAGTAAAAGTTTTTTGATGCAGAAGAACTATTTTGAATGAATTATATTTGTGGTATAGCTAAAACAAAATTATGATCGCAACTGATCTGCTGAAAAAATACGGTGCTCTAAAAAAGTCTTTCGACAAAAATGAAATTATTTTTGAAGAAAACAACCTACCCACACATTATTACCAGATTGTTTCAGGCGAAGTAAAAATGAGCAACTATAACGACGACGGACGCGAGTTTATTCAGGGCATTTTTTACAAAGAGCAATCCTTCGGGGAACCTCCTTTGTTTCTAAACCAAAGTTATCCCGCAAATGCCATCACGGTTGAAGCCTCAGAAGTGCTAGTTCTTACCAAAAGCAACTTTATGAAACTGCTGGAAGAAAACCCTGATGTCAGTATCAAAATAATCGAAAACCTGGCTCAGCGTCTGTATTATAAATCGGTTATGGCAGCTGAAATGTCAACGCAGGAACCGGAACATCGCATTTTAAAATTAATCGATTATGGAATTGTTTATTTCAATTTTGAAAAAAACGAGAATGGCCACCTCATCAACTTTACGAGACAACAAATTGGAGACCTAACCGGTTTACGCGTTGAAACAGTCATCAGAACCATAAAAACTCTGGAGAAAAAGGGCCTCTTAAAAATCATAAACAGGAAAGTATACCGATAAAATAATTCAGTTTTTATGATTTAAGTCATAAAATGCATCTCTATAGTGCCTGTACCTTTGTAGTATAAAACTTCAATATCATGACACTATATCAAACAACATTCGAAAATTTCAATAAAAACTATATGGGTTCTGCTGCAATGGCTGTAATTGGTCAAAGCTGCTTAGGTGGTGCTGCGGCAATGTACGTTCTGGCTAACGGAACCTCAATACCTCAAATGATACAACTTGCCATTATTGTTTTAGCTTGTGTTTTTGCAAATACTTCTATATTGGCACAAATGAAGCACAAAACGGTTTTTAACCTTATTATTGCAAGTGCACTTTTAAGTGTCTTTTTTATTCTATTAAATAGTTTTATTCTATGAAAAAACAAATAGAGAACCGGGCAGATGTAAATTTTTTGGTACATCAGTTTTACGCTAAAATAAGAGCCGATGAAGAAATCGGCTCTTATTTTAATACCGTGATCAAAGATTGGGATGCGCATTTAGAAAAGCTAACCGATTTTTGGGAAACCAATTTATTCGGAGTAAAAAAATACAAAGGCAATCCACTTGAAGTACACAATGAAGTTGACTCGCATTTTGAAGGAAAAATTACTTCAAATGAATTTGGAATCTGGTTAAACTATTGGTTTCAAACTTTAGAAGAACATTTTGAAGGCGAAAATGCAGAAACGCTAAAACGACGCGCCAGAAAAATGGGTACGTTTTTGTTTATGAGTATGTTTGAGCACCGAAAAAAAATGAATGAGGTTTATTTAGAAAACTTAAATTAAGTCTATTTTTTGTCATTTCTGTAAAGGTTAGATATTTCGGTAACAAAATTTAACTTTAATAAATTTTGTTGCGATGAGAAATAATAGTC
>NZ_CADCST010000129.1 GCF_902804485.1 Flavobacterium collinsii | reverse complement strand
AGCTAAACTCGCTAAACTTCCACTTACCACTGCATTAGCATCACTAATGGTTACCGGAGCAAGGGTTACGTTTCCTGTATTTTTAACTGTAAAAGTATAATCAATTCTATCACCAACGTTTACAATACCGTCTGCATTAGCATCTACATAAACTCCTTTTTTGCTTACCGTTACTTTTGGTGAAGACGTTAAAGGAACTACTGTACA
>NZ_CADCST010000128.1 GCF_902804485.1 Flavobacterium collinsii | reverse complement strand
CTGGGAAGAAATATTGGGCATAAAAAACATTGGCATCACAGACAATTTCTTCGAATTGGGTGGTCACAGCTTAAAAGTCATCTTAGTAGCCAATAAAATTAACCGTCAGCTGGGCTATCAAATAAGCGTAAAAGACGTCTTTTTAAATCCTACCATCACAGGAATCATTTCCAAACTGGAAGCGGGAGCTTTTACCGCCATACCCAAAGCAGAAGAGCAGGAAGACTATGTTCTAACCTCATCTCAGCATCGTTTATGGATACTGAGTCAGTTTGAAGGCGGGAACGAGGCCTACAA
>NZ_CADCST010000127.1 GCF_902804485.1 Flavobacterium collinsii | reverse complement strand
AAATATAACCAGAACTATTATTTTAAACAAGAAATATCTCGTTAAATAAAATAGATAAAGCAAAAAAAGTCGGAAGATTTTTCTTCCGACCACTTTTAATCTTTCGATCTCCTTTTTTTATATCATACTCTAATGATTAGTTTAGCACCTTAACCTTACTATCATCAATGTTGTATTTTTTAATAACCGCATTATAATCAGAGTAATCGGCTTTATTTACTGATTTACCTGTACTTGAAAATGCTCCCGGCACAATTACAATTCTAAAAGTTTGATTTTTTATAAACTCAGGCGTCAAAGCCAAATCATAACTTCCTCCTGCATAAATAGTAAAATCACTTTTACTAAAATCAAAATCGTAATCAAAATCACCTTTTGATGTATAAACTGTTCTAGGAATTTGCTGCCAAATTGGAGTAGTTGGATTAACTGTTCCTACCAGTCTGTAAATTAAAAGTACATCAGAATCAGAAATCACTGGTGTCAATTTTTCATAGATAGTATAACCATCATCTTTATTAAAGCCAAAATTTACATTTTGAAGTTCAAAAACCTCTGCTTCAGGCCCAGGAATACCTATAGGCCCTTCTGGTCCTTCACAACTTGAAAATCCGATTAGTCCAACGACTGCAACTGCGAAAAGTGTAAGTATCTTTTTCATAATTTTTATGGTATTATTTGTTTTTAGAATATACATATATAAAGGTATCCCAAAAATCAAACCAAAAAAAATATTTCGCACCGTTCTTGTTAGAATTTTCTATTATTTTTTTATAACCTGCTGATTTTTAAGTAGTATTTTATTAAAAAACAATACATGATAAGGCAATGAATTCTCCCAATAATCCCATGTATGTGCTCCCGCACGTTCGGTATAATCGTGATCTACCTTATTATAAACCAATCTTCGGTGCAATTCTCGGTTGGGTTCTATCAAAAAATCATCTACACCACAATCTATAATCAAAGGAAGTTTATTTGTTTTTAGTTTGTCTAACATTCCCATTACCGCATATTGCGCATACATTTCGGAACTGTCGCTTTTATCCCCAAAAACGGGCTGCATTAATTTTACGATCTGTGCCGATGCATCTCTATTAAGCATTACACTCATATCGACCGCACCACTCATGCTACCAGCTGCGCAAAACAAATCCGGATGTTTGGCAGACAAATACAAAGCGCCATGCCCTCCCATAGAAAGACCTGTAATGACTCTTCCGCTTTTGTTGCTTATGGTTCGGTATGTTTTATCTACTTTCTGAATCACTTCCTGAGTGATAAAAGTTTCAAACTGACTTCCTTTATTCACCGGACTGTCCAGATAAAAACTAAACGTTTCTCCTTCGGGCATGACAATAATAATATTGTATTGATCGGATAAATTCTGCACTAATTTTTTATTGGGTGTGTTTTTCAGCCAGTCGCTAAAATGTCCGTAAGCCCCATGCAGTAAATACATCACCGGAAATGCCGATTTACTTTTTGCATACGAATTTGGCAAAACAACCGCGGCTTTGTAGGTTTTGCTCATGGCTGTACTTGCAACTTGTAATGTATCTACTTTTGCCGCATAACTCATTGAAGTAACGCCCAAAAAAACAGCAAATACTAAAATTCTAAAGTTTTTCATATTTAAATTTTTCTGATTAAGGATTGTAAATATAACTTTTTCAAAATGAACCTTATAAAAAACTCCGTCGTTTTTTCGACGCAGAATCAGGGAATTTGTTGTTTTTTTTTATTTAGGTTTGAAAGTTAGTTTTGCCACGAATTTCACAAATTTCCACCAATTAAATGGGCCATAAATTACTCAAAAAATACAGCCACAGATTAATGGATTCTTAGAGATTAAAATATACCTAACACCAGCATTCGCAAATCAAATTTGCGCAATTCGTGTAATTTGCAGCAAAAAAACAGCCACAGATTAACCAGATTCCCACAGAGTAAAAGTATCCTACACTAACATTCGCAAGTTAAGTTTGCGTAATTCGTGGAATTCGTGGAATTCGTGGCAAAAAAACTCAAAATCAAAATCATTCTAATCCCCAAAATCTGTGGCAAAAAAACAGCCACAGATTAACCAGATTCCCACAGATTAAAAATATCCAACATCAACATTCGTAAATCAAATTCGTGGAATTCGTAGAATTCGTGGTAAAAAAAACTCCAAATCAAAATCATTCTAATCCCCAAAATCTGTGGCAAAAAAAAACCACTCGTAGAAACGAATGGCTTTGATATTTAAAAAAGACAAGCATTACCAGATTACTACTCGCAAGCTATCCGGCTGATACATTTTATCTCCTTTTTTGACATTGAATGCCTTATGAAACTCCGGAATATTACTCAACGGCCCGTTAACTCTGAATTGCTCAGGTGCATGTACATCGGTCATAATTTGATTGATTTTTGACTCATTCCTCCTATTGATCATCCAGGAATAAGCGTAGGCTAGAAAATAACGCTGATCAGGAGTTAGTCCGCTGATCTTTTCCTTGTTTTTATATTGAGCTGTTTTTTGAAATGCTTCATACCCCATAATAACACCTCCCAAATCGGCAATATTTTCACCTTGAGTAGCATCTCCGTTTACATTTTTTCCAAGTATGCTGAATTTGTTGTATTGATCTACAATTAATTTTGTCTTGGCTTTAAATTTCTTCAAATCTTCTGCTGTCCACCAATTGTTTAAATTTCCTTTTTCATCGTATTGACTCCCCTGATCGTCAAAACCATGTGTGATCTCATGTCCAAAAAACGAACCTCCAATAATTCCATATAGTATGGCATCGTCCGGCATACGACCTTCGTAACCCGGAACGATAATGTTACAGGCTGGTATTACAATCTCGTTATTACTTGGGTTGTAATAAGCATTGTACGTTTGTGGTTGCATAACCCACTCGTTTCTGTCAACCGGTTTACCATATTTGTTCACCATAAATTTATACTCCCAAACATTGGCTTTCATTACATTTCCGCAGTACGAGTTTCTATCTATTGAAAGCTGGCTCATATCCTTCCATTTATCAGGATACCCTAATTTCATTACCATTTTACTCAACTTATACAATGCTTTTTGTTTGGTAACCTCACTCATCCAGTCTAACTTTTTAATGTGCGAAGCAAATACGTCACGAATATTGTTTCCTATTTCGAGCAGTTTCTCTTTTACACCTTTTGGCATATAATCAGCAACGTATACCTGACCAATTAATTCTCCCAAAGACGAATCGGTTTGTTCTACTACCCTCTTCCAACGTGGTTTTTGAGTCGATACACCGTTTAATACTGTAGAATAGAATTTGAAATTTTGCTTTTCAATAGCCGAATTCAAATAAGGGGAATAACTATTTATAAGATTCCATTTCAAATACGTTTTCCATTCTTCGATCGTATAACTTTTAAGTGTCGAATTTAGGGCTTTAAAAAATTCCGGTTGACCAACAATTACAGAATCAGCTTTGGTCACTCCTAAAATCGGCAGGACTTTCTTCCAATCGATATTGGACGTAAGAGCATTGAACTGATCAATACTTAATTTATTGTAATTTTTGATTGGATCACGTAATTGCTCTAATTTTCGGGATGATTTTGCCAGTTCGGTCTCAAGTTTCAATATTACTGCCGCATTTTTTGCAGCAAGAGATTCTTCTTCACCTGTTAATCGCATCATTGTTTTAAGATGCGCCAAATATGCTGCACGAATTTCAACATTTCGTTTATCAGTATCCAGATAATAATCTCTTTGCCCCATTCCAATACCACCTTGCCCGAAAAACAACGCATACTTGGTGCTGATTTTATCATCCTGTGCAACATAAAATGAAAAACCGGGATCTGCTCCAACCGTTTGCAAATGTGCAATTGTATTGACCAGCCCCGAAACATCTTTAATTTCACTGATCTTTTTAATTTCTGTATTTAACGGAGACAAACCAGCTTTTTCAATCGCAGTGGTATCCATTCCTGAAGCGTAAAAATCACCTATCTTTTGTTTGTTGCTGTCTTTGGCGAGGGATTCGTCTTTTGCCGAGTTTTCGCAGATACTTTTAATTTGCTTATTAATAGTATCCATTACAATTCTCATGATACCATTATTACTATCAGTAGCAGCAATAGGATTTTTTTTAAACCAGCCATTATTAGCATAGTTAAAAAAATCTTCAGCAGGGTTTACCGTGGTATCTCGGTTGGTTAGTAGCGGATCTGAAAATACCGTTTCTTTTTTGCTACAGCTTAAAAAAGCCATTCCAATAAGGAGAAACGCAATTCGTTTTCTAAATAAATTCATGCAGTTATAAAGTTTAGTTGATTGTGTTAAATATATTCTTGCCCTGATTGTTACATTTTAAGCATAACAAACATGTAAATATAAATTTTATAACAACAACCTTTGTCGGCAAATTGACAAAAAAACTACACAACCTGCAGAAACGCCGATTTTATACTCCAAAAAACGCAAAAAAAGTCTTTACTTTTTCTGAATGTTAATACGATGCATCTCAGAAACTTAATAATACATCCTCTTTAGCTAATAATAATTTTATGTTCGAGACGATACTGTGAGGCGCTTTTACCAGTATATTGTTTGAAAGATTTACTAAAGTGACTAAAATTATTGAACCCGCTTTCGTAACACACTTCATTGATACTTATAGGCTTCTCTGCCAATAGTTTTGAAGCGTGCACCAAACGGTATTCGTTTACAAACTCTGTAAATGTTTTATTACAGATCTTTTTAAAGTAACGGCAAAAAGAAGGTGTTGTCATGCTTATCAAACTTGAAACTTCGTCTATCGCAATTGATTCCTGAAAATGGTCCTTCACGTAATTAAAGATTACATTCATACGGTCATTGTCCTGCGTTTGCAATTCTAACGAAAAACCGTCGGCATTCAGCACCATATATTCTTCTGATGAATCTAGCTCATCCAAAATACTCAAAAGGGTCAACAAACGCTCAAATGGAAGTTGATTTTCCATCATTTCGATTCTTTCACCTACCTTTTTCTTCGTTTCTCCACCAAAAGCGATTCCTCCTTTTGACTGACTCAGAACATTTCGGACCTTTCTCATTTCGGGTACGACAAAAAAGTCATTCCCTAAAAATTCAGGTTTAATGTGAATTACAGTCTCATCTTTATTTCCTGTTAGTTCATTTGTAAAACCACAATGTGGCAGGTTTGCCCCTATCAAAAGCAAACTACCATTGGTATAATAAGAAACATGGCTCCCTATTTGTCTTTTCCCTGCCCCCCCATTTATGTAAACCAACTCAATTTCGGGATGGTAATGCCATATATGTGCCTTGCTGTTGGTTTTCTCAGCATGTTTGGTATAGGTAAAGGAGCTTCCGTAAGAATTAGATATCACTTCAAGAGCTGGGGCAATAGTCTTCATGATAGAGTCTTTAAAAAATAATAGCAAATTTAACAAAAACACCTAACATAATTTACTTTTTAACCTATAACGGTTTCGTAAATGAGAATACAGCACATAAATTGGCCAATAGAGTTGTGCAAAAAAAACTGTTATAGAAGTAATTTAGCATCAGAGAAATGAGTTAATCATTTAAAACTAAAAGCTATGAAAAAGATTTTAAAATTAAGTTTTGTCTGTGTAGTCCTTTTAACCGGGTTGAGTACTTATGCAATTGATGGAAATGAAAACGGTAACAACGATTTCAACCTTCATGTATTAAAAGCTAATGGAAAGCTAATTACGTTTGCTCTAAACCAGGTACACAAAGCAAGTTTGAGTATTTATGACAAAAGCGGTTCTTTACTTTATACTGAAAACGCTTCAGGTAAGGATGGAATTTTAAGAACTTTTAGTTTAGAAGAATTTCCGGAAGGAACTTATTTCTTAGAAGTTGAAGACAGTGTTAAAAAAGTGAGACATGAAATTACGATAACCGATGACAAATCAGTATTATCTTCTAAAGCAGTTTCATCTACATATAAAGCAGATTTCTCTGCTCAAAATTCAAACGTAGCAGTACGTTAAAAAAGTTTATACTCGCATAAAGTATAAAAATGAGGTTAGATAGTTAGTAAAGTAAAAACGTGATTGTTTTAAAACAGCTCTTTGTGGTTATTGAGCTGTTTTTTTTTGCTTATAACTTAATCGTTTAACCGCAAGGTGCGCAAGGTTTTTTTATTTATATTTCTTACACAAACGCAAAGTTCGCAAAGCTAATTATTGATAAAGCCTTGCGAACTTTACGGTTACTACAAACAATCTTTGATAGAAAACCTTGCGCACCTTGCAGGTAAATTCTTAAACATGATTTTTGTAAGAAATAGAGACAAAACCACATTACCTTAACTTTTTCAAAACATTAAACCATAACAACATAATTAACAATAACCTTAAACAAAATTCAAAATTTAACCTATAACGGTTTCGTAAATGAGAATATAGCACATAAATAAGAAAATAGAGTTGTGAGAAAATTAGCATCTCCGAAGTAATTTAGCATCAGAGAATTAGAACTATTAATCTAAAAAACAAAAGTCATGAAAAAGATTTTAAAATTAAGTTTAGTATGTGCAGTGCTTTTTACAGGAATGAGTACGTATGCAATTGACGGAAATGAAGATTTTAATCTTCATGTATTAAAAGCCAACGGAAAGCTGATTACGTTTGCCCTTAACAAAGTGCAAAAAGCTAACCTCGCCATTTATGATAAAGACGGTAGTTTACTTTATTCTGAAAATGCTTCAGGTAAAGATGGAATTTTGAGAACTTTTAATCTGGAAGAACTTCCTGAAGGAACTTACTTCTTAGAGGTTGAGGATAGTATAAAAAAAGTAAGACATGAAATTACAATTACCGATGCTGCCACAGTATTGTCAAGAAAAGCAATTTCATCCAGTTATAAAGCAGGTTTTTCTGCTAAAAAAACAAGCGTAGCAGTACGTTAAAAAAGTTTATACTGAGTCAGTATAAAAGTGAATTTATCTAGTTAGTAAAATAATACGTTTTAAACAGCTCTTTATCGTTATTGAGCTGTTTTTTTATGTCCATTTCCGATCACAAACAACTGATCTCTATAATTTTAGAAAAATATTCTTAATAATTATAAAAAGGTCGTTTTTACACTATTAAAAAAATAGCAAATAAAAACAACCGTCATCCCAGTAAATACGTATATAGTTCGTATAAAACACAGAAACATCTTTAATTCAGCAATTTAAGTACAGAAAAAAGTAAGTTTTTTGCATAAAATTAAATTTCTATTTGTAGTTTTACACGTTCCAAAAAGAGTAATAAACAATTAAAAAAGACATGACAAATTTAACGAAGGTGGGCTTAGTTGTTGCCGTATTTTTAACAACAATTTTTACGTATGCAATTGATGGAAAAGGGGATTATATTTTGAATATAAAAACCGGAAATGGAAAAGTAGTTAGTTTTACTTTAAACTCCGTTGAGAAATCAGTTTTTACTATCTATGATGAAAACAAAAATTTGGTGTACACAGGAGAAACTGTAGCAAACGAATTAGAGGTTTCAAAAACTTTAAGTTTAGAGGCATATCCTGCCGGAACTTATATTCTGGAAGTAAAAGAAAATGGTAAAGTTGCCAAACATGAAATTACGGTTTCTGCTAAAAAATCAAAAACTGTTAAGATGGACGAATCAGTGAATAAAAGCCCTGCTTTCCGTCGCTAATTGTTTTTTACTTGAAATTGAAAAGCATCAGCGTGGCTGATGCTTTTTTTTTTACCTATTCCGATTCACAGATCAGCTTCAAATAAATTAAAACTTTGAGTATTAAAATCACGTTTTTTCGCAAAAGAGTTTAAGCCAACTAGCTCATTTCTACTTCACAATTAATGTGTAATTAATATCCGATGTTTGACTTTTGTAATAAGAAACAGCAATATCTTTAATTGCATTTACTCTTTGTTTTTCTAAACTTACTTCGTCATTGTATTGTTTCATTTGAAAATCCCATTGTTTTTTCTCCTCAGCATTAACTTTTGTTTCAACAGTTTTTGCAATAGTTTGCGACTCTTTAAAACAAGGAGAAGATGGATCTATGTCAGATAAAATATTCAATGCATCAACATAATTGTTTGCTGCGATTGTGTTTCTTGCTAATTGTATTTGCTTAGCACAATTCTTTTTTTGAAAACCTTTATAGGCTTCAATTGCTTTAACCTGAACTTGACTATAACAGCTCACAGCATCTGGAATTGACATTAGCAACCCCAAAGCTTCTTCAAACTGCTGTGTTTTTACATATGCATCAGATTTTTTAATAAGATCTGAACATTTTGTTTCATAATATTTAAAAATCTTCGTTTTACTTTCATCAATAAACTTCTTGTAGCCTGGGTCATTTACTGCAATTTTTGTAATTGCATTTGTGATTGCCAATTCTTTACTACTTCCGCTACCTTTGATTGCTTTACTAATTGTTGAGAACAAAATATTGCTATCTACTTGTTTAACGAATAAACTTAATTCAATAGAAACAACAGTTATATTTTGCATTCCGCCTTCAACAACGTTAGTTTCATTAATCGCAAATTTTGGATAAATAACAAAATTATTATTATAACCTGAATCTGATAAGCCAGAAGCTGTCACAATTTGAGAAATTTTTGTGTCTAATTTTGAAAGTTGAGAATCACTTAAGTCCTCCATATATTCAGGAACCACTACCGAAAGAGAAATTTTCCCTATATCTTTACTTGTTTGTGCTTTCGACATAAAGGAAAAAAGTGAAACTATTATTATAAAATAAATGTTTTTCATCTCTATTTATTTAATTGTAATGTAAATTGTACTGCTTTTAATATCCTTTGCCGGTTGCAAGCCTAATCCTTTGAAGAATTTAAAAAGTTCAAGTGCAAATTTGTTTGGATTGTAATTATTACCCGTTGCCTGATCTTTTAATGGAATCTTTACATCGTCAAGGATCATTTTTAAATCTGTTGTACCTTGAATGTGGTAATTATTCTTAAATGCATTCTTCTCCATCCAAGCTTCAATTTGGTCTGATAACGGAAGTCCGTCAGAACCAATTTCTGAAGTCATATTGTGCTGAGAACCTGCATCAAAACTAATGTCTACAATTACAGATTTACCATTGTTTACAATATCTGTAAATTTGGTCTGCATTACATTTAAGAAATCCTGAATACAACTTTCAACAGCTTTCGAAGCCAATTTGTTGTAATCTTCGGTATAAAATCTTCCGCTTTCACCAACTTTATTGGCCAATGAATTTCCAGTTGAAGCTTCATAACCTGTCAAAATTAATTTAACTGAATTTCCTGAACCCGACTGATCAATTATAACTTCTGCCTGAACATAAACATCAGCTCCGGACATTTGAATAATTTGTGATTTGATATCGGTTTGACTATCAGACGTAAAAACGTGATTGTCTTTAGCTGCCTTTAATTTTGCAATAAAATCTACAGTTGTAAATCCTCTACTATCAAAACCTTCTTTAATTTTTGTTATCGCAATTCTTTTATTTGGATCTTCTTCCAGAACAGTTCGCAAATCTTCTCCTTCTCTTGTGTAAGGAATTACCATTATTTTAGGCTGAACTGTTACAACTTGTCCGCCGCTATTTGTTGCAGCATTTTGACTAAATGCAAAATTTGTAACGCAAAACGTTACAAATAAAACAATGTACTGTATACATTTATATTTCATAAATTTTATTTTAAAATCCAAACTTGCGGATTATGTTGTTTTGTTCAAGGTCAGTTCGCAATGCCAGCAGATTCACTTTAACATCTAAAGTTTGACTCTTTACACCACCATTTTGTCTGGCAAAATCTCCCACAGGAATACTCGACATAATGAAAGTTTTATATCTTTTTTGAGTATAAAACTGATCAAAATATTCTTTGTGTTTTTCTATTTCTTCTGATTCATTACTTCCAATTAAAGCACTTTTTTGCTCCGATTCCGGAAGCCCTCTAAAAAGCAATACATTGATCGCATTTTTTTCGGCTTCGCTAATAGCATCTTGCTGCTTTTTGCCACTACCAATTGCTCGCATAGTAATTGTTCCTGCATTTCCTGAAACATAATTAACCTGGGGCGTTGGAAGCTTTTTTTGACCAAAGCTATAATTTACCGAAAGTAAAACCAGAATAATTAAAGCACCTATTCTTTTTTGTAGTAACATACACTGTTATTTTACGATTAGTTTACAAGTTAACTTTTCAGCAGCATTAAATCTTGCTAAAATTTCTTTTCCGCCATCAGAAACACTGCATTCAGAAAAATCACTTCCTGCAATTTTTACCACTTTTAGTTCTCCAATTTGCGACGGATAAGGCTTACCATCAATTAATTCGTTTTTTTCAACGATTAATTTATCACCTTCTTTAAATCCAAATTCTTTACCACCTGAAATTAAGACCGTAGCAGCAGCTTCTTTTTTTGTAGCAAGGATTTTACTAATTTTAGTAGTTAATGGAAATGTCTTGATGAAGTACGCACTCAACTTAGGCTCAATAGATTTTAAAGCCTCGTTTACAGCGCTTTCCGGTGATAGCATTAGCGGACTAACATCAGTTTGAAAGCTTTCAGCTTCTGTTGTTTTTCCGGTCTCTACTTCGTTAACTTTTAGAGTAAAAGCAACACTAGATTTATAGCCATTTACACTACCATCTGTATTTTTCATTGCATACACACTCATTTTTAGAATATTTCCAACAATGATATTTTCAGCTGCTAAGGCTGCATCTTGTTTTGCAGTGTTTTTACTATCAAGAAAAGCTTCTGTTTTTTGTAATTCCAATTCATCTTTTACTCTGTCGTAACTTGTTCTGTCAACAACGGTAAAACGTTTTGAATTAGTAACAACCTGAACTACTTTTTCAGCAACTGCACCCGAATATTTAGAATTTACCTCTGAAGTAAATTCAGCAACGCCTAAAACTGGTTTTACTGCTGCCTGTGAATAGCCTGTTAAGCCATTCACAAACAGTAATAAAAGAAAAATTAAATTTCTCATATAATTAATAGTTACCTGATGATTTTAAAGTCGAAATTAAATTATTTACAACTTTTAAGTTTAAGTTTAATTCTGGTAAAACTAAAGCCAATACATCTTTTGAATAACCTAATGATTTTGCACCTTTAGGAGCTTGCATCATTCCGGCACTTTTTAAATCAGATGAAGCTGTTGCAATAGTTGCTGATGCATCAGATACTGTTTTTATTTGTGTCGCAATATTTAATCCCAAAGCACTAAGTTCATCTAAAGTAGGTTTTTTAACAGTTACATCTGCAACACCATCAACAGACTCACCAACTGTTCTTTTGTACATTTCAGGAATTAATACATTAATTTCCTTTGTAGAAGTTAACATTTGTGTTGAATTTGATGCAAGCCCGTCAATACTTGAGATACCTGAAGTTTTAGGTTCAGTCAATTTTTCAAGCTTAGCTTTACGATCTTCTGCATCTTTTGATTTCATCTCTGACTTTAAAACTTCACGTTCTGCTTTTAATTCATCTTTTGTTTTTGCTTGCGCAAGAACACTCTGTTGCATTACTAAAGTTAAACCAAGACACATAACCGCTTTGTAAACCAATTTTGTAAACATATTTTTATTTTTTGTTTTGTTTCCCTACTCTTTAGGATTTTCAGTTACTCCTCGTTTATTTAAGTGGTCTCTCAACTCCACTTTTATTTCTGCTAAAATAAATTTAATCTTTGGGATCATCTTACGGTTTTCCACATTCTGCCCATTTAATTTTAATTTTATTTATACAATCGGAGTTTACTTGGGTATAAAGCAATGTAGAGCCCAGTTTTCTGTCGCAAATTGTTTTACTTAAAGTTAAATTTAAACTCTTTATTAGTTGGTAAACTACTGTCATTCCATTCTAGTTCAATGCACTTTGAAGCATGTTCTTTCGTACCAGTAAAGCAATCCAGTAAAATTGCCGAACCACCATCTTTCACAGCTTCTTTCACCATTTTAAAAGCAAACTCAGCTCCGGCAGGATCTTGCCCAACCAAATCAAATACAATATCTTTTGTTTTAGATAACGCCGCATACAAACACAAAAGCCTCCTTGGAGTTCCGGCAAGCGTACTCACTTTTGTTTTACTGGTAATCCATTCAATTTCGAATATTTTTTTTGAAAACGGATCGTCCAGATTTGCATTTTTTCTCAAATATTCTCCAACAGTTGTAGGGTAAAAACGACTCCTAAAGTTTGATTCTTTAAAATGCTCAACAAAGGTCATCTTTCTATGCAAAGTCACATTTTCATTTTTTGTGGTGCCGCAAAAAATATCTTTAAGAAACATCTCTGTCTCATAAAAACATCCTCCATTAAAAAGAAACAAAAGAATTTCTTCTCCTTCGTGTAAAACAAAAGGTGGTACATAATAAGTATCTGTTTTAATTCCTTTATTTTCTAATACAATTTTCATTATAACTTCAAAATTTACTTTCCCTTGAAAATTAAAAAAGCATCAACCGATGCTTTTTTCTAATTTATTACTTTTTTTTATCTCGTAATTCCTTCCCTATTTGAACTAATTTCCAAAATACAGCAGCCTCTTGTGGTATGGGATTTTTTAGTTCAGTTACTTTTAAATCTTTTCTATAAAATGACGAATGCAAAATAGCATAACTCAAATCTAAAACATCAATTGCTGTGAAGCTTTGTTTAAACTCAGGTCGTAATTCCTGACTGTGCGCGAAACAAACATTTCCGGTTTCTTTCTCATCAATAAACATCAAGCCACAACAATTGGCAATAAATTGAAATGTTTCTGAATTTAATACAATACGATTACTATCTGATTTTTGAAAAAGCATCCCCAATGTAAAATAGCTTTGACTACTCTCTAACGAAGTTTTTAAAATAAGTTCTTCCAGCTCAGCAATAACAGAATTTCCCAATCTATTTTCTTCAATACAGAAATCATTTATTTTACTTAAATAGTCTTCAATTCTCATACTGCCGTTCTCTAAATCTGTATAAAGTTAGTTTTCTTTTAGCGCAACTAAAATAATTACAATTCTTAAACGTTTTTACATCCATAAGAAATTATTTACCAGACAAGTATTTACTATTGTTTTCGACTCCAATTTTATCGATAAAATCAAAAAAAGATCGCCAAAATACATCTTATATTACTGATTTAGATATATTTGCAAAAACACAATCAGCTAACATTAAATAAATCCTTTGCTTTTAAATTGTTCAAAAAAAATAATAAAAATATCAAGTCCCCATTTAAATCCATTTTCATGAAAGAAAAACTAGCTATTGTAATGCTACTGACTCTGTTTTCTATTCGTGTTTCTGCTCAGGATGAAAAGTTTTATCAAACCAATAAGGTAAGCGACAAATACGTTTATGTTGATGTGATGAAAACCTACGAAAGGGTTGCCGCAAAAGGCTACAAATCTGTAGATTTATTTCAAAAATTAGGAAACTCCTCTTATGCCAAGTGTAATATGGACAAAGCCGCAAAATGGTACCGCGAGCTTTTTGCCCTTACCACCGATTTAGAACCCGAATATTACTACCGCTATGCAGAATCACTGCGATCGATTTCCCTATATCAAGAAGCCGACGCTCTTATTGAAAAATTAAAAACAAAAGTTCCTGTAAAAAAGAAAGCTTAACTCACTAAAATAACCACAATATTATCATTCCGGCGAAGGAGACTCAAGTGATAGCGAATAGGTGAAGCAAATCACACTCGCTCCTCGCTAGCACGAGCGTCCCGCTCGTGCGCATCGACTTAATTTTAATTTGTTTTATAAACTTTGGGTTCACGAGCGGGACGCTCGCCCTAGCGGGGGGAAAGTTCTAACGCCAAAATCTCGCAAAGGCGCTAAATCGCAAAGTTTTTACGTAATCTTGTCATTTCGACGTAAGGAGAAATCTTCGCAAGTAGCTCCGTAACGAAAATTCAATCTTTGTCAAGCTTCTCGTGAGGATTTCTCCTTTTAGTCGAGATAGCAAACTGGGGAAGATAGACTTTGAGTTCAAGAACGGGATGCTAACACTAGCAGGGGGGCACGAGCGGGACGCTCGCGCTAGCATGGAGATTTTAATTTTTTATTATTTTTTTTGAAATTACAGTTCCTTTAACCTTAGCCTTCAAAATATAAGTTCCCTGATTTAACCTAGACACATCTATTTTATCAGTAGCAAAATCAGTCTTACCACTTACTACCTTTCCATTTAAATCAAAAATCTGAACATTTTCAACTTCATTTTTATATTCATCCTGTATGTTTACAAAGTCAGTTGCGGGATTTGGATAAAATACCAGAGATGACCCACTTTCTATTAATGGAATACTTAAGTTATTAGAGTATTTCCAAAGTTTACCATCCTTAGAATAATACAAATAATTATTAAATTCAAAAGGTAATCGAGCATTATCTAGGTTACTTATACTTTCTAAAGTTTTCACATCCAAATCATATATCCAACCTTTTCTATTGTTAATTTTATCTCTCCCCGCACGAATAAAATATTGATTTTCATTAAACTTTAGCATTGAGACCAGATTAATTGAAAGAGCTATAGAGGATTCTTCTAAATCATTTGCTCCCGCTAATTCTCCTATACTAGAAACTACATTATCACTTAAGTTTAAAGAAACTAACTCCGTTCCTCCATTTGCGTTTGAAGTTGTAAAAGTTATGGAATTACCTGTTCTGGTTAAACTTGATGCTAAAAAATATTTATCGATTTTTTTCTCATAAACTGAAACAATTGTATTGTTTAATGTATCAAACCTAAGTATACTTATATTTCCTATAGTATTTGCAAATGATTTCTGAGTAACAAACATTAAATACAAGCTATTATTTACAGCTATGACATCATCATAGTAAACCAATCCCCCTAATAAAGGATTTCTTACTGTGGCAACATTTTTTGTGTTTTCTACGGTTCCATCAGTTTCAAATAAAAAATGCCTACTTGCAAAATAAAGTTTATTATTATACTCTATAAACTGAGTTAAAATACTAGAACCTCCCGAACCGCCAACCATTCCTGAGCCATTACCATCTAATTCTTCAGTTATGGGAAAGGTCCCTTCAGAGGTTCCGTCACTTCGCCATACTCTTGTATTGTTTGTCCCGGCTGGCTGAATTGAAAACATAAACAAATTGCTACATTTCCCTTCAAAACTAGGATCATTCCATGTAGGTGAGATTTCTTTAACCAATACAGTCCCTAATTCTGTTCCATCTGTTTTCCAAATACTCGTTTTACCATCTCCTTTTGCTATTATAAAATAAATTACATTACCTACTACTGTTAGCGTTGTAACTTTCCCATTAAGAAAATTTGTAACTTTTATGGTCCCCTCAATAGTTCCGTTAGTTTTCCATAATTCCCCCGCTGAAGTCTCATCAGATGCAATATAATACAAGGTATTATTCAAAATAGCAGATCCGCTTTTTAATGTCGAAATCTTATCATTTCGGCTGTGTGTATCTTTGAAAAAAAAGGTATTTTCCGAAGTTCCGTCACTTTTCCATAAAGCTCTTCCATTATTTGTATCATATCCTTCAAAATAGATTTTTCCATTAAATTTTTCGAAAAATTGAGGGCTAGTATTGTCAGGAGAAAAATTATAAATTTCTTGTTGTGCATTTGCTTCAATAAATAAAAGCGTAAAAAAAACTAAGAGTAATTTTCTTTTCATAGGATTTTAATAGTATAAATTTAATTAGACAATAGCTTGAAAAATTAGTACGTAAATATATATTAATAATTAAAAAGTAGTAAAAAAAATAGAGGATTAATTAAAAAACTAATCCTCTATTTTATTGATTCTCAAAATAGCTACATGTTCCTTCTATACTGCCCGCCTACTTCAAACAAGGCTGAAGTAATCTGACCCAGCGAACAAACTTTTGTAGCTTCCATTAAATGAGCGAATAAGTTTTCGTTTTTAATGGCGGCTTCTTGTAGCTTACTTAAATGCTCGTTTACTTTTGCTTCGTGGAACTGGCGTAAGTTATCGAGCATCGTAATCTGATATTGTTTTTCTTCTTCGGTAGCGCGTATTACTTCCGCCGGAATTACTGTTGGAGATCCTTTTGAACTCAGGAAGGTGTTTACCCCCACAATTGGGAAATCTCCGTTGTGTTTTAGGGTTTCGTAATACAAACTTTCTTCCTGAATTTTAGAACGTTGGTACATGGTTTCCATAGCTCCCAAAACTCCACCACGCTCTGTAATGCGGTCGAATTCCTGTAAAACGGCAGCTTCTACCAAATCGGTTAATTCTTCGATGATAAACGATCCCTGGATTGGATTTTCGTTTTTCGCCAGACCTAATTCTTTATTGATAATCAACTGAATCGCCATTGCTCTGCGCACTGATTCTTCGGTTGGTGTGGTAATCGCTTCGTCGTAAGCATTAGTGTGCAATGAATTACAGTTGTCGTAAATCGCATACAAAGCCTGCAATGTCGTTCTGATATCGTTGAAATCAATTTCCTGTGCGTGTAATGAACGCCCGGAAGTTTGAATATGATATTTTAGCATTTGCGCTCTTTCATTGGCTCCGTATTTGTTTTTCATGGCTTTTGCCCAAATTTTACGTGCCACACGTCCGATTACTGAATACTCAGGATCTACTCCATTCGAGAAGAAGAACGATAAGTTTGGTCCAAAATCGTTGATGTTCATACCACGGCTTAAGTAATATTCCACGTAAGTGAAACCATTCGAAAGCGTAAAGGCCAACTGTGTAATTGGGTTTGCTCCTGCCTCGGCAATATGATATCCTGAAATCGAAACGGAGTAAAAATTACGAACGTTTTGTGTAATAAAATATTCCTGAACGTCACCCATTAATCGCAAGGCAAATTCGGTAGAGAAAATACAGGTGTTTTGTGCCTGATCTTCTTTCAAAATATCGGCCTGAACGGTTCCACGAACTTGCGATAAGGTTTTTACTTTGATATCGTTATAAACGTCCAAAGGCAAAACCTGATCTCCGGTAACCCCCAAAAGCATTAATCCCAAACCGTTGTTTCCTTCCGGTAAATCGCCTTGGTATTTCGGACGTTCTGTTCCTTTTTCCTTATATATTTTGTTGATTTTGGCTTCAACTTCTTTCTCTAAATCATTGGCTTTGATGTAATATTCGCATTGCTGATCAATCGCTGCGTTCATAAAGAAACCTAACAACATTGGCGCTGGTCCGTTGATGGTCATACTCACCGAGGTTAAAGCATGAACCAAATCGAAACCTGAATACAGTTTCTTAGCATCGTCAAGACAACAAATAGAAACTCCGGCATTACCGATTTTTCCATAAATATCAGGACGAATATCCGGATCGTTTCCATACAAAGTCACACTATCAAAGGCAGTCGAAAGTCGTTTTGCCGGCAATCCTGCACTCACATAATGAAAACGTTTGTTGGTTCTTTCCGGTCCGCCCTCTCCTGCAAACATTCTTGACGGATCTTCGCCTTCACGTTTAAACGGGTACAATCCTGACGCAAACGGAAATTCTCCCGGAACGTTTTCTTGTAAATTCCAACGTAATACATCTCCCCAGGCTTCGTACTTAGGTAAAGCAATTTTTGGAATTTGCAAATGCGACAAACTTTCTGAATGTGTAGCGATTTTAATTTCTTTATCTCGTACTTTAAAGCTGTACACCGGATTTTTATATTTGGCTACTTTTTCGTCCCAATTCAAAATAATTTCCCAGTTGTATGGATCTAAATCCATTTTTACCTTATCAAACTGATTGAGTAACAGGTTTAAAAAGATTCTGTTTTCGTCATGTGCTTCCGTAGCGCTTGGTAAAACAGTCGAATCATCGATTCCTGCTTTATTAATTTGCGGAACTTTCCCTGAAACCGTTTCTATGGTTTTAAAGATCCCGTATAATTTTTGTGCTACTTTTTGTTGCAAAAGAGCACTTTCGTCATAAGATCGGTTGTTCTCTGCAATTTCTGATAAATAACGGGTTCTGTGTGGTGGAATCACGAAAATTTTCTCGCTCATTTCCTTCGTAATCTGAAAAGTAGATTTCAACTCCGATTGTGTTTTCTCTACAATCTTGTCCATGATCGCTTTATAAAGCGTGTTCATTCCCGGATCGTTAAACTGAGAAGCGATGGTTCCGAAAACCGGCATTTCATCCGGATTTTTATCCCATAAATTATGATTGCGCTGGTACTGCTTTTTAACGTCACGAATGGCGTCTAATGCCCCTCTTTTGTCAAACTTGTTCAAAGCGACCAAATCGGCAAAATCAAGCATGTCGATTTTCTCCAATTGTGTTGCTGCTCCAAACTCTGGTGTCATTACATATAAGGACACATCAGAGTGGTCCATAATCTCGGTATCTGATTGTCCGATTCCTGAAGTTTCAAGAATGATCAAATCGTATTTTGCTGCTTTTAAAACCTGAATGGCCTCAGCAACATATTTAGACAATGCCAAATTCGACTGACGTGTCGCCAGCGAACGCATATACACACGAGGATTGTTAATGGCATTCATACGGATTCTGTCTCCCAATAATGCTCCTCCTGTTTTTCTTTTTGACGGATCGACAGAAATCAATCCGATTGTTTTCTCAGGAAAATCAATTAAAAAGCGACGAACCAGTTCATCTACCAAAGAAGATTTTCCGGCTCCACCTGTTCCGGTAATTCCAAGAACCGGAATTTTAGAATCGGTATTGCTTTCGTGAATCTGATCAAAAACAGGTTTTGCGATTTCAGGAAAGTTTTCTGCTGCCGAAATCAAACGTGCAATTGCTGTTGGAATTTTATTTTCGATATGATCGATTTCTCCGTTTAACTGATCTCCAATTGGATAATCGGAACGTTGCACCAAATCATTAATCATTCCTTGTAAACCTAAAGAACGACCATCATCCGGAGAATAAATTCTCGTGATACCATACTCGTGTAATTCTGAAATTTCGCTTGGAAGGATTACTCCGCCTCCGCCTCCAAAAATTTTAATGTGTCCTGCTCCTTTTTCTTTCAGCAAGTCATACATGTATTTAAAATATTCATTATGTCCTCCCTGATACGATGTCATCGCAATCGCATTCGCGTCTTCCTGAATAGCAGTATTTACCACTTCCTCGACACTACGGTCGTGCCCAAGGTGAATGACCTCAACTCCGGTTGACTGAATAATACGACGCATAATGTTTATCGCTGCATCATGTCCGTCAAAAAGAGACGCTGCGGTTACAATTCTTACTTTATTTTTAGGAATATATGGTATTTGTTGTTCCATTTTATGAATATGATAATTTTAAGGGAGCAATTTACAAAATATTACAACATTTGATCATGCTAATATCTTTTTGTTAACAAAAAAAAGAATCTTTTTTCTTTTAGAGGGGTAACAATTTGAAAACTAAGTTGATTTATCCTATATAAGTCTTATAAAAAGGTTAACAACATGGAAATCTTGAAATATTTAAACAAAATACAAGAACCTGTAAATCAACATTGTAAAGTAATTTAGTAGTATAGAAAAACCCCAAATTTTTACCTAAAACTACCTACAAAAGTAACACCGTAAAAATTTAAAAAATGAAAACATTATATCCACTCAGCCTAATTATAGTTCTAAGTTTTTTTGTTTCGTCTTTTGCCAAAACTGATCATAAGAACGTTTTTTATAAAAAAACTTCAACTTTCGCGCCCGTTTACAAGAATTTAGGTTCTGATAATGTAAACGAAATTTCAAATGACTTCTTTAAAAGATATTCTGATTTGAAAAAATATAAGTCTGACGTCATGTCATTATACAAAAACAGAACTCCGGGAACTATTTGGTTTGATGAAGATGCCATCAATGAGTTTGGTTCTGCATTATATCAAAAAACTAAAAAAACGAATGATTTGGTTGTTCCTTATCAAAAAGAAATCGATGCTCTTTTTTCTTCTTCAGCAACAAAGCTGTCTAAAACAGATGCAGATATGCTTTTGAGTTCTCTATATATTGCTTACGCCAAAAAAAGTAATGCAGATGCCGGAAAAAAAATGTCGTATGATGCTATGCTGAAAGATTTTTTAAATTACAGTACAATCGAAGAAGCCACTACTTCGACCACTGAAAATATTAAAGTAACCTATGATCAATATTATAAATTACAGGACGTTCTGAAAAAATATAAAAAACTAGACCGTTCTAATAAATGGAAGCCTATTGTTCCGGAAGAAACACCTTATAAAGATTTACGTCCGGATGCTGTTTCAAATACTATCTCCCAAGTCCGAACCCGTTTATACTTATTTGGGGATTTAAAAAAGGATTCTAAAAGTAACGTTTACGACCGTGAATTAATGGATGCGGTAATGAAATATAAAGTTCGTAACGGTTTCAAACCTAACTATATTTTAGCAGAAGAACATATTAAAGAAATGAATGTTCCTCTTGCTGATAAAATGGAGACCCTAAAACTTAACATGGAGAGATGTCGCATTATTTCGGATCAAATGGCCGGTTGCGATGAGTATGTTTTAGTCAACGTTCCTTCGTACGAATTGATTTATGTAAAAAATGGGAAGGTGCAACTGTCTTCGAGTGTCTTTGTTGGAGCACCATTAACAAAAACAACCATTTTTAATGGCGAAATTGAGAAAATCGTTTTTAGCCCTTATTGGACCGTTCCGCAAAGTATTGTAAACAATGAGTTGAAAAGTAAAATCGCTGAGGATAAAAATTATCTTGCCAAACATAATATGGAAATAGTAAATGGTCAGGTAAGACAAAAACCAGGTCCTGAAAACTCATTAGGATTAGTAAAATTTATGTTTCCGAACCCTGATGACATCTATATGCATGATACTCCATCTAAAACTTTATTCGATTTTGAAAAAAAAACGTTCAGCCATGGTTGTATAAACATAAAAATGGCTAAAGAATTAGCTGCTGCCATGCTTAAAGATTATCCTGAATGGACTCCCGATAAAATAGATAAAGCTATGGCGGGTAAAACAGAAAACAGTTTTAAACTAACTAAAAAAGTACCTATTTATATTACATATTTTACTTCGCTAGTCAATGAAAATGGAGAAATTGGTTTCTTTCAGGATGTTTATGAGCGAGATGGTGAATTAAACAAAACGGTTTCTCCTCAGACGGGAGTAGTATCTAAGTAAAATTTAACCAATTAGCTAGTTCTCTTCATCAAAAGATCTGTAATTGAAGCTGTAATTTTTAATAGGGTAATTTTAGATTTGAATTTAGAGTTTGGAAGAATAATAGTATCTTTAATCATTCAAACTCAAATCTAAAATTACCCTTTTTATGGAAGACGATTATACTGAAGTTAGAAAAAGCTGGTGGGACAGAAACTGGAAATGGTTTGTACCAACAGGATGTTTGAGCCTTTTAGTCCTTTTTGGTTTGTTTCTTACCGGACTTTTCTTTGGAATAACTTCTATGCTCAAAGAATCTGATTCTTATAAAGCTGCCATGAACGAAGCACAGCATAACACCATAGTACTGGAGAAATTGGGCAGCCCAATTGAAGATAACGGAATTGCCTCAGGCAGTGTTAATTCAACTAATAGCATAGAACATTGCAACTTACAAATTCCAATACGAGGTTCTAAAAGCAGAGGAACTTTATTTGTGGTGGGTACCAAAAACGGAACCTGGAAATACGATGAAATGAGTCTTTATGTTGAAGACACTAAAGAAAAAATTGATTTACTAAAAAAATAAAAAATACGATCTACACTATACTTTTATCCCAATTTTACCCCATTAAATGTAAATATCAGAAAATTGATTTAACACATAGAAACATAGAATTTAGGTGTAAAAGAGAAGGAAAAAAGAAATACATTTCTTTCACATAGCAGGTTATATGTATTTAAATGAAGTGAAACGCCTTTTTTGCGGACGGAGTACCTATGTCACTATGTGTTAAAATGAATTACACTTAACAGATCTGAGTTACTAAATTGTTTCAAAATAATCCCTAAGTAATAAATCTATAATTCTTTTAAAATAAAATTACACTCCAAACCAACCAGATTCAACACTAATTCTAAGATCCATCTGTGTAAACAACTGATGGAATACCGTTTATTTCGCACGATTTTTTTCCTTTAAAAACATTCTTTTTAGTAGTTTGCTTCACGTCCATATTCCTATATTTGGGCAAAAATAAACCTATGAAAAAAATTACAATGTTCTTGCTGCTAGCCCTAATCAGCGGTACTTCTTATGCTCAAAAAGCAGACACTAACAAGAAAAAAGTTAAAATTACCATCCCAAAATCAGACTCTTTTAAAAACATTAAAACATATAACATTATCATTCAAGGAGATGACACTTGGAATGCAACATATGCCAAGAAGAATTCAAAAACTTATGAGCATAATGTTACTAAAAATACAATTGAAGATTACACTAAAAAAGATACAACCAATCCCGACGTTCGCGTTTTAATGGGGTACAAAGGAGCTACTTATAAAAGAGCCGATAATGGTACTTACCTTTTAGATGGAGATTTCAAATATTTAGTTTTAGGAAAAAACAATGAAATCTTATATGAAAAAGGTACAAATGCCAGAATGTATTCTGGTACTTATGTTAACGGAAAACCAAATCAAAGCTTAGCCAGCGATTTGAATAATATAGGATATAAATACCTTAGTGACAATAACATTCTTATTACTGAAAAAGAATTTACTTTAAACTACGGTTTATTTGAAAAAGCGGAGGAGTTTAGCGAACTTGTTGAGTTTAACACTAAAACAGATGAATTTTTAAACAAAATTGCTGCCAATTCTTTAGACCAATCCTACCTTTCAGAATTAGAAAAATTCTATTTGAGTTATGTTGGTAAAGAATACAAAAAATTAAAGCCGAAAGATTACAACAAAGTAATTTACCTGAACTTAGCCTTGACACAAATGTTTCTGTTAAACTTTGATAAATCTTTAGAATATCTTGAAACAGCTAAACAAGGTGCCGGTATGATTAGTTTATGGCCAGGCGAAGCTCAAGCAAATATTACAAGTTTAATGACGGTTAACCAAAAAAACTTAACTGCTAAAGTTGAAAACCCAACATTTGATTCGGCTTACTTTATCTATATCAACGGAAGCGTGTCTCAAAATGATAAAAAACTGACAGGAAAATTAAAAACCGATCGTTTTGCCAATCGTGCAGAGGGAAGTATTATGGATTCTAATGATCCAACTGCCGCAAAAGTTTGGGCTTACAAAGATAATGGAGAAGTTGATTTTGTAGTAGTTAATGATAAAACAACAATCACTACTGATAAAGGTCTTGAGTTAAAATTCATTTCGTATGATAACAGTTTTATTTTGGTCGAAAAAACTGGAGATTCATGCTTTAAAAAATACGAATCCAACTCAAATGATGTTTACTGTGAGAAAGACGGTAAATTTGTAATCCAAAAATAAAAATACATAGTACTACGAAGTACAAAAAATTAAAAGAGGTTCAATTTTAGCAATTGAGCCTCTTTTGCATTTATACCACCTACTCCTATTACTCAAAAAAGGTACTAAGGTCCTGAGTTACTAAGAGGAAGAGGCTTTAGTAAAATAGAATAATAATTCTGACTGATTTATTCATCAGAAACCGGTTGGGTGCAATTAACAAAAAGATGATTTAACACATAGAAACATAGAATTTAAGTGTAAAAAGAGACCCAAAAAGAAATATATTTCTTTCACATAAGAGGCTATGTCTATTTAAATGAAGTAAAACGTCTTTTTTATAGATACCGAATCTATGTTACTATGTGTTAAAAGCAATTACACCCAACGGGTTATCAGAAACAAAAAACAGTAAAAACTTAGTCCCTCAGAACCTCAGCACCTTAGAACCTCCCAAAGAACATTGTTAAGGATGCAACAAATTGTTTAACCTCCTGAAATAAAATTGTGGCTTTATTTTTGAATAAGTAGTATTTTTGAAACTTATAAAACTCATTTAATGAAAAAGATTTTAATTCTATCACTTGCCCTTACATTTTCTTTTAGTTCTTATGCTCAGGTACAAAAAACCTTAGATCAATTATCACAATTGTCGTCAAAAATTAAAGGCAACAGTGGTATCGACATCGCTTCGGGATTAAAAGAAGCCTTAAACAAAGGAATTACGCAGCAAGTAAGCAAATTAACCGCTGAGGATGGTTTTTATAAAAATGAGGCTGTAAAAATCTTAATGCCGGAAGAATTACAAAGGGTTGATGCTACCTTGCGAAGAATCGGATTATCATCTCTTGCAGATGAAGGTATCAAAGTACTCAATCGCGCTGCCGAAGATGCCGTTAAAGAAGCAACTCCAATATTTATTTCCGCAGTTAAAAACATGTCTTTTGCTGATGCCAAAAACATTTTACTGGGCAGCGAAAACGCCGCAACCAGCTATTTACAAAACAGTACTACAACTGCTTTATACGGAAAATTCAATCCGGTAATCAAAACTTCTTTTGAAAAAGTAGGTGCCGATGTAGTCTGGACAAACATAATCAAGAAATACAACACCATCCCTTTAGTGCGAAAAGTAAACCCTGATTTGACTGATTATACAACGAATCAGGCTTTGGCAGGTGTTTTTAAAATGATTGCTGTCGAAGAAAAAGACATCCGTACCAATATCAATGCGAGAACATCTCCTTTATTGAAAAAAGTATTCGCCATGCAGGACAAAAAATAATTTTTATTGTTAAACTGTTTATTTGTTAACCAATAACCAAATGCAAAAAATAACCATTCTAATTCACTGTAAAGACCAAAAAGGAATTATCGCCGCAGTGACGACTTTTATTGCTAAAGTAGAAGGAAATATTACTTATATCGATCAGCATGTTGATATAGAACAAAATGTGTTTTTTATGCGATTAGAATGTGAACTCACCAATCATTATGTGAGCCCTGAATCGATAAAAGAAGATTTTGCAAAAACTATAGCAGCTGATTTTGATATGTCCTGGGATTTGTACAATCAGGAACAGAAACCCAAAATGGCATTGTTTGTTTCAAAATACGATCACTGTTTGTTTGACATCCTTGGCCGTTACAGTGCAGGCGAATTAAATATAGAAATACCTCTCATCATTAGCAATCATAATGATTTGCGATCGATTGCAGAACGATTTGATATTCCGTTTCACTGCGTGCCTTTTACAAAAGACAATAAAGAAGAAGGGGAAGCCAAACAAATTGAACTTTTAAAAAAGTATCAGATTAATTTTATTGTATTGGCGCGTTACATGCAAATCATTACTCCAAAACTGATTTCACTTTACGAGAATAAAATCATTAACATTCATCATTCGTTTTTGCCGGCCTTTCCCGGGGCAAAACCATATCATTCGGCTTTTAAACGAGGTGTCAAAATTATTGGGGCAACTAGCCATTACGTAACAGAACAACTGGATGAAGGACCAATTATCGAACAGGATATCTCCAGAGTTTCACACATTCACTCCGTTGAAGATTTTATCATGAAAGGACGCGATTTAGAACGCATCGTTTTAGCCCGAGCAATAAAACTTCATGCCGAACGTAAAACAATGGTTTACAGCAACAAAACGATTGTTTTTTCTTAGATACAGAGGGGTAAAGGTTCAAAGGAACAAAATTTTTCCCTCACTAAAATAAACAAACCCTACAGATTTTAAAAAACTGTAGGGTTTACTTTTCTAAATATACGTTCAATACTCAGAACCTTTGTTCCTTTGAACCTCTGAGCCTATGAACCTTCTGTTAACGTACATCAAATCGGTCAAGATTCATTACTTTAGTCCATGCGGAGACAAAATCTTTTACAAATTTTTCTTTGACATTACTACTGGCGTAAACCTCAGCGATCGCACGAAGTTCAGAATTCGAACCAAATATAAGATCTGCACGGGTTGCCGTCCATTTTACTTCTCCGGTAGTGCGATTGCGCCCTTCAAAATTTTCACCTGTCTCATTGATCGCTTTCCACGTAGTTCCCAAATCCAATAAATTAACGAAGAAATCATTACTCAATGTTTCTGCATTTGTAGTAAGCACACCATGTTTAGAACCATCGTAATTGGCATTCAAGACTCTCAAACCTCCTACCAACACTGTCATTTCTGGTACTGACAACGTTAACAATTGTGCTCTGTCTACTAAAAGCTCTTCTGTAATGGCATTTGTTTTGGCACTTTTATAGTTTCTGAATCCATCTGCTTTTGGCTCTAACACTTCAAACGAATGCACATCCGTTTGTTCTAAAGTAGAATCACCTCTTCCCTGTGTAAATGGAACATCTATCGATAAGCCAGCATTTGATGCTGCTTTTTCAATTGCAGCAGATCCTCCTAAAACAATTAAATCCGCAATAGACACTGATTTTCCTGAATTAGCAAAATCATTTTGTATGGTTTCTAAAACTGCCAATACCTTTTTCACCTGCCCCCCTGCATTAACTTCCCAGCTAATTTGTGGTTCAAAACGAATACGGGCACCATTAGCTCCCCCACGCTTGTCAGAACCACGGAATGTAGAAGCCGATGCCCAAGCAGTATTTACTAATTGTGAAACCGACAAACCACTTGAAAGGATTTTATCTTTTAAAACGGCAATATCATTATAACTCAACTCCCCTTTAGCCGCAGGAATCGGGTCCTGCCAAATCAATATTTCACTCGGAACTTCAGGACCTAAATAACGTGAAATTGGCCCCATATCTCTGTGAGTTAATTTGTACCATGCTCTGGCAAAAGCATCAGCAAATTTGTCAAAATTTTGCATATAATCTCTTGAAATTGCCTCATAGACTGGGTCCATTTTCATTGCCATATCCGCCGTTGTCATCATCGGAGCATGTCGCTTGGCCGGATTATGAGCGTCTTCTACCGTTGTTGCAGCACTTTCATCCGTCGGAGTCCATTGATGAGCTCCTGCAGGACTTTTGGTCAATTTCCAGTCGTATTTAAATAAAGTTTCGAAGTAACCATTGTCCCAAGTAGTTGGGTTTGGTTTCCATGCTCCTTCAATTCCACTTGTGATAGCATCTTCACCTACTCCGCTACCAAAACTACTTTTCCAGCCCAGTCCCATTTGTTCTATGCTTGCCCCTTCCGGCTCTGCGCCTACTAAGGCTGCATCTCCGGCTCCATGCGCTTTACCAAAAGTATGCCCACCTGCCGTTAAAGCCACGGTTTCTTCATCATTCATAGCCATACGGGCAAAGGTCTCTCTAATATCTCTACCGGAACCTAGCGGATCAGGATTTCCATCCGGACCTTCAGGGTTTACGTAGATTAACCCCATTTGTACAGCCGCGAGTGGATTCTCTAAATTTCTATCACCAGTATACCTACTATATGGTTTATCGCTGGTAGCTAACCATTCTTTTTCTGAACCCCAGTTTACATCTTGTTCCGGTTCCCAAACATCTTCTCTTCCGCCTGCAAAACCAAAAGTTTTAAATCCCATAGATTCCAAGGCACAGTTACCGGTTAAAATCATTAAATCGGCCCAAGAGATTTTATTACCATATTTCTGTTTAATTGGCCAAAGTAAAAAACGTGCTTTATCCAGATTACCATTATCCGGCCAACTGTTTAAAGGAGCAAAACGCTGGTTTCCTGAACTCGCGCCTCCACGACCATCAGATATACGGTAAGTTCCCGCACTGTGCCAGGCCATACGAATAAATAAAGGTCCGTAATGACCATAATCTGCCGGCCACCAATCCTGCGAATCTTTCATCAAATCAAAAAGATCCTTTTTGACAGCATTCAAATCTAAGGTTTTAAATGCTTCAGCATAGTTAAAACCTTCTTCCATCGGATCTGACAAATTAGAATGCTGACGTAGTATGTTTAAATTTAACCGATTTGGCCACCAATCTTTATTAGAAGTTCCTGTACCAGCAGTTTCTTTCACTTGCCCATTATGAAAAGGACATTTACTTTCGTTTGAATCACTCATTTTTTTCTGTTTTTTTTGATTAAAATTAACTGCCTCCTATCAAATGCTAATTTTTTTAAGAAATCACACATCACTGATATTTAACACTTTATCAAATATACAAACTTATCCTTGCGATATTAATAAACAAAATTGATTGTTTTTATATTTTAATAGTCAAAAATTATTTAACGCTACAGAAAGCTCAAAACAGGGAATCAAAAAATCTTAACTTATGTCCAACAAAGTAATAACAAAACCTTAACAGCAAAACATTCATATAAGTTGGATCTTTGTAGTGTAATAAACTGGTTATTTATTATTTTGGTTTTGGTTAGTTAAATGATGCCGGCGTCTTCGAGATGCCGGCATTTTTTTTTGCTAATTTTTTATCTTTTTTTGTTTCAGGTTTCAGGTTTCAAGTTGCTACACTTTGAACATAGTTTAACCGCAAATTTGCTAAAGTTTTTGCGCCAAAATATACGCTCCAACAACTTGAAACAAAGAAAACCTGAAACTTGAAACAAAGAAAACCTAAAACTAATATGCGGTTTAAGGTTATTGGATTGTGTATTTAACCGCTAAGTCCGCAAAGTTTTTTTGTCCATGATTTTGTATAAAACAGAAAGTTCGCAAAGCTTTATACATGTTAAGCTTTGCGAACTTTGCGAAAAATCGTAGCGGACTTAGCGGTTAAATTATGTTCAAAGTAAAGCAACCTGAAACAAAGAAAACCTGGAACTAATTTCTAAGTCTTTCGTGTAGTAATTTGAAGTATGGAAAAGCCTTTAACAATCGGCTTCCGTGCCAGGAGAACATTTCGCCATCAACGAAAATAGTTTTGGCATGATGCGTAAAGCGACCTATCTCAAAGGCATCTTCTTCTTTAAAGGGATAAGGCTCAGACGAAAGGAAAACCAAATCAGGATCGCCTTCCAGACGCATTTTTTTGAGTTCAATTTCAGGATAGCGGCCTTTATCACTATAAATATTCTGAAAGTGATTCAGTTTTAATAACTCATTAATATAGGTATCATTTCCAGCTACCATATAAGGATTTTTCCAAATAAAGTAAGCTGCTTTTTTCTCGGGAATATCCTGAACGTATTTTTTGAAATCGTCTAAAGCGAAAGTTAGCTTATTATTCCATTTTTGAGCTTCGGTTCTGCAGTTGAAGAGCTGTCCAAAATCCGAAATCATTTGAAAATTATCTTCGATAGAAACAATATTGGTTACCCAAACCGGGCAAATTGTACTTAACTGCGCTACAATCTCAGGAGTATTTTCTTCTTTGTTACAAATGATAACATCAGGCTCTAGTAGTTTTATCTTTTCAAAATGAATCTTCTTGGTCCCTCCTACCATTTTTTTAGTCGATTTAAAATGATACGGGTGCACGCAGAACTTTGTTATCCCTACTATTTTTTCTTCTAAACCTAAATCGTAAAGCAATTCGGTCTGAGAAGGAACTAATGAAATAATTCGTTTTGGAGCTGTTTCGAAAGTATGTGAGGTACCAAGCTGATCTTGTAACTGTTTCATGTTTATTTTGTTTCAGATTTCAAGTTCTTTAACCGCAAAGTTCGCAAAGGTTTTTCGCAAGGTTCGCAAAAAAAGCTTTGCGTTCGTAGCGTAATCCTTTGCGAACTTTGCGGTTAATCTATTTATAAAGTTATTTAAACCTTAGAGTTAATAATCTCTTCCATTTCTTTTTGAACCTTCAAAGCTTCTTCTCTTGCTTTTTCAGCAAAGTCTGTTCCTTTTGAAGCGTAGATAATCGCTCTGGCTGAATTGACCAATAAACCAACCTGATCGTTCATTCCGTATTTGCAAACTTCGGACAAGCTTCCGCCCTGAGCACCAATTCCAGGAACTAACAAAAAGTTGTCCGGAACAATTTTTCTGATTTCAGTAAAATATTCCGCTTTTGTAGCGCCTACTACGTACATCAGATTGTGGCTGTTTTTCCAGGTTTTAGAGGTTTCTAAAACTTGTTTGTATAATTCCTTTCCGTTTACGTTTAGCGTCTGAAAATCAAAAGCTCCTTCGTTTGAAGTCAAAGCCAACATTATGGTATGTTTATTTTCAAAAGCCAAAAACGGTTCCACCGAATCTTTCCCCATATAAGGAGCAACGGTTACACTATCAAAATTCAAATCTTCAAAAAAAGCTTTAGCATACATGCTTGATGTATTTCCTATGTCACCACGTTTTGCATCGGCAATCGTAAACATTTCAGGAAAATTCTCGTTGATATATTCAATGGTTTTCTGAAGCGAAAGCCACCCTTTTAATCCATAAGCCTCAAAAAAAGCAGTGTTGGGTTTGTATCCCACAGCCAAATCATGAGTGGCATCGATTATTGCTTTGTTGAATTCAAAAATAGGATCTTCAGTTTCTAATAAATGAGGTGGAATTTTGGTTAGATCGGGATCCAATCCAACGCATAAAAATGATTTTTTTAATAGAATTTGTTCGTGTAGTTGTTGTGTCGTCATTCTTGATTTTTTAGTTCTTCTAATGCAGTAGAAATACTTCCATTTTAGAAGTATGCAAAAATAAAAAAAGCCATTCAATTACGAATGGCTTTTTGGTTTTATATTCAATTTAAGCTTACAAATTGCCTAAATAAACAATTTCTGTTCTTCTGTTCTCTGCTCTTCCTTTTGCTGTTTTGTTCGATTGAACCGGTTTTGCAGATCCAAATCCCTGTGAACTTAAGTTCGCCGGATTTACTCCTTTTGCAATCAGAGCATCCATTACTACTTTTGCTCTTGCTTCAGATAATTTCTTATTTGTTTTAGGATTCCCTACATTATCGGTATGTCCATTGATTGCAAACTTAGCATTTGGATAATTTTTCAGGATTTCTTTGATCGCATCTAATCTGCCTGAAGTTTCTCCTTTTCTGGCATCACTTAAAGTTGCTTTTCCAGTTGTAAAGAAAATAGATTTTGCTTCCACTTTCAGCTGTGCCAATGTTTCTTTGGTAACTTTAGGACAACCGTTATTTTCTGCAGGACCGTATACTAATGGGCAAGCATCATCCTTATCTAAAACACCATCTTTGTCTGCATCTAAAACAGGACATCCTTTATTTTCTACAGGACCCGCAACATCCGGACAAGCGTCGTCTTTGTCTAAAACGCCATCTTTGTCAGTATCCGGCCATGGACAACCTTTGTTTTCTACCGGACCGGCAATGGCAGGACAGGCATCTACATTGTCTAATAAAGTATCTCCATCGCTATCTTTCCAAGGGCAGCCCTTGTTTTCAACAGGACCCGGAACGCTCGGACAAGCATCATCTTTATCAAAAACTTTGTCTCCATCTGTATCTGGCCATGGACAACCATTATTTTCTTCCGGACCTGCTACTTTTCTACAAGCATCTTCTTTATCGATTACTCCGTCTTCATCCGTGTCTTTGAATTTCTTCTGATAAACCGGAATTTTTACCCCAAGATGAAAATCAACCGCTTTGGATTCTTTCGAAACCAGATTCGTCAAAACAGAACCCGAACCAATAAAGAAAGCACCTAAGCGAATCCCTGATCCTACCTGCATTCCACTATACTCCATCCAGGTCATTGGTACATAAAAACTAAACCACCTGCTTTCATAACGAGGCGTTAGACTTACACGATTGGCAATACTGCTTCCGTTTAATTTCGAATCGCTCACCATGCTGATGTCCCCATTTAAATTCAAGTAGAATTTTCTGTACATGTTCCAATCTACATCACCGTGAATTGCTGTTGGTAAATTTGTTTTAACTCCTTTAGAAGTCGAAACTTTCGTATAATGCTCATTTAAGAAATCATACAGATTATCAGCATCATTAATCATTTTCTCCGTTACGATTCCTGTAACATTATAGGTATCTAACTTTGAATTTCTGTAGTTAATAGAACCAATATCAGTAACCGACAGACCAAAACGCACCTTGTATTTATTTAAATCACGAAAGTTATTGTCTGCTCTCTTTGCCTTGTTTAAATCGTATTTCTCGTATTCCGGTCTCCATTCGTAAACAAGTCCAAAATCAAATCCAAAACCATTCGAATTAGCATCGAATTTATAATCTTCATTAGCTTCAAAATCCTGGCTCGCTCCTATAGTTACTTCTCCTTCAGAAAAAAGAGTACTGGCTCTCGGATTTGCTTTGTTTTCTACAAACGCCACTTTCACTCCTCTGCCCTGAGTATAACCATTTACACCTCCCTGAAGGTACTTTGCAGTTAAACCTCCTTTTAAGAAATGCTGATTATTCTGCCATAAAACTGCTGCATAAGAAAGACCAACTTCTCCCCATGAATGAGAGACTCCGTTTGGATTGCCTAAATTAAAGTTGAAATTGCTTGCATGGTCTAAACCATCTTTTACTTCATTTACAAGATTACCATTAACATTGTAGACATTACTAATAGATCTGGCTCTTGTAAAAACTGCAATAGTATGTTTAGGGGCGATATTAAACATAAAAGACGGCCCCATAATATCAAAATTAACCAAAGCATTGTTTGCTTTAGCGGGCGTCATTATAGACTGACTATCAAAATCATATCCTTTTTTGTACACATCAAAAAGACGAACACCATAAAGATCATTCGATACCGATCCACTGATCGAAAACAGGTTAATATCGGTTTTAAAACGGGAATCAGCGATAGAAGCCGGGTTAAAAAGAACACTTTGAACACCTGCATAATTATCATGCGTGTATCCCAGATAAGACTGAGATTTGGCCGAAAAAGTAATGGCAATTAGTAATAAACTGAGTAAAGTTTTTTTCATTAAAATTTGTTTTGTTTTAGGTAAATTCGGCGGCAAAACTACACTATTTGAACTACAAACAGGTTACGTAAACATTGAATTCCTGTAACTTCTTTAACAAATTATGTAAGAAGATCAGAAGACTCATTTTCTATTTTTGGTAACAAACCTTTAATCAGACAATTATGACCCCACATATTGGAATAACACCAAAACAATTAAAAAAGAGTACGGTACTATTAGCCACAATTTTATCTAACGAAATGACTCTTTATGTAAAAACCAGAAAATTTCACTGGAATATTTCGGGAAACAGCTTTATGGAATTACACCAATTATTTGAAGAGCAGTATCGAATTCTGGAGGCCCATATCGACGAAGTTGCAGAACGCATCAGTCAGCTTGGAGACAAAACTATTGGAACAATGAAAGAGTTTATCGAGAATTCAACGCTTAAAGAGTCTCCAAAAGAATACCCTTCACAGAAACAAATGTTAAAAGAACTTTTAGAAAATCATGAACAGCTAGTGACGGAGTTTCGGGATTATATTCCTGTTTTTGAAGAGGAAAACAACGATGCAGGCTCGGCCGATTTTGTGACCGGATTACTTCAGGAACACGAAAAAATGGCTTGGGTTTTACGCCGATATCAGATTTAAAAAGCTCAAAATGTGAATTATACAAATCTTCCTGAAATGAATGTAACAGAAAAGCAACAACTAATCGACAACTTTACAATACTATTAATATTTAAAAGTTAAGATCATGAATACTACAGAAATAAAAGGAAATTGGAATGAGTTAAAGGGAAAACTGAAGCAAAAATTTGCAACTCTGACGGATGATGATTTGATGTTTGCTGAAGGTAAAGAAGACGAAATGTATGGTAGACTTCAGCAAAAACTGGGAAAAACAAAAGAAGAATTTCATCAAATCCTCTCAGATTTGTAACCCTTTCTGACTCAATCGGGATACCGTCTAGTATAAATATTAGACGGTATTTTTTTGAGAATTTTCTTTATTATTTCAAATATTAGTAAATTTCTAACAACTGTTAAACGATAGAACCAAAATTAAATTAAGTATCTTTAACCAAATTTTTATAGAATGAAACTATTTATAAAGTTTGACATCAACACCATTTGTTCGCTTTTTTTAAAGCACAATCTGGATCAGCACAATATAAATTTTACAAGCCTTGGTTTTGGTGAAATTGAGATCAATGATAATCTTGATGCTGATGCACTTGAAGCTTTAAAAGAAAAACTAAATCCGTGTGGATTTGAAATTGTTGAAAACCAAAAAAGTGTTCTGGTTCAAAAAATAAAAGATGCTATAATCGAACTTGTTTTCATGGAAGACAATAACAATTACAAAAGTTCAGTGTTTTTGGCCGAAAAGCTCAACCATAGTTATGGCTACCTGTCGAATGTATTTTCGGAAGTAACCTATTCTTCTATCGAAAATTTTATTATTTTACAGAAAATTGAAAGAGCAAAACAATTAATTATTATCAACGAAATGAGTCTGACCGAAATTGCTTTTTTACTCAACTATTCAAGTGTAGCTCATTTGAGTACACAGTTTAAAAACACTACCGGAATTACACCGTCGGCTTTTCAGAGAATAATTAAGAAACGAAGAGAAAATTTAAAATAAAATCCAAATACCACATTAAAATGCAAAAAAACGCATTACACATTTTATTAGCTGATGATGATGAAGACGATCGCCTTTTTTTTAAAGATGCCTTTGAAGAAATAAAGATCCAGACCAAAGTAGAATTTGCTCATGACGGAATGCAATTAATGGATCATTTGATGAATCCTGACAATATGTTACCTGATATTTTATTTCTGGATTTAAATATGCCTAAAAAAACCGGAAAAGAATGCTTGATCGAGATTAAAAAAACCGAGCATTTAAAAAACATTATTATTGCCATCTACTCTACTTCCTCATCTGAAGAAGACATTGAAGATACCTTTATTCAGGGAGCGAATATTTACATTAAAAAACCAAGTGATTTTAACAATCTGAAAAAAATAATTAATGAAGTTGTTACCGTAAACTGGCACTATCATACCTCAGGGTTAAACCGTGATAATTTTCTGTTGCGACTAAAATAGTAGAACACCGATGAAGTGGATCCCAAATTTTAATTCTTCAAACTCTTTGAGAGTTATTTTTGTAATCGCAGTTTTCATTCTGTTATTTCTTTCTTCTATTGCTTACAAGCACAACCAGGATCTCAATGAGTCCAGCAAGTTGGTAATGCATACGTATGAAATTAACATTCAGCTAGAACGGTTAATGTCAGCTATAAAGGATGCCGAAACGGGACAGCGCGGTTATATCATAACCCGCAATTCCCGTTTTTTAACCCCTTACCTTTATTCGCGTGACAAGGTAAACACTTCGTTTATCACTTTAAAAAAGTTAACGGCAGACAACCCAAAACAGCAGGAAAACCTTCAAAGGTTATTCAAGCTCATCATTCAGCGTTTTGTTTCTTTTGAAAATTGCCTCAAATACAGCGATCCCAAAACCTACGACAAACGAAAACTCGACAATTATATGTTTGGGGGACGAATTTTGATGGAGAACATTCGTTTTAAAGTAGACGAAATGAAAGACAGCGAAAAAAGCTATCTGGCCAAAAGGCTAAAAATTTACGACGCCGAAATTTCTCTCAGCCCGCTTTTTTCAATTTCACTATTTCTGGTTGCTTTAACTTTTATTTTACTGGCTTATCGACAAATCAGTCGTGATTTTGAGCGCCTTAAAGTCATTAACAAGCAGCTTTTAATTTCCAGCGGACTTATGGCCGAATCGGAAGTTATTGGTAAATTCAGTACCTGGCAATGGGATTTAGACACTAACAAGATTGACTATTCCGACAATCAATACCGTTTGTTGGGCTATGAACCCAATGCTTTTGTTCCCGAAAAAGGTACTTTTTTAAATTTTGTGCATCCTGATGATAAAGTAGCCGTTGCAAAAGCAATGGAAGGAATTCTG
This sequence comes from Flavobacterium collinsii, assembly GCF_902804485.1. Classification (GTDB taxonomy): domain Bacteria; phylum Bacteroidota; class Bacteroidia; order Flavobacteriales; family Flavobacteriaceae; genus Flavobacterium; species Flavobacterium collinsii. Next base: position 12,566 of record NZ_CADCST010000127.1, on the reverse strand, counting down.
AATTACGAAGAATTACCTTTTGTTTATTATAAAATTATGCTCCCAAATCAAGAAGTCAGATACTTTAAAACGACCGGAAAATTATTAACGGACCAACAGGGAAGCAAAATTTTACTAGGTATTAACTTTGATATTACCGACGAGCATTTACTAAATATAGAACTTCAGGAACGTAACCTCGAACTGGAGAAAAGCAATAAAGAATTGGCTTCTTTCAACCATGTTGCGAGTCACGATTTACAGGAACCTCTTAGAAAAATCCAGACTTTTATTTCCAGAGTCTCCGATGCCGACAAAGAAGCTATGTCGCAGAATGGTCGGGATTATATTGAAAAAATTCAGGTTTCGGCCAAAAGAATGCGTGTTTTAATTGATGATTTACTTTTATTCTCCAGAACCAATACGACCAAAAAAGAGTTCATTAAATCAAATTTAAATGAACTACTCCAAAATGCCGAGGCGGAACTAACCGAAATGATCGACGAAAAGAAAGCCGTTATTACCGCTACAAAATTGCCCAAACTGTCCGTTATTCCGTATCAGATCGAGCAGCTTTTTATCAATCTAATTGGAAACTCTTTAAAATACAGCCGTCCGGATATTGTTCCCGAAATTACAATTGAAAGTCAAAAAGTACTTTCTGCCAATTATCCCGAACTCTTGGATCAAAATGTAAAAAAATTTCACAAAATAACTTTTACAGACAACGGAATGGGATTTGACCCTCAGTTTAAGGAAACCATTTTTGTATTGTTTCAGCGACTGCACTCCAAAACCGAATATCCGGGAACAGGAATTGGTCTGGCAATCTGCAAAAAAATTGTCGACAATCATAAGGGTCATATCATGGCCGACAGCCAAACTGATCAAGGTTCTGTATTCACTATTTTTCTTCCGGATTAGCGCTTCAAAAAAGCCTTTAAAAATCACATAACAAACGTTATATAAATCTTTTATGGGAATTATATAACGTTTCTTTTTTATGCTGTAAAGCAAAATCTTTTATTCGTCGCCATCTTTGTAATGTAATACTTTATGAAGTAATAATGAAAGCAATGCCCAGAGTAAAATCAATATTTTTTAAAACAATATTTTTATTGTTGATCCTAGTTTTTGTTTCATCATGCAAAAAAAACTATTCAATAGAAACCTCTTTAAAAAATGAAACTTTTACCAAGAATCACAAGGAAGAAATTGAAGCCTTTTTTTTTATTGCAGCGGCAAATGTAAGTCAATCCATTATTTCTAAAAGTCAAATTGCACAACAAAAAAGTTCTGACAGTACCATTCTTGAAATAAGCAAAAAAATCGAAATCAATCAAAACCTGTTGTTACAGGAAATAACTAATCTGGCCAATAAAAAGCTCATTATTATCACCGAAATCAACGCAACCCGTAAACGAGACTTGTACGATTTGATTGATGCCAATGAATACAATTTCAACCACGCTTACTTAGATTCGATGAATGATTCATTAGAAGAGCAGATTCGGTTACTGGAATCAATTTCAAAGGAAACAAATGATCAAACGATTTTGAAAATGGTTTTACAGTATCTGCCACAACAATATGAGTTTTCAAGAGAAATTCAAAAATCAAAAATAGTAATCTAAACGCCTCTACAATCTATTATTAACTAAACTATTGAACTATGAAAATGTACACCAATTTTTTATGCGCCTTCACCTTTTTTTTAACAGCTTCATTTGGAATGCTGTACGCTCAAAACAATAATGTAAATACCGAGTACGGGATCAAAGGAGGATTCAACATGTCGAATTTGTATTCTAATGATGCCAACGACGACAATGTTTTATACGGTTTCAATGCCGGACTCTACGCGACTTTGCCTATCTCTGATTTTATTGCTATTCAGCCGGAAATCCTATTTACCACAAAAGGAGCCAAACTAGAATACAATAACGTTTTTGCCAGTGGAGACTCAAAATTCAAACTAAACTATATCGAAGTTCCACTATTGGTAAGAGTTAATATCACCAAAAATTTCAATGTTCATGCCGGTGGTTACGCTTCTTATCTCGTAAGCTCAAAAGTTACGGGTAGCGGAGATATCAACTTTGAACAAGAAATCGATACTAATGATCTGAACAAGTTTGATGCCGGTCTTGCAGCGGGTGTTGGAGTCGATTTTGATCCAATAAGTATTGGTTTACGTTACAATTACGGACTAACAACCGTTGGAAAAGAAAGAACCGTTGCCGGAACAACCTACACTTTTCCTGATGCAAAAAACAGCAACCTTAGCTTGTACCTCTCGTATAAGCTAAATTAGAAAAGGAATTTATTAACCCTAAACACACAAATCATGTCAAATTTATTATATACCATCGCAGTAATTCTGGTCATACTTTGGGCTTTAGGCTTTTTTGTTTACAGCCTGGGAAGTATCATTCATATTTTATTAGTCATTGCCGTTATTGCTATACTATTCAGACTTATTAAAGGTCGTGAAATTTAAAAAACAAGTACTATTAACCACTTTATATTAATTACTAAATCAGATATTATGAAAACGAGTAACACAATTTTAGGAATTTTAGGAGCTGCAGCGGCAGGAGCATTTTTGGGCGTTTTATTTGCACCGGACAAAGGATCAAATACCAGAAAGAAAATATCAGACAAGTCTAAAGATTACGGAGACAATCTGAAAAACAAGTTCGACGGAATTGTAAGCACAATTTCTTCAAACGGTAAAGAAATTATCGAAGAAGGAAAAGCAAAATTCAGTCAGGCAAAAGAAGACTTCAACACGCTTAAAGACGAAGCAAAAGCCGTAAAATCGAACTATTAAGAAGTGAAATTTGTAAATCCTAAACATACCCCTCTATCATGGAATCAAATGCAACAACAAACGAGAACTTAAATCTTTACGAGAAAGCTGAGAATTATACCAAAACGAGTTTAGAGTTAATCAAACTCAAAACGGTATCAGCATCAGCAGATGTTTTATCGACATTAACCTCCAGGATCGCAGTTGGAGCTGTTGTTGCATTTTTTACCCTATTCCTCAATATTGGGATCAGTTTATGGATTGGAAAAAAATTAGGCGAATACTATTACGGTTTTTTTATACTGGCAGTCTTTTATTTAATTGTTGCCATAGTGCTGCACAAATTGCACCACAGACTTATTAAAACCCCTATTGGAAACATGATTGTTTCCAGTATTTTAAAAGAAACTAAAACAGAGAGCGATTCTGATCTAAGTCAATCAAAAAACTAAAAAAGACTGTTATGGAAACTATTTACACCCTTGATTCACTAGACCGGAAGATTCGGCTCTTAGAAAATCGGCAAGACGCCGAATGGTGTGCGATTAAAGACGAAATCGATGAAATTAAAGAGCATTTAAAACCTCTTAACCTCATTCGAAACACAGTCGAAGAAATCAACGAAACAGTTGGTTTTAAAAGCCATCTGGCACAGTCAGCGATCAGTATCGGAATTGGTTATCTGGCCAAAAGATTTGTGGTAGGAAAAAGTAAATCAACTTTCAAAAATATCTTCGGATCCTTACTACAACTTGTTGTTACCAACATCGTTTCGAAACCGCACGAACCTTCACACGAAGATTCGGCACCATAAAAATCGTCAGAAGAGTAATGGTCTAACTAAAATTTAATTATTATGGAAAAGTTAAGCGAAATAATAGTCAAAAATGGTGTGTACATGTATTCTAATCTCTATAAATGTTTTGAATTCACAAGAGTATTTCTAGGTATCTAACTTGCTTTATACGTTTTGTAAACAAACGGTTAATGAGTTAATATCCTTCACTATATATATTTTAGGTACTGAGGTGCTAAGGTTCTGAGGTTTTTGTTTAAAATCTCATCTAAACCAAAAAGAGCCAGTTTCACAAAAATGAAACTGGCTCTTTTATATAAGGCACTAAGGTCCTTTAATCATAACTCTGATAGATAGGAAATTTCAAACCTACATAAAGATTACTGCCTTTGGAATTGTTTGAAAATAAGTTGCTAATTAAAGATCCTGAACCAATAAATAAAGGCCCGGCTCTAAAACCAGTTCCAACTTGAGTTCCGCCATATTCCATCCAGGTCACTGGGAGATAAAAACTAAATTTTCCATCTTCAAATCTAGGCGTAAACGTAACCGAATTGGCAATTGCAGTACCGTTTATTCTTTTAGCATCAACTAATCCAAAATCGCCGCTTAAATTCAAATAAAACTTATTATTAATGTTCCAGTCAAAATTCGTATGCAAAGCAGTTGGCAAATTGGCTTGCATACCTTTTCTTGTTGCCGTTTTTACATAATTGGCATCAAAAAACTCAAAAATATTATCGGCATTATCAATATCATCCTGCGTAACTCTTCCGGACAGATCATAAGTGTTTTCAATCATATTTTTATAATTAAGCTTTCCAATATCGGTTATAGAAACTGCGGTTTTAAACTTATATCGATTTCCTCTGCAAGTATGACAATTGGTACGATACTCATAAGTAAACCCTAAATCAACGCCCACACCAGCCGAAGTCCCATCAAACTTAGGATCATCACCCTTTTGATAATCATAGCTTGCAGCAGTCTTTAAGATTCCCGTAGAGTAATATTCGCTCAAAGCCGGATTAACATCATTTTTATTAAAAGCAACACTCAAATTATTTCCGTTAATATAGCCATTTACTCCTGCCATCAAATATTTTAAGGTGATACCGCCTTTTATAAAATGTTCTTCATCATCAAGTAAAACGGTACCATAACTGGCTCCAATCTCTGCCCATGAATTGGTAACGGCATTTGGGTTTCCTCCCGATATTAAAAAACTATTTGAAACATCTATATTCTTATTTACTTCGTCAACAAGCGCACCATTTACATCAACAACATTGGTTACGCTTCGAACACGTGTAAAAAGTGCAACGCTGTGTGCCGGCGTAATATTGAACATAATCGACGGACCTAAAATATCTACATTAAAGTTCCCCCTGTTATTGGCTTTAATATTCTTCTTTCCGTCTCTTTGTAAATCAAAACTGCCATCTAAAATCCCGGCCAAATTTACCCCGTACAAATCATTTTGTCCCGTTGCACTAACCGAAAATATATTAATATCAACTTTGTGTTTTGAATCAACAACAGTTGATGGATTAAATAACACGGCTTGAATTCCTGCATAATTATCATCCCTAAATCCAAAATACGATTGCCCTTGGGCATAAAAAAAGCTTCCAAAGAAGCAAAATAATAGTAAAGTTCTCTTCATAAATTAGTTTTAAGCAATTGGTTAGTAATCCTTTTATGGTTTAAAAGGCACGCAAATATTAAAAGAAAAATATTGAAAAAAAAGTTTTTTTTTGAGAAACAGAGAAGCAAAGATGCAGAGAATCAACGGTTTTAAGATTTTTCTTAGAATTGATAAAAACAAAATATCGCCTATGGTTGCTTTTGCCAGATGTATTTCGAGAAATGGATTCTGAAAAATGAATGATAAATATTTCATCCCAATAGTTGAAACCACTGGGAACGTACAAATCGGGATTAATCTATTTTTCATAAAAAAAGCCGAACATAAGTTCGGCTTAAATATTTATAGAATCTGGAGAGATTCCTTTGTACCTCAAATTAAAAAACCTCTGAAGCTTCTTTCAATTTCTCCATGTTGTTCACCAACTGAAGCTCGGCTACAATTTTCTGAATGTCACCATTCATGATGTTTCCTAAATCGTATAAAGTTAAACCAACACGGTGATCGGTTACACGACCTTGTGCGTAGTTGTAGGTACGAATCTTAGCCGAACGGTCACCAGAACTTACCTGAGACGTACGTTTGGTAGCATCTTCAGCTTCTTTCTTAGCCAATTCCTGTTCGTACAAACGAGAACGTAAAACCGTTAACGCTTTATCTTTATTTTTATGTTGTGATTTCTGATCCTGACATTGCGCCACTAATCCCGTAGGAATGTGCGTTAAACGTACTGCCGATTTCGTTGTATTTACCGACTGTCCTCCAGGTCCTGACGAACAGAAGAAATCTACACGAACATCGTTCATATCGATTTGTACATCAAACTCTTCTGCTTCCGGCAAAACCATTACCGTTGCTGCCGATGTATGTACACGACCTTGTGTTTCGGTCTGAGGAACACGTTGTACACGGTGCACACCAGCTTCAAATTTCAGGGTTCCGTAAACATCTTCTCCGGTAACTTCAAAAATAACCTCTTTGAAACCACCTGAAGTACCTTCGTTCATATCTACCACAGAAGTTCTCCAACCCTGGTTTTCACAGTACTTAGTATACATTCTGAATAAATCCCCTGCAAAAATACTAGCTTCGTCCCCACCCGTTCCGGCACGAATCTCCACCATTACATTTTTAGCATCTTCAGGATCTTTAGGAATCAACATAAATTTGATTTCCTCCTCCAGTTGCGGCAAGCGTTCTTTTGCTTCGTCAAGTTGCATTTTGGCCATTTCAACCATATCTGCATCGCTTCCGTCAGCAATAATTTCGTTTGCTTCGTCAATATTTGCTAAAACAAGAATGTATTCTTCTCTTTTTTCAACCAAAGCTTTGATGCTTTTATATTCCTGGTTGAGTTGCACATAACGTTTTTGATCAGCAATAACATCCGGCTGAATAATCAAATCCGAAATCTCATCAAAACGCTGCTTTACATATTGAAGTCTATCTAACATTTTCTAATTCCTTTTATTGGACTGCAAAATTACAAAATTTTTACGGAAAATTCTAGTATTGATTTTTTGTGTTTTTTGAGAGGAAATTTTAATGGAATTAAGATAGTTTTTAGGAGCTTGTTCCTGCTATCCGCTATATCTTTTTAGGCAGAATGTTTATGGTTTAATTTTAGAAATTTTCGTTTGCCTAAAAAGGATGCCGCTGCTATCAGCGCTAAGACGGGGCAGTATTTAATTTGCATTTTATAGATTTATGTAAAAACATTCAATTCACTAAGGATTTTTACCTTTAACAAAAACGAAGTAAACAACTATAAAACAATATTTTAACAAAAGAAAAAAAACAGGTATTTTCACTTGGTAATTAATTCAAAATAAAGCAGATATTTGTTCTCTAAATTAAATTTTATATAAAATCAATTATAATAAATCATTGATTTTACGAATAATTTAAAAATTAAAACTTAATTTTTTTATAGATAATCCCCAATTTATAACCCATTAAGTCCGACCTTCACTCAGGTGGCCTTCAGCTAAAAACAATACATAACAGGTCAATTAAAAATAAAAAAACATCCAAAAGACGGGTAAAATAATTAAATCAAATATGATTATGACAAGTAATAAATTGGAACTAATGAATTTGGTTGAAAATATAATTAACCAAGAATTGAATGAAACGGAACAACAAAACTACAAACTTGAAGGGGAAGAATTTATTGATAAAATATTAAAAACAGAAAGAACAAGTGTAGTTAATTATAATGAAAATGGCACAACAGGTTTTGACTTTGGTCTTTCTCCAGATACTTTAGAATTAATAAAACAAGGCGCGACTTTTAGCAGTATTATTATATCCATTTTTAATATTTATTTAGAATTCAAAAAAGTCAAAAAGTCAAAAGATGAATCACAACTTACATCATTTGAATTAAAAGACAAAGTGTACAAAACTTTAATGGAACAAAATTTACCAGACGATTTAAAAGTAGCAATTAAAGAAAAATACGCCACTCAGCTCTTGACTATATTAGATAAACTGGATTAAAATGGAAATAGCATCAAATGAAAATCTGTTAAAAAATTTTTACTTTAGAAAAGCGAGAAAACATAAGTTAAGAGTAAAGTTCAGAATCATGTTAGTGCTTTTTATTTTACCTGCATCTAGTATTATTTTCCTTCTTTTTTTTAATTCTTCAGAATATGATGTCGCAGCTAATCAAAGATCATTATTAGGTATTCTTTTCGATTTAGTAATTTTAGTCTATGTCCTTTTCATTTACCTTACTAGGGTAAAGCAGCTTTTACCAAAATCGTCTTACATTGAACTTAATCAGGAAAATCATAAAGAAATATGGAATATATGCAACGAAATTATTGAAAAATTAGATTTAAGCAAATTAAAATTAAAAATATACTACATAAAGACAAATGATATTGAAGCTCATATTACTTTAGAAAAAGGAGTTGTTCATTTGTTTCTGAGTCGCGCATTAATATCACATTCACACCATTATCCTAAAGAACTTGAATCAATTTTGGGTCATGAATTTGGCCATATTGTTCAAGGAGATTCTAAATTATTTTTAATTACTAAAAAAGCATTTAGACTTCCTATTTTCTTAAATAATATGAGGTTGTGTTTTGGTATATTCCTAGCTTTACTTTTATTTTTATTTTCCCCGAGACAGATGGAACCTGCTCTTTCTATCATAGTAATTTCACTAATCTATAGAAGAATTTATACCGGATTTAACAGGCTTAGAAAAGAATCAGAATTTCTTGCCGACTTATGTTCCTTAATCATCATCGAAAAATCAGAAATAATCAAAATTGTAAATGACTATATACCTGAAAGTAATTCACCTAACTATCCTTCCAAAAAAGAAAGATTAAAATCAATTGAATTATTTAAAAGAGTATTACTTAAAGATAAATAGCCGCCATCCCTCAAATATCACGAGTATAACACTCACAAATGTAAGTATCTCGTCTTAAAGAAGTTTACATATTAAAAATTTACTCTTAAAATTGATTTACACTCCCCTACTACTGATGTTATATTGTTCATTAAAGTAAAAAGCCTGTACGAGTAAGAAATCCTAATTATCCGCTATATCTTTTTAGGCCGAAGTTTTTTATTCTAATTTAGAACTTTTTCGGTTACCTAAAAAGGATGCCGCTGCTATCAGGGCTAGGGGTCTTGGATTATTTTAGATGTTTACGGTTTTTCGCAACGTAATTGACTTTTCAAAGAGTTATTTTTAGCAAAAATTAATTTGCGTTTTTTCAAAAATCAGGTGTTTTTACTCGGTATTTTAATTGAATTAAATAAGATGTTTGTTTTAATTTCATTTCATCTAATAATTTAAATTCAAAAAAACAAATATCATTCACTAACCAATAAATAAAATGCTATGAACAACGAAAAAAATGAAGATGAAAAAAATACGCCCTTTATATTAACTTCAATAATCGTCAGTTTACTAATTATCGGTTTATGGACACTTTCTTATTATACTTTAAAAGATTTGTCAGACGTTAAAAGAGGAACTTTTGGAGATATGTTTGGAGGCGTAAATGCTCTTTTTTCTGGACTGGCCCTCGCAGGAATTATTCTAACTATACTACTACAAAGAAAAGAATTGAGATTTCAAAGAGAAGAGCTTAGAGAAACAAGGAAAGAATTCGAAATTCAAAATGAAACATTGAGATTACAAAGATTTGAAAATACTTTTTTTCAATTACTAAATACGCATTCCAGTATAGTCAATTCAATGGATTTACGAAAATATAATGAAAAAACCTCAGTAATTTCTGAAGGAAGAGATTGTTTTCAAATCTTCTATACTAGACTTGAACATTATATTAAGACAAAAGATAAAGATCTATACATAAATCCAGTTACAACAAATTTAAAAGGTACTTTAGAAAGTTATGATATATTTTTTGAAAAAAATCAAAACAACTTAGGACATTACTTCAGAAACTTATATCACATTATAAAATTTGTTGACAATTCAGAAATTCATGACAAGCAAGTATACATAAATTTTGTACGTGCACAGCTTTCAAGTCATGAATTGTCATTAATATTTTTTAATTGCTTAGCTCCTTATGGTGTACAGAAATTTAAACCATTGATTGAAAAGTATTCACTTTTAAAAAACATGAATAAAGGATTAATATTTAATCAAGAGCATTTAAAGGAATACAATGATAGTGCTTATGGTAAGTAAAAAAATTAACAATCAAATAAATAAAAATGTCTTTTAAAAATAAATTAAACTAAATGTTAATGAATAATAATCAAAAAACTAATTATTTCAAAAGATGTGATTATGAAACAAATCCCCAGCTGGCAAGAACGTCCCGCTAGTGAACACAAACAAAATAACTTAAAGAAGTCACGAACAATGATAATGATAAAACTATTATAAGTAATTAATCTTAATTAATCCAGAATATGCGCGAGCGTCCAGATTACGCCAGCAAGAGTCTAAATAAACATGAAAAAAAAAACAGTAGAAAAAATAAATATTTTTGCTTCACTATCAGCGATCATTATTTCGGTCTTATCTTTTTATTTTTCGTATTACACTTATCATGAAGCAAATATCGAAAAAGTTACAATGAGTTCTATCTATGTACATGAAGACTACTTAACAAAACCAATATTTTATAATGACAGTATAGTTATTATTCCAACTTATTGGCAAATTATTTTAAGTAATAATGGAGACAAGACACTATCCATTACAAAATCAAGTATTGAAACAGCAAATGATAAAAGTGTTGATGCGATCATAAGCCATGTTTTTGATGGAATTTATGAAAATATAGATCAATATGATAAAAACAAACTAGAATTTCCGGTTATTATCAATAGTGGAGAAAGTAAAAAGTTTTATTTGCGTGTTGGGGTAATGTGTGATTTGAAAGTTAGTAAATTACTAATTGATGCGTATGAATTAAAATCAGAATTGTTTAAGAAAGGGAGATGGATGCAAACAAAAGTATTAAATAACTTTTTAGCTAAAAACAATCTAGACATTTATGGAAACAAAACTAAACCTACAATTGAAAATGGTAAAATTATAGGCTGGCAAAGTGATATACAGAAGCAGAAAGAATATATATTTACGGTGAAGTCAGCAAAAGGAAACAGCTTCAATAAATCTATATATTCTATAATTGGAGAATATTGACAAGTATCCCTTCATTAGCGAGCATCACGCTCGTAAACCTAAAGAATTAGACACTAACGCTAGCGAAAAAAACTTAAAACAAACCATAATTAAAACACAAACCATTATGAAACATTTTCTTTTACTTTCTTTTTTATTCATTTTCAATATCAATTTTGCACAAGAAGCTAAAATAAAAAAAGAAAAATGGCATTGGAACAATGGACCCAAACAAGATACAGTTATTGGTTATGCTCAGGTTTTAAAGGTGGACAATGTGCTTTACATTTCAGGTGCTGTAACGACGGAATTAACTCCGGCAGGAATCACAGCTGTCTATAACGATTTAAAAGCTTCACTAGCGAGTTATGGTGCCACGTTTGCAAATGTTGTAAAAGAAAATTTATACACAACAGATATTGAGACCATGAAAAAGTACAACAACGTTAGAAAAAAATTCTACAATGGTGACTTTCCTGCGGCTACATGGGTACAAGTCGTACAATTATACATGCCAACAGCAAAATTAGAAGTTGAATTGGTTGCACATCTGCCTAAATAATTGGATTAGATTAGAGGTTTAGCGTCCCGCTCTTGAACACAAATAAAATTACCTAAAAAAGTCACGAGCATTCTATTATAAAATCTAATTGTAGAAAACATGAATAACGAGAATAACAAAAATGACCAAACCAAAACAAAAATTTTAAATGCCTTAGCCTGGGTAGCTGCGGCCTTAATTGCCTTGTTTTCTGCTTACATTTTCTATATAATGGCTCAAAGAGGTTACGAATCTAAAGTCTGGTTACCTATCGCGCAAAAACATTTCCCAGTTGTTGTTGGATTACCTATGGCAGCGATTACTTCCCTTTTCATCGTTTTAGTTCTAGAGTATGTTTCCGGAAAAATAGAATTTGAGATACCGGGAGTAAAATTTAAAGGCGCAGCCGGGCAAATTATATTTTGGATCATTTGCTTTCTAACAATAGTCTCGTCAATAAAATTGTTATGGGATTTAGAATAAAAACCCCGATAGCGCGGATTTGCAATCCGTGCCCGCAACAGTAAAACAAAATACTAATTATAAAAAACAAAAGCTACAAAATCATGTAGCTTTTGTTTTTATTGCGTCATGTTAGCGCAGATTTGCAATCTGTGCCCGCAAAGATGAGTAAAAAGTAACAGTTAAGCATTTTAAAACAAGTACAGCAAAACAACATCTAAATCATTTTCCAATCCTGAATAATTCCTTGCCGAACTAAAATAATAATCTTCAGCCGAACTAACAGTTTTATCTTTTACGGGATTATTATGAATGTAATCTATTTTTTGCTTAATAAATTTATTACTGTAAATATGTTCCGCATGATAACCATTTTGCCAGACTTTATAAGTCTGATCCTTTTTTAAATGCTCACATGCCTTTTTAAAATATTCTAACATCCATTCTCTTCTGCTTTCGGGTTCATTTGTTAAAGTCTGAATTATTTTTTTTGATGTAAACTTTTTAAAATCTCTAATAATATCAGATAAAACAAAACCATTCGTTCCTTTACAAAGCAAATGTATATGACTGCTCATAATACAATAGGCATAGATTTCTAAACCTTTATTTTCCTGACAATATTTTAGAGCATTTATCAAAATATTTTTTTGATTTAGTCTTGTAAATATATCTATCCATCCTACA
>NZ_CADCST010000126.1 GCF_902804485.1 Flavobacterium collinsii | reverse complement strand
TCCGGTTGGTACTCCGCGTTGTTTATCGATTGTAACCCTTCCTTCTGAAATTCCTCTGAAAACATTACCATTGCTTCCATAATTACTGGTCTTGAAAATCTGAACCCCTCCTGGGTTAAAAATTTCAACAGAATTATTAGGATATTGGTCTAAACCATCTATTCTAAGATAATCGTTTAAATCATCACCGTTAGGAGAAACCGAATTGTACACAATTACATCTTTAACTTTAATCGATGCTTCTGCTCTATTATTTGTTTCATTATTATCTACCGGATTTGAATCCGTTAAATAAACGATATTCAAATAATCTCCTTTTTCTTTCACTTTTGCAGTTACCTTTAAAGTCTGACTTTCCTTTGATTGCAATACTGGTATTGTCCATATTCCACTAGTTGGATTATATTTTCCCGCAGAAGCTTCCGAAGCTACATAA
>NZ_CADCST010000125.1 GCF_902804485.1 Flavobacterium collinsii | reverse complement strand
ATATTTACTGTAGTTTGCCCCTTAAACAAATTTAAATTTGGAAGATTTGAATTTAAACGAAAAGTCCTATACTGCCTAGTATGGGACTTTTTAACAATTTTTAAATTTCAAATTTCCAGATAAGAAAAAGCAAAAGATTATTATAGTATTGTGAAGGTTTTAGTAATTCTATACTTGATACTACTTCTGCCACAGAAAACTGAGGTTAATTTAGAAATAATTTGCCATTTCAAATTTTGCGGTACAATCGTGACGCGCAAGTCTTCAGATGCACTTAATTCATCAAACTCTTAACGACTGAGGTTCGGATGGAGGAGAATCTGCAAATAATTAAATAAAAGTAGAATGCAAAGTTTTGGAGCAAAATCTTGGTGCATAGTTATTTAGGAAACTAAAAAATCTGCAAAATCAAGGTCTACCAAGTTTAAGCTTAAAACTGTATTACAAATAACTCTAATTATTTGAACAAAATGCATCATCTATAAATTTCCGAAACTGAAATTAACTTTCAAAAAAAATTGAACGCAAAACCCTTAAGATTTGATTTTGAGGCATAAACCTAATATTTTACTATTCAAATCCAAAAATAAATCTTCAGAACAACCGTAAAAGTAAGTGTTTAATTCATCTACTTCGTAAATTTTGCCTTTTACTAATAATTTTGTTGTTGAGTATTTATTGAAATTAACAAAATTCTTTTAAATAATATGGTAGATAAAATTTTTAATAATCTTGCCGTACTTCTTTTCCCCGAGCCTTCCTTCTAAACAAAATTATATTTTAATTGAGATTACTTTTACATGTATTATAATCATAGTCAAACTGTTGTCTCTTTTAACATGCATAGCATTTATCTCTTTGATTTTCATTAGATTGAATTGGAGGTATCTCTACTTATCCATTACTTTTTGTTTGCATATTCATCTATGATAAATTATTATGAAAATATAATACTAATTAAAATTAAAGAAAATTATTTAATAGTTAATGTCATATTAGGAACAATTATAGCGTCAGCTATTCCTCCACTAAATCGTTGGACATAAACTTCAAGATAATCATTTGTTAATAATTCAACCGAAGCATTCAAAGGAAGAACGATAATGTTATTTATTGCTATGAAAAAGACTAGAAAAAAGTACACATTGGAGTTCAATATTCTGGCCGCCTCGATGAGTATCCACTGCGGAAAGATACTTGATGTAGCCCGAGAGCTTAATACCTGTGTTGATACCCTGCAGTACGTACTGGAAGAAACTTACAAAGATGAGAAGCTTGGCTTAAAGAAATCCCCTCAGTCCAATTTTGATAGAAACTAGCTTATCAAAATGCACAGGTAAATTAAAGAGCAACAGACAGAATCTGCTATATTAAAAAAGGCTCCAAACATCTTCTCCAAGAATGGCGGGTAAAATATCAAATTATAAGAGAGCATACCGCTATATTTCCCGTTGGGAAAATGTACAGTTTTTTTTAAGGTCGATCCGAGCTGCTAATATAAATGGTAGAAAGAGCTGCCTACCAGCAGGGCCATACGTAAAATTTTCATCACTTCTGAAATTATACAAATCTACAACTGAAGTCCACACAGATACAAAATCACCAGAATTGCCAAAGAGCTGTCGGCAATCGGCATTAAGGCATCTAGGGCTTTTGTGGCGAAAATCATGATGGAAAACCATCTGCGAAGCATCGCAAAAACGAAATTCAGAAAAACAACAAACTCCTCTCATAGATATCTTACGGTGCAGAACATACTGGAGCAGGATTTTAAAACAAACTACAGCAGCGAGGTATGGGTTTCGAACATAACCTATATAGAAACCGACGAAGGATGTCTCTATCTTACCGTAATAATAGACCTTTTTGACCGCAAAGTGATCGGCTGGTCTTTAAGCGAAAGCCTAAAAGCTGGAATATCAAACTCATCCAATTGTTCTTTATCACCAATTCCTGAGAGCATTAAAAATTTTAGAGTATTAAATACTCTCCACATGACAAAATCACTTCTTCACTCACATGTACTCTTTTTGCTTCTGGTTCCGTCAATTGGCAATGTTCGTTGTATCGTGATGTTGCAGCATCGAGATATCCATTACTTTTTGTTTGCATATTCATCTACGCTAAATTAGTACATTATTATGTAAATATGACACTAATTAAAAGAAAAATTATTTAATCGTTAATGTCATATTAGGAACAATTATAGCGTCAGTTATCCCTCCAGTGAATCGTTGAGCATAAACTTCAAGATAATCATTGGTTAATAATTCAACCGAAGCATTTAAAGGAAGAACGACAATGTCATTTAGCGCCAGTCCTCTTCCGTAAATTTTGTACTGTGTTAAAGCTGTTCCATTCTTTGCAATATAGATGATGTATGTACCTATTGCAGGAACCTGAAAGGAAATAGAGCCGGAAACCTGAAAAATTCGCTTCTTTTTTCCCATATATCTCAATCTGTTGTTATTATTTGTTGGCGCATCTAAGGAAAATCTAAATAAATTATAGGATGTTGAATTTCCGTTAACTTTAACAATATTACTCGGATTCGATGTATTAAAGCTTGTAGAAGCACCTGAGCCAACAGGATAATCCATAGTAAAATCAGCTACAGAATTGGCATCAGTTTCGGCAGGAATTCCGGCCGACCGTACGCTCCAGCTATTGGTAAAGTTATATCCGGCATAAGTACCTGCAGTGTAGGATTTTACATATCCACTTGTGTTGGTGCCGGTAAAAACAACTGATTCTAAGACACCGTCTCCTGATATTGTCGGATTTGAAGATACATCAAATCCAATAGCAGTACCATTGACCTGACTAAAGCCACCTTGCTTTTCCACAAGAGTAAAAGTCCCGGTTAGTTTTTCATAAGTCCCTGAATTGTTGCTGAACCACCCCAAATTACTCAGTAATAATTGCGTGATATTGTTGTATGTTATTCCATTTGTATTTCCAGAGAACTGAATGATACTAAAAAAGACCAAGCCAAAGCCGGATATACTTCCTACAGAGTTGGAATTAGCTACTATGCAATCTCTAAATATTAAGTTTTGAGTTGCCGCTCCACTAAGGTTAAATATGCTTCCGGCTGTAGCGAGAAGGGTTAGACCTTTTATCGTTCCTCCATTTGCACCTTCAAAAATATTTCCTGATGACCTGATAATAACATCTTGATTTGAATCCACTCCTTGTAAGTAAGCATTGTTTAAGTCAATAGGAAAATTAAAAGTTATGTTACCGTTAATCTCATATAAGGTACTGGAATTCAGGAGATATTTAAAACCTCCTCCGGCGGCAAGTTCATCAGCTAAAAGAGTGGTTAAATTATCTGTAGATTTTATACGTTTAAAATTTATTCTTCCCGGTACTCCACTACTTAACGGCAACCATGACGTGCTGCCTGCCGAATAATAGTAAAAAACTTTTAGATCCGTATCGTAAACAATAAGACCATCAGCCGGAGTTGTTATCGCGTTTCTTTGAGCAGTTGTCATTCTGGGAGTAAGCAATCCTTGTGTAGTAGATGTAAGGTCTAGTATTGAACTGGAATTTGGTGTTATTGTTCCAATTCCGACTTGCGCGTTTACTATAAATCCAAAAAGAATAAAGAGAAACACTAAGAATGTTTTATGATTTCGAAGAGCAGGTTTGTTGATCATAATTTTTGGGTATTTGTTATTTTTTTTCCTGTTGTTTATTTTGGGGAATTACTATTAATTTTTAGAATTTGAAATGATGATTTTCTCCGTGAATCTTTCATTATTCAGGGTTAAAAATTCAGCAATATAAATTCCACTGCTTAATCCATTGGTTGAAAAAGTGTAATTTTGTTCTATTCCCAGATTTTCTTTATGCAGAATAATTTTCCCGGTTATTTCATATAGTTTAAACGTTTTTAGAGAAAGATTTCCGGGATTCGATACTTTTAAACTATTATTTATATTATCCTGATTAATGAAAAAGGGATTATAGTTTTTGTTAATAGTATTAAGTATTTTGTCGTTTTTGAATGTAATTTTAAAACGATCTGTGTAGATTCCGTTTACAAGATTAACCTCATACATTCCGTTTTTTATGTCATGAAAAGAATCATCCAGTGCATCATAGAGGTAAATCATTTGTGAAGCGTCCCAATTTATTACCTCGGAAACCTTAAATTTAAAAGTAGTATTGGTGGTTGCTTTTACGATTATGGGGATTTTTTTTTCAGGGTCGAAATTTATACCCTGAATGATATAATTATTGTTTTCTATTAAAAAGCTCACATCATTAGGAAGTATATCCATACCTTGTGCATCAATTCCGATGTCAATTCCATCTGTTGCACGCGAGACAAATACCAGGGCTAATTGTCTGGTAAATTCATTATCGATTATAACATTCAATTTCAAATATGAAATCTCCTCGGTGACTTCCATTTCTTTAGCGCTTTTTTCTTTAGGAGTTTGTTTTTCAAACTGTGACAAACCACTTCCTTGTTTGTAAAATGCTCTATGGGCATTTTTAAACGTCGCTGTTCCACTAGCGTTGGCACTAATTACAAATCCCTGACCAATTGGAGAATATTTTCTTTGTATTATAAGTCCGGAAGATAATCCGGTATTGTTTATTGAACCATCCGGGTTAAAAGAGTTGAAAGTCGCCGGTACATATACACCATTAGAAACTAAACTAATTGGAGAATATGCTCCATAGCCCCCTCTGTAGTTTATTAAGGTATGTGAGTTTACTGTTTTATCCTGCTCCCAGAAGTAAGCAATGCCTCCAGTATTTACGTTAGAAGGATCTAAGAGAAAAGCATTTAAATGTAAAGCAGAAGGATATGGATTTCCGGTTAAAGTTGCATTATTAGCCCCTAAGTAAATAGTAATGTTACCATCATTTGGTTTTCCTCTAAAATCATATCTTTGGACTCCACCCGGATTATTAGTAACACCAGTCCCTTCAGGATCTGTTGAATCAGTTCCGCTTGTTCCTTTCATTGAAAAACCTTCGCCGGGTGCTAATATTGTTGATCCCCCAACAAAAACCCATTGCGAATAATTATTGGCATTTATGAGTTTGTAAACCCATTTCGGTGCTATCGCCAAAGGGTTGGAAGTTCCATCGGAACTGCTTACGGGTAAAATTGTTGACGTTACTGAAGCAGTTGCTGTGGTAGGTCTGCTCAGCATTGCAATGCCAAAGTTTTCATTTCCGGATGAATTAGACGCATTTCCAACAGGAGAACACCAATAATTATAATCGAAATTATCTGAAGTTCCTTTTTGATAAAGGGACAATGTACCTAATCCTGTATTTGCTGAATTCCCTGTTGTTCCTTGCAACAATTGTGAGTTATTGCGTAGATACAGGTTAGAATTCAAAGTTAAGTTGATCCCCTGTTGAACATATAACACTTCATTTTTTACATACATATTCGTATTTGGACTGAAATAAACTTGTGAGATACATTTTGTATTAATCAAGAGGAAAACAAGTAGAATTATGATCTTCATTACTTTAACTTTAAGGTTAATAGCGTTTTTTACTAAAACTATATATTTAGAAAGTTCTTTTTTTATTTAAAAAAAAAGCTCCAAGTATAACTCCGCTTAAAAATAATATCGAAATTTCGTTGTCTATAGGTACAGGATCTCCAATTGGAGGAGGTATTGATTGTGGTTGTGGTTGCGGGGGTGATGGCGCAGCTATGTTATCAGGGGAAATAAAAAGAAGAATTACTAACAATTTTAACGATTTAACTTTCATATTACTTAGGTTTAAGAGGTGTGAAATTGATTAAATTGTATTTTTTTTATTATTCTATTTTTGATATGACAACAATAAATTAGGTAATTAGCTTATTCGAAGATATAAAAAAATCCTACAAAACACAAATTCAAAAAGAGATAAATTTGTATGAAATTCTTCAGATAGTGGGATTACTACCGAATACATTATCTTTTTTTAAAGGTCGCGAAGTAATATCCCACGGCCATTTTTAGATAAAAAAGTATTGACATTCAGTATACCGAAAAATAAACAACCACATTTTAAGAAAATCTTATGGTTCAAATTTGCTTCATTTAATATTATATAGCAATATAAACATAAAACAATGGGAGTAACAAAAACAGATCACTTTACAGAAAATCAGAATGAACTGATAATTTTAGCCAAGGCGTTAGGACTTCCTGAACGTATTGCTATTATGGAATATTTATTGAAAGTATATAGATGTATCTTCGAGGAAATTGTAAATAAACGTCCTCTTTCATAACCTGCAATCTCACAGCATCTTAAGGAATTGCGTATGGAAACAAAAACTAAAAAAAAAATTAAACTATATTTTTGTAATTAATTCAAGTTGCTAGTTAGTAGCTTTATTCTATTTTAATCACAAAAAAAGGTTCTGTCACATCTGCCATATAAATTCGAAAGAAATCAGAGAGTTAAAATTTATGCTACCAATTTATAAAATGATTTAAACATGGTTCTCCATAACTTTACCACCTGATTCTTTCTCAACATATGTACAACTTCTATTCCACATACTGTCCGTCTGGCAGATTGATTTTTTTTTTAGCCTTATCCCTTTTGTATTCGCTACTTGATGAAACCATGATCCTACTCAACTATATTGTTTAGATATTTACATTTTCGAACCTTAATCTTTGAAAACGAACGTTTGTTGTAAACTCATATTGCGCTGGTGTTCGAACCGATTTTGTCTATATTTATTACAACAGGTCTTCAGTTATTATTTATTGCCCTAATTAGAAATGACTTCACACTCATTCTCTGGTTTCTTCTAATTAAAAGAAAATAGATTGTATTACCAGATTTATCCACAGCCCGATATGAATAACAATAAATACCTTTAAATTTTATATAGGTTTTATCAATCTTCCAGCTTACTCCTACTCTGTTTTTAAAGATATTTATTTTTTTCATCTTAATCATGTTAATAAAGCTTATCAAAAAAAGCCCACAAGAGGCCTTTTAATTTTTAAATATTTACGTTACACGAATTGATAAAATACACCTTGCTCCCTACTTTTTTTAACGTTGGTTCATACTTTATATAGCTATACTCATTTAGTTTCTTGATACATCTATGATAGGTATAAAGAGAGTCTATTTTTGCCAGTGGTGCTATTTCATGTCCGTAAACTTGTATTAGATTTACAAAACCATTATCTACATGGTATTGAAGTAAAGAAGCATAAATCGCTATGTGCGATGTACTAATACGGAAATCTTTTTCAATGACTAAAAAGAAATCGATTAAGGGTTTTAGGGTTTCGATTTACCTATATTGATTTAACGTCTCCTTTTCTTTGACTATTTTTCTTTTCTCCTTGTTGTGCAAGTTCAGAGGTAGAATCTTGTTTAGATTAGCCTCTTTACCTTGTGTTTTTCCTTCGTTCTCATCCAGTTTTTGGTCTTTGCTTTCTCGATGGTTAATTCTCTCCATAGATCCGTCGTAAACATTTACTGTTTTAAAATGCGGATTAGCCTCTGCAAATTGTTTTATTTCTGCTCCATTAACAACAAATGTAACTGACTATACATTAACTCTTTCAAACAAATTGATTAAATTGCCTTTGTACTTAGGATTCTCCAGCTCTTTAATAGGATGTTTAGATAGACCTGCTTCAAGATCATATCCAAAGTTTTGATTATAATGATTCAGTTTAAAGTTACCGTTGTTGTCGGATTCTATAAAATCTATTTTAATCTTACGCTACGACAGCATCAAATGTTCTTTCTATAGGAACAGATTCATTAATCAGGAAAATGTCAATAGAGGCTTTTGCAGATTGCCCAAAACTTATTGATCCAATTTCAAAAAAGATTTTAAATCGGGATCTGTCATGGATCAATTAAAAACTATTTTTGAGAAAATAAAATGCAAATAAACCTTTTAGTAGTGCTACGTATTGTATCAACTCATCAGAAAGTTTGAAAAAAGCTTCCATAACTTTTTTAGTATTCTTAGATTCTCCAGTTCGTTTAATGAGTTCTAATTCTTCTTTTATAAAATTCGCTACTTCATGACCTAAATATTCTTCGGCCGTTTCATGTTCCTATCTGTATTTGTTTGATTTGGGAATTCTAGTTTTTATGGTGTTGGATAAGTTATCATATAATCTATCTCGGACGTAGTGCTTGACATTGGTATCCCGTAAAATACGAGAAGATGAATAGATAATAAAAAAGGTGAATAAATAGTTCTAGAATTCTTTATTTTCGATCAATTACAAAATAAAATAATTAATTCCTATTACTACTTTAAAAGGATTAAGAAATGATTCTCTTGGATAACTTAACAAAATAAAGGATTTTTTCTTTTATAAAGTTTGTTTAGGATGTTCGCTTAAATCCTTAATATTTATTAGAAATTCCTTATATGGAACCGCTTATTATAAAAGTATCTCGGATGAAGTACAGCTTTAGATGCAACAAAACCTTGCCCAGTCCATGTAACGGTTTCTAAACTGAGTAATTCTTAAGCCATCGAGATTTAAAGCGATATATCTCTTCCATATGATTTCCATGTTAGTGCCTGTTTTTTTTTACTTCCCGTTCCATCTGTGGAAAATAAACATAGAGATCCTCACTTCTTGAGAAAATAACTTCTACTGGGCCTTGGGAAAACAGTTCGTCTAATTCATTATCAGTTTTCTTGTTAACAGTCTTCAGACTTAATCCAAACACATCAAATTAAAGAAATATATTTTTTACAGCGCCATATTTTTTTTCTTACAAAACTTTTGCTTTTACAATATAGTTTAATGACTTTTCTAATTTTATTCATGTTTAGTTTGCTATTTACATAGTCTGTAGTTTTATGCAGATCTATGGTTTAACAGTATGAAAAAGAAGTAGTTTTTAGTGGTTAATTAGAACCGAAACCAGGTGGTCAGTTTAAATCGAAAAGTGGTGGTCAATTTGACCGTTTTTCAAATACGACAGAACCAAAATCTTTTTCATGACATTAAAAACCTGTCTCATGCATTTTAATCCTACAAATAATATCTGAATACATATTTTTACTGTATTAATTTAAGTATTTATAAATAGTTTCTTTTTTTTAAACTATTTAATTTTATCAAGCTAATAATGTGAAAGCAAATGATTGTGTATGAAGCTTATTTAAATAAAAAACATTAGGTATTCATACTTTCTTCTGCAATACAATGTCAAATATAAATGTAGAAGGAGGCTAATAAATTATCAATACGCTCACATATTTTACAATAAGAGTATTTTAATTAACATGTAATCTTTAAACCATTTAATATGAAATTTCTAGTTATCAGCAGGCCAAACGGCCAGGGCCATGGCTTAAATGCCACAGCAGACACAGGAGCACAAGTGAAAGCACTTGTAGAAGATCCAAAAAGTCCAATTGAAAAAGCATACGCTGTTATTTCAGGAGGATCAATCATTGTTATCAACGCAAAAGACACTGTTGAACTTGCAACTATTGTAAGAAGCAATCCACTTTTTAAAGCAAGCTTTACAGAAATTATCCCTATCGCAGACGCACATGATTTCTTAACCGCATTCGCTGCTAAAAAGTAGTTTTTACCCCAATTGAAGGCAGCCTCTAATCAAGGTTGCTTTCATTTTATTACAAACCTTAAAACCATAACATTTTGTCAAATATAAAAATCAGCAGCCTTAACAATTCAGTTGGATTGTTAATAGAACATTTGGATAATGGAAGCTCTTATGATTTAGATCAGGACGAAATTTTTTCGCTGTATAAAAAGCATAAAGCAATATTATTCAGAGGGTTTAATTTTGATGTCGATGGCTTTACCACCTTCAGTAATCAGTTTATAAAAGACTTTTCTGATTATCAGGGAGGAGGATCAAGATGGAAAAGTATTGACAGAGAACAAATTAACAACGATAAAACGTTGATGACCGCAACCGGAAGCGTTCAAGATTTCACTATTCCTCTTCACGGAGAAATGTACTACATGCAGGACCCGCCGGAACTGCTTTACTTCTACTGCCTCATTCCGCCAAAAGACGGAGGGCAGACTACCTTGTGTGACGGTGCAAAACTGTTTAATGCACTTGATGATGATACTAAAGAATTCTTTTTGTCTAATCAAATCAAATACATTAGATATCTGCCTGACGGCGACTGGCAAAAAGCTTTTATGACAGAAAGTTTTTCTGAGCTTGAAGAATTTTGTGAAGCAAAAGGACTAATAGTATCACTGCAAGATGATAAGGCTGTACAAATTGAATATACTTGTGATCCTGTTATTTATGATGAAGAAACACAAGAGCCTGTTTTCATCAACAATATGCTTTATATCTATTTTGCCGAAATCTCATTTAATCAGGGAGAAGTAAAACAGCATTTGGGTGACGATGCCAAATTTTGTCCAATGGTTATACGTCTTGCAGACGGAAGCCCAATTCCATATTCTTACATTGAAAAAGTGGTTACAGCAGCAGATGAAATCACTGTAAAAGTAAGCTGGAATAAAGGGGATGTTTTAATGATCGACAATCATGCAGTAATGCACGGACGTAAAAAAACTACCGATATGGAAAGAAAAATATTGGTAAGAATGGGAAATCCTGAACTTAAAGTACAGCTTTAGTTTTAAGTATATAGTAGTCTCTTTTTAAAATTTTAACGGATTTCAACTTCATTTTAATTTAGACATGAAATATCAAGGTACAAAAATAGATGGCCCAAGTTTTGATCCTGAAAGTTTATCAGTAAGAGGAACAGATTTAAATGAAATTATTTCTGAAAAGAATTTCTTTGAAACTGTTTTTCATATTTTGGCAGGAACATTTCCATCAGCTTCAGAACAAAAAGCGATTGAAACATTTTTTCTGGCTTCGATAAATTCTGTATCAATTGAACATGAAGTTTTTGAACAGATTCAAAAAACAGCTTCTGCAACGCAAAGTTCCATAAAAGGAGTTATTGCCGGATTACTTTTTGATCTTGACGATGAGTTTTTAAAAACATACAACGCTTACCAACTTCCAAATGAGTGTTTTGCTAAAGAAACTGCCAAGGGATTATTTCTAATTGCACTTTTACCTTTAATGCTGAGGATAGCTGCAGATGGTAAAAAAGGAATCCGGAAAGATGCTGCAACTATTTACAAAACTAATTCAGATGCGTTTATTGTAACAGCTTTTAAAACACTTTTTTCTAAAACAGCAGCGGCTGAACATGAAATTAAAATTTTTGAAGCTCTGCTTATATCCTGGCATGCAGGTTTTGGGTATTTAACTCCAAGTGTTTTAGCACCAAGAGTTACAGCCGGAACAGGTGCTTCTGCCAATATGATTATCATGTCTGGTTTTATAGCCGCAGGACCTCATCATATTGGAGCTTCAGAAGCCGCATTTGGTCTTATCGCAAAACTTTCTTCAAAAACCAATGAAGAAGTTGCCCAGACGATTGAAGAACTATTGGTCCATAAAAAAATAATTCCCGGATTTGGACATCCATTATTTAAAAAAGATCCAAGACCAGACTGTCTTCAATCTATTTGGACAAGTTCTGGAAAAAACACAAAAAGCCAAAGCATTTATCTTGAAACAACGCAGCTGCTAAAAAATCATTCCGGTTTAAACCCCAATATAGATTTTATCACTGCTGCGATCTTAAGCGATCTGGGCGTTACAGACAAGTCATTAGTTCCCGGAATTGGTCTTTTTGCCCGAAGCCTCGCTATGATAGCGCATGCAGAAGAAAAAAGGCAAAAACCTCCTTTTGGAGCAAAAAGTGCCGATGCAAGAGATTTTCTTACGAATAATCAAATAAATGAACTCTCATTTGACTAAAAACCACAAAAAATGAAACAAAATAACATTCGCAATATAATGCCCGCTTTAGAATATGAAGCTTATACTTCGACTTTCTTAAAACCGTGGGATGATATGTTCTTAAAAAGATGTAAAAAAAATGCACCCGTTTCGACCGAAAAACCAACTTTATTAGATGTTGGTACAGGAACCGGAGTATTACTGGAACGCCTTTACGAAACACCTGGTTTTGAGAACTATACTTTTATCGGAATCGATTATTATGAAGATAATGTTATTGAAGCCAATGACAAATTTACCGAAAGAGGTTTATCAGACAGAATTTCTGTAAAAGAAGGCGACGCGCATTATCTTGATTTTGAAAGCGAAACTTTTGATATGGTCATAAGCCGTGCTACCCTGCACCACCTTGTTGATCCGGTTAAAGCGCTGCAGGAAAAATATAGGGTTTTAAAACCTAACGGAATCTGTTTGATTCATGACATGAAACGTGATGTATCTGAAGAGGTTTTGGCAGAATTTAATGCTCTGCGTAAAAAAGCAAATTATCCTCCAACGGTAGTTTCAGAAAAATATACCGTAAAAGAAATAGAAGAATTTCTGGAACAGGCCGGTTTAGCTCACTGCTCATCTGTAGGATCAGATACCACGGGACTATCATCACTTGGATATGAAGTCATCATAAAAAAACTTCAGTAACAAATTAATATTTACGAAATGAGATATTTAATCATAACAAAAGGCCCTTCGATGTTGAAAAATGTTGAATTAGAAAAACTTTTAAAAATTAAAGAAGGACTTACTCAGGCTCTAAAATCCGGAAAAATTGAAGCTTGTTACGGTTTGGTTTCCGGAGGCACCGTCTGGGTATTAAACTCAGACAGCCATGCAGAACTGGCAAGAGGTCTTAGAGAATATAACCTAACAGATAATCATAATATTGATATTTTACCTATTGTTGATGGTATGGGCGTAATAGACGCATACATTAAAGGCTTAAAGGAAAAACAAAATGAACATTAATTTTTAATAAATAAACCAATGCAGCACACTGAGATAAAAGAGAGTAAAACAACCTTATTTCTTTTTAGGTATAAAGACCTAAAGTCTCTGTGTGAAACACTGCTTTCTCTGATCGAAAAATTAAATACCTCAACAAATTTATTTGAATTGACAATTCAGGTATGTCAAAACGATTATCAGCATACTGGCGGTTTACTAATTACTGCCAATAGTAATACCGAACTTCTGGCAAAAATTAACAGCATAATCGAAAAAATAAATGCCGGTCAGCCCCTAAAATCACAATTAAGCCAAAAAATACATCATGCCGTATTAACCAATATTCCGTCAAAAGCAGTCTTTTTATTTCCGGGATTTGGTTCTGAACATCCTTCAATGTTAAGCGGACTCGAAAATAAATTTCCTGCGTCTGAGAAATGGCTCTCCATGGCAAAAAAAATTCTGGATATTCCTGTAGAAGAATCTGCAGCGTTTTTAGAAAAAACCATGATTGACAAATTCTCAAAAAAAGAAGGATCGTTAATGGATAAAGGAAGTCTTGGAATTATAACTTCACTGGCTTTCTGTGATATATTAAACAAACTTAATCTTTCCTGCAATGCCATGCTTGGCCACAGCAACGGCGAAAATGCCGCAATTATAGCTTCGGGAATTGTACAGTTTAATAATGATGATGAAATTCTCAATAACATCAAAAGAATAATAAATGTTCCTATACTATTAGATCATCAATATGAAGGTCAATATCTGGCGATAAATAATTATTCTGCTCAAAAACTCGATGCGTTATTAAAAACCTATCAGGAAGACGTTTATCTGGCAATGAAAAACTGCCCGAACCAACTGGTAATTTATGTTCTTAAAGATAAACTGACCGAAGTAAAAAACAGGCTTTCTGAAGAAAGAGCCATGGCCTTTCAATTGTATACAGATCATCCATATCATACTCCGTTTTACAGCAAACAAGCAAAAGAAGTTAGAAATATTTATGCCAATCTATTCCTGACAAAAGCTGTTACGCCTTTATACAGCTGCGTAGATGCCATCCCGTTTCCTGAAGACCGCGAAATGGTGGTCGACAAAGCGATTGCACAATGGGTCGATACTGTAAAATTTGAAGATACTATCAATAAACTTTACTCAGAAGGTTACAACACCTTTATTGAAGTTGGACCAAATAATAAACTGGTCAATTTTGTCAAAGATACCCTGAAAAATAAACCTGTTGTAATACTTAACACCAACCTTCCTGATAAAGATAATTTCAATACATTCTCAGAATTATGTGCTTTACTCTGGATTAACGGAGTAAACACTGATATTGACTTTTTTAATTCAAATACCAAAAAACCAGAAAAAGAAATTCCGCAGCAGCCTGCCGCAATCAATACAACAATAAACAATAACAATCAAAACGTATTGATTTTTAAAAAGCATCAGGAATTAATGCAGCATTTTTTACAAGTACAGGAACAATCCTGGAACATGTTTAAACAGGAAATCCAGAAAAGACAAAATCCGCAACTTAAAAACAATATAGAATTTATTCCGTCTCATTTTCCCTTGTTAGCCAAACAAAGCAACCATACAAATGGTAAAATGTATATCGAAAAACAATATGACCTTCACTCCTATCCTTTTTTTAAGGATCACGCTATGGGAGAAAAGCTGGCCGTTATCGCCTTTACCGTAAGTCTAGAAATTACAGCCGAAGCAGCACTGCTTTATTCCAGATCACAATTTAAAGTAACCGGTATCGAAAATGCTTCAGGACATTCGTGGCTGGCACTCGAAAAAGGAAAAATAGACGTTGGTATTGAAGTAAACGCCATTGGTACAAATAAAACAGAAGTCGTTATCTACGAATTAAATAAAAGCAGCGGAAATAAGAAAAAAGCATTTGAAGCAACTGTGATTCTTTCACCAAATTACACTATTGCTCCATCCTATCAGCCTATACAACACAGCGAAAATACTATTTCCTTAAAACCTGCAGCTAATTTTTACAAAGAAGATCTTTTTCATGGTCCGTATTACACCGGAATTGAAAAAGTAACCAACCTAAACTCAAAAGAATTAACTGCAGTAATGCGTATGCCAGTTTTAAAAGAAGCATTTAGCAATATATCTAATCCCGTATTTCAAATTCCGGCAGCATTATTAGATTGTTCAGGACAATTGGCCGCTTACTGGCTTATGAACCATAATACAATAGATTTTGCCGTTTTTCCTTTCAGCATGAAAAGCTACAAACAGTTTGCTCCGTTTCAGGCAGAAGGAACGTCTCTAAAATGCGATGTAAAAATATCAAAAATGCAATCTATAGTCGAAGCGCAATTTTGTTATTATGACAACGAAAACAGACTGCTTGCCCAAATAGAAGGTTTTAAAATGATGTTGTATCAGCATCCTTTAATTCCGGCTATTTTAATGAATACCATACAGCAAGAACAAACAGAACAACTACTTACTCCGGAATTTCTTCTGGAAGCCGGAGGCATTTGGGGTCGGGCGCTGGCCGCTATTATTCTCGATACTAAGGAATATGAGAACTGGCTGTCATTGACCAAAATTGAAAATCAAATCGATTACCTCATAAATAAAATACAAATCAAATCTTTAACCATTTAAGCATCAAAACCATGGAAAATCACACAGAAAATTACAGACAAATAGTTTATGAAGCAATAGAAGCATTAATAAACGATTACGAATTACCTGAAATCGAACTTACAGATAATACTTTGCTTATCGATTCGCTTGGACTTACATCTATTGATATTATGCACGTGCTTTCGTCAATTGACATGAGAGTTTCTAAACATCTTCCTTACGATAACCTGGTAATTCAAAATGACGAATACATAAGCGATATATCTGTAAAACAGATTATTGACTTTATTGACACCAATATCAACGAAACGCAAAACGAGCCTAAAAATATTTTTGAGAACCGATGAAACAATTAATCATTACAGCAGATGATTTTGGGTTTTCTGATGGTGTTACAGACGGCATCCTTAAATCGATGCTCGAAGGCGCAGTAAGCTGTACCTCTGTAATGGTTGCCTGCGGAAATCTCGAAAGTATAAAACAAAAAGTACAATTGATAGAAGGACGTATTGGTCTGCATTTGCAAATTACCAACGGAACCCCTTTCTCTAAACCTGATACCGTAAAATCTTTAGTGACAGATGAAGGTGTTTTTCCTTATAACTGGAGTCAGTTAAAAGATATTCACCAGCAGGAATTGTACAAAGAATGGCACAAACAAATTGAGCAGTTGCTGCAGCTAGATATCGTACCCGCTTATCTGGACACACATCATAATGTACATCGTTTTCCGGCGGTTTTTGAGGTTTATACACAACTGGCAAAAAAATATGAACTTCCGGTAAGGCCATTGTCAAAAAACATGGTACAGCGCTATAATCATTTAGGGCTTCAGACAACAGATATTTGTTACGAAGCCTGGTGCGGAATAAATGTTACGCCTCAAAGTTTTATCGCTCATGTTTTGGGAGCTTTCAGGCAGATAGGAAACAAAGGTATTGTAGAATTAATGTGCCATCCTGCTTTTGCAGATGAACACTTAGCCACTCAGTCTCTTTATGTAAAAGAGCGTGAAGCAGAATTATCAGTTTTGTGTAATCCTCTTATAAAGGAATACCTCAACAAACACAATATTGAATTATTAGACAGAGTACCATTTAAAACTAAAGAATATGCTGAAAAATCTAGATTTTAATACCAGACCTTCTATTGTTCATGCACAAGGACCACATAACCACAAACCGTATTGGCAGCCTATCAGAGATCATTTTTTTAGTTCTGAACAAAAAAAGATTGATGTTCCGGCAAACCTGACCATCATTACCTGGAATAACGGACATGAAGCAATGGGCGTATTCGAGAAAAGTATTGCGCATCTTGGTCTAGATTGTGTAATTCTTGGAGACGGAATCGAAAATTGGGTAAACAGCATTCATAAACCTATGCTTACCAATGAAGCTTTGCAGCACATTAAAACAGAATACATCATGGGCGTTGATTCCAGAGATGCTATTTTAATAGATAATCCACAGCTTATAATCGATCAGTTTTTGGAAAATTTCAACTGTGATCTTGTCTTTTCTGCCGATCTTTTAAACTGGCCGAATCTGGCTGAATTTAAAAAATTTGAAGACAAATGTGCCGAAGGCAAAAACTCGGCTTATCGTTACTTAAACAGCGGTGCTTTTATTGGCAGAACAGAATACTGCCGTCACTTTTTTGGAGAAGCCGTTAAACTTCAACCCGTAAAACAAGCTGAAAAATCAGATCAGGGAATTTTTAAACAGCTTTTTCAAACAGAATACCCAAGAGTGCAGTTAGATTATCACTGTGTAATGTTTCAAAACATTGGATTTGTAAGACATAAATCATTAGAAATATATTAAATCAAAGAGTATGGGCAGCACTAAATTTGTACGATATAATTGGTCAATCGCCATATGCTTCTGCAAAGACCCAATTAAGGTGTCTGAGCCGGGCAATGTATTTCAACAGGTTTTAACCGGAAACAGTGTAACCGATGTTCCGGCTTCTTTTGTTGCCGATCCGTTCATGATCAAACAGGAAAACAAATGGTATATGTTTTTTGAAGTCATGAACACCTCAAACAATCTTGGAGAAATAGGTTTAGCCCATAGCGAAGATCTCATCAACTGGACGTACGATAAAATTGTTTTAAGAGAAGATTATCATCTCTCCTATCCGTCTGTAATACAATACGAAGACAAAATTTATATGATTCCCGAAAGCCGTCAGGGCGGTGGTGTACGATTGTATGAAGCGGTAGAATTTCCGCATCAATGGAAATTTACCAAAACCCTTATTAAAGGCGATTATGCCGATCCTTCTGTTTTTTACCATAATGACAAATGGTGGATGTTTGCCCTAAAAGGAACAGATGAACTTCAATTATTTTTTGCGGATGCACTTGATGGAAAATGGGAACTTCACCCGCAATGCCCGTTAATTCCAAAAAGCCTTATTAATACCAGACCAGCCGGAAGACCTTTATTTTATAACGGACGCTGGATTCGCTTTGCACAAGATGGCGCTCCTATTTATGGCAATAAAGTCCGCGCTTTTGAAATTGACATTTTATATACAACTACTTATAAAGACCACGAAATTACAGAAAGCCCAATATTAAAAGCCAGTAGAAAAGGATGGAATTCGGCCGCAATGCATCATATAGACGCGCATAAACTGCCGGATGAAACCTGGGTAACCTGCATTGACGGTGCCGATATCAGCTTTTTAATTCCGAATAAATTAAACAACCCTAACAATAAATCCGAATGTGTGCTGTAACTAAAAAAATATGTTTTGTAACAGGTAATTTCCTTCCGCAAGTTGGCGGACTGGCAAAATCTGCGCATCGTGTTGTGATCTTTTTGTCTCAGGCAGGATATACAATACACGTTGTAGTTCCCGTAGAAAGCAGCCTTCAGCAAAACACTATTACAGAAACCATACAAAATGACGTCGTTGTACATTGGGTTCCTATAAAAAGTACTTTGCTCAACAGCAATGGTCAGGAATTGAGCCGCTTTTTAATTCACTTAAATACACAGCACCAATTTGATCTGTTTCATGCCTATTTTTTCTCACTCGCTTATCCATGTTTACATGCAGTCGAACAATCCGGAAGTCCGTTACTGGCCAGTATTCGCGGAAGCGACGCTTACATTTGGTCAGCTCCAAACATGCAGAGAATCTGTAAATTGGTACTTAAAAAAATTACAGGACTTACAACTGTCAATCGCCATTTATCTGATATTTTAACTCAAAATGGTTATCAGGGAAAAGTTACTTTGATAAAAAACTCCATTCCGGTAAATAATGGAAAACAATGGCAGATTTCAACCTGTAAAAAAGGATTAATAGGAAACTCAGGAAGTTTCAGGTCCGCAAAAAGAGTTTCAGATTTATTGCATGCTTTTGGGAACATTAAAAACAATAAAGAGAAAAAGCTATTGCTTATAGGAGATTTTCCGGATCAGAATGATAAAACAGAATACCATTCTATTATCGATCAATTAGAGATTAAAGAAAATGTTGAACTAACCGGATTTGTAACTCCTGCGAGAGTTTTAGAAATACTTCCGGATTTAAACGTGTTTGTAATGACGTCTGCAACCGAGGGATTTCCGAACAGTTTATTAGAAGCCACATCTTTAGGAGTTCCGATAGTGACAACGGCCTTTAGCGGAATAGAAGATTATATTACAAATGGAATTCATGCACTTGTAGTTCCCGTAGGCGATACAAAAGCTATTGCCCAAAGTATAGAAGCAATTCTTAAAGATGATGTTCTTTCAGAAAAGCTTTCGGCTGGTGCATTACAATTAGCCGCAGAACTTTCGCCCGAAACAGAAAAATCAGCATGGCTTACTATTCATGATAAAATTATGAATCATAAAAAATTACCTGTATATGAATAATTTTAAAGTAACAACGATAACGCCACTATATTTATCTAATATAGAAATTTCTATTGCTGCAATACGAAATAACGGCATTGCCATCATGGATATGGAATTTTGTCCAAAAGATGCAATGGCACAGGCTGTAAGCAACCTTACTCAGTTTTTAAAATATGCAGGAAAAGATACTTTATTTGGGTTTCGTTTTACTGCAGATCAATTCGCAGTATACGAAATACTAAAAAGCCATTTAAATGAATTGCCGCATATTGTATTAGTATCTGGTTTATTCCATACAGCCGATGATTCTAAAACAATCAACACATGGACTACTACTACTTTATGGGCAGAAGTATTGGACGGAGCCTCTTTAGATACATTCATGCAGTACGAAAAACATTTTGATGCAATAGTTGCAAAAGGAAATGAAAGCGGCGGTGTTACAGGAAGCGATTCTGCTTTTATACTAAGTCAAAAAGTTGTAAAAAAAGCGGTAAAACCATTATATGTACAAGGCGGAATTGGTATTTATACCGCAGCAGCCTGTCGTGCTGCCGGAGCAGCCGGAATTGTTCTCGACGATCAGCTTTTTTTAATGCAGGAATCTCCATTAACATACGAGCAAAAAGAAATATTAAAAAACATAACAGCCGAACAAACTGCCATTGTAAACCTTTCGGGCAAAAACATACGAGTTGCGGCACATCCTTCTTTTAAACAGCTGCAAAACGTAAAATCACAAACAGAAGAAGTATCAGACGAAATCATAAAATGGGGTCAGCCGGAAAATAGTCTTTGGCCCGTAGGACAAGCTATAGGACTGGCAGGGTTCTATCAAAAAAAATATAAAAAAACCGGACTATTCATTCGCGAACTGCTTTCACAAAGTTTAGAATGCTTAACCAATGCGTATCATTTACAACCTTTACAAAAAGACTCAGCCTTAGCAATTGATCACAGAACAGCCTATCCTATTGTACAAGGCCCAATGACAAGAGTTAGTGATGTTTCTCATTTTATCGAAGCCGTCGCCTCAAATGGAGCTTTACCACTTGCAGCCATAGCCATGATGAAAGGCCAGCAGGTTGAAACTCTTTTAAACGAAACTAAAAATCTTTTAGGCGAAAAACCGTGGGGAGCCGGAGTTTTGGGTTTTATAGACCATAATCTTATGGAAGAGCAGTTTAAAGTAATTGCTGCGCATAAACCTTCCTTTGTATTGATCGCTGGCGGAAGCTACGAACAAACACTGCCTTATGAAAATCTCGGCATTAAAACCTACATACATGCACCTGTACCAAAATTGCTGCAAATATTCAACCGCAGAGGCGCGAAGCGTTTTGTTCTGGAAGGAAGAGAATGCGGCGGACATATTGGACCTTTAAGCAGTTTTGCTTTATGGGAAAGCGCCATAACAACCTTACTCGACGAACCAGCCGAGAATATCTCAAACGTAAATTTATTATTCGCAGGAGGAATTCACGATGCCTTATCTGCCGCAATGGTAAGCGCCATGAGCGGTAAGCTTGCTGCAAAAGGAATCAACATTGGAGTCTTAATGGGAACGGCTTACATCTTGACAGAAGAAGCTCAAACTACCGGAGCTGTTGTTAGCAACTTCCAGCAAAAAGCACTAAACTGTATCGATACACAAATTATAGAAACTGGTCCCGGACACGTCATACGCTGCGTTCACACTCCTTATGTAGACGAATTTAACGAGATCAAAGCAAACGGTTTAAAAAACAATACCAAACCCGAAGAATTAAGCCAGATTTTAGAGAAATCATTATTGGGCAGACTTCGAATTGCTTCAAAAGGAATGACCTTAAATGAAACTGGCGAACTTACCACAGCGACTGAAAAAATGCAGACTCAGGAAGGTTTGTACATGATTGGCAAAGCCGCCGAAATAAACGCTGAAATAATTACCATAAAAGAACTCCATAATAAAGTCATTAATGAAAGTGCCATTTTGCTCGATAATATCTTTAAGAAAATGGAAAAAGCAATACAACCTCAAAAACAGCCTTCGGATATCGCTATTATCGGAATGTCTGTATTAGTTCCCGGTGCACAGGAACACGATATATTCTGGGAAAACATATTGAACAAAATCAGCCAGATCAAAGAAATCCCTGATGATGTAATGGACTGGCGAATGTATTACGATGCCAATATAAAAGCAAAAGACAAAATGGTATCAAAATGGGGCGCTTTTATTGATGAAGTACTCTTTGATCCTTTGCGTTTTGGCATACCGCCTCAGTCTCTAAAATATATAAGTCCGGGGCAGCTGCTTTTACTTGAAGCTGTACAAAAAGCCATCGACGATTGTGGTTTTGGAGAAAGTGGTTTCGATAATAAACATACTTCTGTAATTATTGGCAGTGACGGAAGCAGCAAACTAAAAGGTTTGTATGAATTTAGGTCATCGCTTCCTCAATATATCGAAAATCTGAGCGATACCGATTTAGAAAGGCTTCCGGAATGGAACGAAGAAAGTTTTCCAGGTATTTTAACCAACGTACTTGCCGGAAGAGTGGCAAATCGCTTTAATTTAGGGGGTGCCAATTTCTCTATAGATGCTGCCTGTGCTTCTTCTCTTGCAGCACTTGATCTTGCGGTAAAAGAACTCGAATTTGGCGACAGCAATATGGCAATTGCCGGAGGTGTAGACATAGCACAATCTACTTATTCTTATATGGCATTTAGTAAAACACATGCCTTATCGCCTACCGGAGAATCAATGCCTTTTGATGCTTCGGCAAATGGTATTGTATTAAGCGAAGGTGTTTCTGTAGTGGTTTTAAAAAGACTGGAAGATGCCCAAAAAGACGGTGACAGAATTTACAGCGTTATAAAAGGCACAGGAAGTTCCAGCGACGGAAAAGCTCTTGGGCTTACCGCTCCGCGTTCTGAAGGGCAGGAAGAAGCTTTTGCCCGTGCCTACAGCAAAGCCAATATTTCTCCATCGACATTAGGTTTTTATGAAGCTCACGCAACGGGTACAACAGTTGGCGATCAGGTAGAACTCGATACTATTACAGCCATTTTAAACAAATCGGGAGCAGCAGAAAATAGTTGCGCACTTGGTTCGTTAAAATCAATTTTAGGGCACACTAAAACCTGTGCAGGAATTTTGGGAGTTGTAAAAGGTTCCATGTCGCTTTATCATAAAACACTTCCGCCCCATCCTATCAAAACTAATCCTATAAGTGCCTTAAAACCAACTTCACCAGCCTTTTTACTAAATGATGGAAGACCTTGGTTTACACCAAAAGATACATTACGCAGACTTGGAGTAAGTGC
This sequence comes from Flavobacterium collinsii, assembly GCF_902804485.1. Lineage (GTDB taxonomy): Bacteria > Bacteroidota > Bacteroidia > Flavobacteriales > Flavobacteriaceae > Flavobacterium > Flavobacterium collinsii. Next base: position 17,609 of record NZ_CADCST010000125.1, on the reverse strand, counting down.
CTTTGGATTTGGCGGAACGAATTCTCACGTTGTTCTAGAAGAATACCAAAACAGCAGTTACAAACAAGCCGAAGGAGCAGCAAAATGGCCTTACGAGTTGTTTCTTTTTAATGCCCAAACTTCAGGTCAGCTGCAATCTGATCTTGAAAATATACTAAAATCATTACACGATATTAGCGTTCAGAATTTATTGCAAATCGCCCCGGCTTTTGCTTTAGAAGCTAAAAAAAATAAAAATGCTCCGGTTCGTTTAAGCATAGTTGCCAGAGATTTGCCAGACTTAAAAAACAGTATTGAAACAGCTATCAAAAAAATTAATGGAGATACAACTGTTTTACCTGCAAGTATAAATCTTGAACTTTCGGCATCTGCTGGTTCGGTTTCCTTTGTCTTTCCCGGACAAGGTTCGCAATACTTAAATATGGCAAGAGAAATTGCGCTGTATTTTCCGCAAATGCGAAAAGCAATCGAAGATGCAGGAAGCTTATTTGGTGAAAGAACAAATAATTTCTTAGATAAAATAATATATCCAGCCGCCGCTTATACACAGGAAAACGAAGATGCGCAGCGAAAAAACCTAACACATACACATCATGCACAAATAGCAATTGGTGCCGTTTCTGCTGGTTTTCTTTCCATTTTTAAAGACATTGAGCTTATTCCGGATTCTGTAGCCGGACATAGTTTTGGTGAACTTACTGCTTTGTATGCAGCAGGAATAATCAACAAAACTACTTTTTTTGAACTGGCTGAAACCAGAGGAGGATTAATGGCAAATGTTACCAGTGAAGACGGAACAATGGCTGTAGTTTTTGAAACTCCCAAAATAGTAAAAACCTTATTACAGGATGAAGTTGTAATTGCCAATTACAATGCGCCAAAACAAACTATTATTTCAGGCAGAAGAACAGCAGTTGAAGACATGCTGAAACAATTTAGTCAAAACGGAATCAAAGCTATTCCGCTGGAAGTAAGCGGACCGTTTCATTCGCCATTATACAACGCAGTGCAAATTCCTTTTAATGAAACTATTCAGAATATAAAAACTAATCCGGCTTCGTTCCCTGTATTTTCAAATACATCAGCAGAGCCTTATCCGGAAAATGATACAGATATAAAAGATGTTCTTAAAAAACACTTATTAAGTCCGGTTCACTTTTCACAGCAAATTCTCAATATTTATGAGAACGGAACCCGTACTTTTATCGAAGTTGGTCCAAAAAATGTGATGAAAGGGCTTATTAATCAGATTCTGGAAGGAAAAGAACATTTAGCTTTATCTGCCGATAGTCAGACCGATGGATTAAAAGGGTTGTTAAGCGTTATTGGTAAATTATATTCTCTAGGTTTTGATATTAACCTTTCTACATTATTTGAAAACAGAACGTCATCAAAAGAAAATATTCAGGAAGCATTCAAAAAGCTAAAAAGCAAACCAATTCCTACAACGGCTTATTATTTAGCCGGATCAGGAGTTCGATCTGTTACCGAAGATAAAATAAGTATTGGAAAAATTGCGCCCATAAATCTGGAACAAAGAAATGAGATAAGCCAGAATAGAAATAACAATTTCAATGGCAATAGCAATCAGAATTCTAATGGCAATCAGAATGCTTTTTCAGATAATGGTCTTGTAACCGGATTTGAAGCTTATCAGGCTACTATGCGCGATTTTCTGGCTGCACAGGAAAGAATACTGGCACAATTTCTTGGAAATAATACAGCTTCCTCTCCGGCAGGATTACCGAACAATCCTGTTCCAGCAATACAAAACGAATATAAACCGGAAATTCAGCCTGTTTTAGAAAACAATCCTATTGTAACTAATGAAGTTGTAAAAGAAGAAGTAACTGCAAGCTCTGAAAAAATCGACCGTTTTTTCCTTACTAACATAATTGTAGATTTTCTGGTAGAGCGAACTGGTTATCCAAAAGAAGTTTTTGAGCCACAGCTTGATCTGGAAAGTGAATTAGGAATCGATTCTATCAAACGAGTTGTAATGCTCGATAATGTTCTAAAAGCACTTCCGCAGCAATGGAGCGAACAGCTTCACGCCGATATGCCTAAACTTATGCGTACCAAAACAATCGATATGCTTCTTGATATTATCTTTTCTGTAAACATTGAAGAAGAAGCGACAATTACAAATCACGTAAATATCGATAAAAAAGAACTTCCGTATGAAGTATCTGTAGAATCTGACTGTCCGAGATTTTTAATGAAAGCAGAACATCGTGAACTTCCTTTTCAAATTGAACAAACTCGTTTAAACGGCTTATATCTAATTATGGCTGATGAGTTTGGAATTGCTCCTAATCTGGCAGAAAGAATAACAGAATTAGGCGGAAAGCCAGTTGTTTTCGATTATGAAATATTAAGTTCTCCATCAAAAATCGAAAAAGCAGTTATAGAGTCTATTTCTACATCTGAAGATGCTATTAATATCATTCATCTTTCGGCAATAGCAAAATCCTTAATGCCGGAATCAATTACAGATTGGCGTGTTCTTACCCAAATACAATCTAAAAGTTTATTCCAGACGATTATTACCATTACCAAACATCTGGAAGTAAAAGATACTTTCCCTGTACAGTCGATTCTTGCCGGATCTATGTTTGGAGGTTCTTACGGAAGAAACGAAAGAATTGGCCCGGGACTTCCTCCGGGCGGTGGTAACATCGGTCTTTTAAATGCTCTTAAAAAAGAATGGGATGAGGTTGTGGCCTGTACGATAGATTTTGATTCTTCACTTTCTGTAAATGAAATAACAAGCCGAATATTACGAGAACTAAGCAATCAGCAAGACAATGCCGAAATTGGTTATCCTGAAGGCGAACGCATTGTATACAAAGCAATTGAAACCAAAATTAAACAGCAGACTACAAAATTCCCTGATCTGAAAATAGACAAAGACTGGGTGGTAATTGCAACAGGTGGAGCCAAAGGAATTACGGCCGAAATCTGTAAATCGATTGCCTTGCCGGGAATGAAATTTATTCTGGTTGGGCGATCTGAAAAACCTGAAAATGATTTTGCCGACTTTAAAGCAAAAGGTGCTGAGGTAATTTACAAATCGGCAGATGTGAGAAACGAAGACGAATTTGGTTCGCTTATAAAAAACGTTTACAAAAATTACGGCCGTGTCGATGCCGTTCTTCATGGCGCAGGAATAATCGACGACAGATCGATCATCAATAAAACTGCGGCTTCATTTGATAATGTATTTGATACAAAAGCCGACAGCGCTTTTATTTTAAACAAATACCTGAATTTTGAAACGCTTAAACTTATGGTATTCTTTAGTTCTGTATCCGGACGTTTTGGAAATCAGGGACAAACAGATTATGCCGCAGCCAATGAGGTATTAAACCGTTTTGCTTGGTATTTGCGTAACAAATGGCCGGAGCTGCAGGTTATGAGTATTAACTGGGGCCCTTGGAGCGAAGTTGGAATGGCTTCATCTCAGGCGATTAATTTGCTGAACATGCAAGGAATAAAACAAATATCGGCTAAAAAAGGAACCGACTTTTTTATCAATGAAATCAATAATTACCAATCAGAAATGGTAGAACTAATAGCGGGTGAAGGACCGTGGAGAAATCCTAAAACGAAAAAACAAAACGAAACATATAACCCTTTTGTAGGCATAATATAAACAGCATATGCAATTAGAAATACACCGCTATGTTTCAGGGATTTTCTTTGAAAATACTTACTTAGTAATAAACAACAATTCAAAGTCGGCAATCATTATTGATCCCGGATTTGGCTCTGCTTCTCAGGTCGAAAACCTTATGAAACAGGATATAAAAATTGAAGCTATATTTATAACGCATCCGCATTTTGATCATGCCTACGATTTAGGCAGAGTAAAAGAATTGACCAATGCAAAAATATACATGCACCAAGACGATCTTCCGGTAGCCGAAGATTTTGTGCAGGAAGCTGCATCTTATGGTTATGCGGTATCGCCAATGCCGGTGCCGGATGTTTTTTGTGAAGACGGAGACACCTTTTATCTTGGTGATACAGAGTTTACCATTTTGCATATTCCGGGACATACTCCGGGAAGTATCTGCCTGAAATTTAACGAAGGGGTTTTTACCGGAGATACTTTAATGAGCCGAAAAATTGGAGATAGTTACGACGGATATTTCAGTCATCTTATAAGCGGGATTAAACAGAAATTATATGCGCTGCCAGATCATTTTACCATATATCCGGGTCATTATAAATATTCGACGATTGGAGAAGAAAAGAAATTCAACCTTGATGTTTTTTAAATTTAAAACAACAAACAAATGAAAATATTATACGTAGTTCCAAGTACAGAACGCAAAGGCGGACTAGCAGCATCTGTTAATCGTATAACGATCGAAATGTCTTTGCTAGGCAATGAAGTTGTGGTGTATTCGACAGGATTAAGCGAATCTAAAAACAGTCTTTTAAATACAACAGATATTTTTACGGGAACACAAATGATGGAAATTACCGAAAAAGTAATCGCCCAAATAAAAGCATTTAAGCCGGATCTTGTTGTGGGATATTACGGAAGTTCGGCCGCTTACTGCGCCGTTGCCGCTGCCCGATTCTGCGAAACCAAAGTTGTAGCCTGCCTGAGAGGAAATGACATTAACCGTGATTTTTTCTCAGTACTTAATTCGCCTAAACTTTCATTTGTCATGCAGTTTGCCGATGCTGTAACCTGCGTATCCAATGAAATGAAACAAAAAGTAAAAACCTGGTACAACCGTGATTCTCATTTTATAGCCAACAGTGTCAACACAAACATATTTTTTCCGGATATTGAAGCGGCTCATTTATTAAAACAAGAATGGAAACTTGACAATCGTCCTGTCGTGGGAATATTTGGAGAATTTAAAAATTCCCGCGGCCTGAATTTATTTCAGGAATTAGAAAGTTCCCTAAAATCGGCTCAAACCATTATGGTAGGAGAAATTAGAGACGATGTAAAAAATACAATTCCCGACTGGATTATTCCTATTCCTTACATCAGCGATGTCAATACATTGAGAGCTGCTTATTCGTTGTGCGATATTATTCTGCATCCTTCTTTGTATGACGGAATGCCAAATGTGGTGCTCGAAGCAATGGCGTGTGAGCGTGTTGTACTGGCTTCTGATGCTGGCGGAATAAAAGATGTTATTACCCATAACGAAAATGGTTTTATCTGTACAACGACTGAGGAATGGAAAATTGCCATTGCAGAAAGACTTACCAATAACACTGACGAAACAGGAAAAAATGCAAGGCTTACAATACAATCTCCTGCATTTGAAGCAAAAGCGTTTTATGATTTGTTTCTAAAAGTTACCGGCAGACAAGAACTAAAATTAAATTAAACGAGATGAAACATAAACCTTCCTTATTAATGTACTGCCATCATTCTGTAGGTATTGGACATTTAGTGCGGTCAATAGCCATAATAGAATCATTACGAGAAGATTATGATATTTCATTTATCTCAGGCGGTAAATATCCAGAAGGTATTCAAATTCCTTCCGGGATTTCATTTCATCAGCTGCCTGCCGTACGTTTAACCGAAGACACTACTCTTATCGATGCAGATGGAAACAATGATATAGGCAATATAATGGCCGAACGTACCCGAATTATAAAACAAATTTACAACGATACTTTACCCGATATTATCATTACAGAACTTTTCCCTTTTGGGCGTATGCAGTTTGTAGGCGAGATTATGCCAATACTTAAATTAGCAAAAAGCGGAGATAAAAAAACACTTGTTTTTTGTAGTTTTAGAGATATTGTAGAACCTTCTACAGCCAAAAAGAAACTTTTTAGAGATTTTGCTTTTTCTATTCTGAACAATCATTATGACGGAATATTTCTGCATGCCGACGCTCAAATCTGCAAACTGGAAGATACGATTGATTATATAGGAAAAATTGATGTTCCTGTTCATTATACCGGATTTGTAACTTCTATGCAAAAAATCAAAACAGCACAAAAAGTCCGCAATGGTGTATTGGCCTCTTTTGGCGGCGGCGGAACAAACAATCAATTGCTCTACAACTTAATTAGTGCTTATAAAGATTTTGGTTTTGGAGATAAAAAACAGCTAAAAATAATTGCTGGGCCTTTATTTAATGACGAAGAATTTAAATCGCTTCAGGATTCTACAGCTTCTATTCCGGGTTTAACACTTATAAAACAAGTAAGCAATCTAAACGAAGAAATCGCTGCCGCAGAAGTTTCAATAAGCCAATGCGGCTATAATACAGCAATAGAACTTTTATGCAATGGGATTCCTGCATTGCTTATACCTTACGAAAACGACCACAACAGCGAACAGGTAATCCGGGCAGAACAATTAGAAAAACGATCATTGGCAAGAACACTTTCTGTTGGGAATGCTTCGCCTGAAATTCTTGCTGCAGAAATAAAAAAGACTTTTAATTTTCGCCCTAAAACTATTGATATTGATATGAATGGTGCCGAAAATACCAGAACTTTATTAAACCATATATTTGCTGCCGAAACAGTAATAAAAACTTTCTGATGTCTTTTTCTGCATTAAGAAATATAAGCTTATATAAAATTCCTGCCAATCTTAAAGATTCGGTAAACCTGCAGAATTATATCTATGCATCAAAAAACAGCACTTTTAATACCGATGAAGAACTGCATTTATGGATAGGAAAATTAGAAGAAACCCATCATACTTTTGAAGATTGCCTGAGCCTTGACGAGAAAGACAGAGTTCAGAAATTTAAGTTGGACAAACAGCGGCATTATTTTGCTCTTTCGCGTATTTTGCTTCGTTCTGTACTTTCTGTTTATACAGAGATTCCTGCTGACAAAATAGAATTTGAATACGGAAATAACGGCAAACCATATCTGGCTGTTCACCAAAATAAAAAAAACATCCACTTCAATCTGTCTCATTCCGATGGATATTTTGCCTGCATAATCAGATTGGATGATGAGGTTGGAGTAGATATCGAAAACGCATCTGCCAAAAGCAAACAAATCTACAGCATTACAAAAAGCTTCTTTTTAGAATCTGAAGCCAGTCATATCAATTCTAAAACAGCCGCCGAAGCTTCTGATCTTTTTTATAAATACTGGACAATAAAAGAAGCTTACATTAAAGCAAAAGGAAATTCGATACTGCAGCTGAAAGAAGTGCCGGATTTAAGCCATTTATCTGTTGATTACATTGGTTTAGTGAATTTCTTTAATCTTTTCGAATATTCCGGGTTTTCAGTTCGAATTTCACAAGATTTTTATCTGGCTGCTATTTTGTGCAATAGTAAATATCAGTGTCTTTTGGAAGTCCATATCTAAACTTCTCGTCTCTCGAAAAAGTCTCATTAAACTTATTCACCGTAACCTTAAAACCAGATTCCTCAAGTCTTGAGGCATAATCCATTCCGTATTGTCTTACGTGATCACTTTGTCCGTATGCCTCTTCCCTTTTCTTTGGTTCCGTAATAGACGAATCCTCAAAAGTATGTTCCAAATCTCTTTCAATAGGAACAAGAATTATGGCCCAGCCGTCTTTTTTAAGAATTCGGTGCAATTCGCTTACCGCTTTTTTATCATCCGGAATATGTTCTAAAACGTGATTGCAGATTACAACATCAAAAGATTCATTTTCAAATTTAATAGCTGTAATATCCATGTTTATAGTTCCTTTTGGATAAGAATACCCTTCTTCAAAAAGATCAACCGGATAATAATCAATCATTTTATTTTTTCTGAAATGCTCAAAAAAAGCCGATTCAGGCGCAACATGAAACAGCTTGATTCTGGTTTTAGAATTTAAGAGTGTCGTTTTATTTTTAAAAAACAGCCAGATAAGTCTGTGGCGTTCCAGAGAAAAACAATTCAGGCAAAGTGCATTGGGTCTTTTATGTTTTAATCCGAAGGGAAGAAAAGTCATATATTTTTGCTCGCAGATAGAACATTCTACGTTTTTTCCCTTAAGGAAATATTTAAGGAAATTAAATTTAACTTTTCGTCTAAAAGACAATTTATACTCTGATAACATATTGTTTATTTTTAAAATAAATATAAAAAACCAACCCGTGGGTGTAATTAGTTTGTGATGATAATTTTTCCTCTGTTCGAATGATTTTCGATAGAAAATTGATCTATTAATTATAAAGGTAAATTCATCAAAATAAAATTGAATGTGTTTTTTACTTTCATGAGTTGGAGCGGTTTTTACCTAGATTTTATTTAAGGGTCCAATGTGTATCTCTTTAAATTTCATTTCTTTTCCAATTTGTTTTGTTCAATATTATAACTCTTTTTTAGTGGACTATAACCTCTCCATTTGTCAGTAAATATTTTAGCAATTGTACTAATTTGCTCCTCAAAAATCGAGGTCAATGATTTAGCAGAATAATCCTCAATTACTTTAATGTAAACTCGTTTTATTTTGTTTTTCATCAGTTAATTTAACTGATATCACTACTTTGATCTTTTTAGTATCGTAGCTTCTTCCTTGCTTACCGTCTTCTTGTTCTCCAACTACAAATTCATTAACATATACTATTTCTAACAAGGGATATTTCTAGCGACTTTTCATAGCAACACGAACTTTCCGCATAAAAAAACAAGCTCTTGTTTGACTAATTCCGTAGCGTTTTCCTACTTGAACACTAGATAAAATTTTACCACTGGTTGTCATTTCAAAAACAATTAAAATGGCTTTTTGCAAACCAAATTTCACCTTATGAAACAAAGTGTTTACTATGGTAATTTCAACATGATTACAACTGTAACATTGATACATCAAGCCTAATCTTTCACAACCTTTTTCAAAGCCACATTTACTAAATTTAAAACTATTACTCAATTTTATTTTACTCAATTTTATTTTACTCAATTTTATTTTACTCAAAATAAGCTTTACAAGAATCATCATTTGGGAATTATTTTACCAAATTGAATATATTTTGACCTTTAATCTCTTCCATAAGCACAGTTTTACAACCAATTAAATACAAAATTTAAATTAATAACTACAAAAAAATACTAATTTAATACTATATATAATCTTAATTTTCGATGTATAATTCAGCTTCTTTATTTTCTAATTTGTTTTTTAAGAAGAGTTCTATTAGTCAATTATTTTATCATTTTAAAGGCCTAAACTTAGCAATTATGTAGTCTCATGATGCTACTGTATAAGTAGCACAAAAACTCTTTATAGGCAAATCACCATTAATTGCTCATAATATCGTAACCTTTGTTGACCCCTCAATGTTAACTTTAACAGGACTAACTTGCTCAATATTTTTCTCACCATACCCTAAATCTTCAATATTAGAAATTATAAGTTTTTAGATACCTTAGGGGTACTCCCTTGTATAATCAAATTCAATTTAATAAAAAGTCATAAATATTTTATTAGCCACTATTTCAAGTTTTCCGGTGTTGCCTCACATTATTTACTGAATATGAACAATCTATTTTTTCTAAATTATAATAAATATCTTAGATTGAACTACTTTTTTATGCTAAACTTTGTTTTTGAAGTAAAACTAATATCTGATTGTAATACAAATAAAAAAAATGCTTTAAATGAATAATTTAGTGCTATAAGTTAGAGATTTTCTGTTATAAGTGAGAAAATATCTTTCTGTAGCAACTATATCTAAAAGTTTATGATACTTCCCAGGAACAAGACAATTTAAATTTACTAACCGCAAAATCAAACATGGCTAATGATGGCGTTGTTTCATTTTAGTTTTTCATTCTTTATTTTACAACTTTCTAAATATTTTAACTAGAACTTCTTTATTCTCTAAGAGAAACATAGAGGGTATAATTTAGTTGATATTGAAGACAAACAGTTCTTATTGCCTTAAACTAAATCCATAAAATACGAAACTTACATAGAACACTACTAAATAATTCGTTTAAGCCACAGATACTACTTTATGTTTGAAAATAAAAACAAATAAATGTAATATCGGGTATCAAAATTTAGATCTTTTAACATCAAAAACAAACTACATGTATCCTAAAAAAAATAAAGATAAATATCAAGTTTAATCCACATTCTAAATTTTTAATTTACAACTTTATGAAAACCATACTATACGCAGCATTACTCTTACTAACTATAGCATCAAATGTACAAAATTAAGAATAGAGACAAGCTCTCCTGCGAGTTCCTCTATTCTAGATTTGACCAGTAAAAACAAAAGACTGTTAATACTTCGTGGAGCCAATACTACAGCTATTACTACGATGTTTACAGACTTTTTATTTTTTAGTTGCTCTTTTTGTTGCCGCTTTTCATATGCTGACAACTTTTTTCAAACAGGAGAAAATCATTAAAAAAGTAAAGAAACATGAAAGTTTTACCAAATCAAGTAAAACAATCTTGTTTGTTTTAAATCAGAGTCTATAAACACGTAACTTATTGGTATTTTAAAAAACGTAAATACAAGCTATAGAAAATTTTTGATTGGAAATACTTGATTGATTTTCTATAATAGGTTTGAATGACAACGATTCACTCACATTAAACTGTGAAATAGCCGCGTCAATATTAGCATCAACAATATTTAAAACATAAAATCCAACAATAAAGAATGCAGATAAATCCCTATTTCTTTGAAATTGCTTTTGAGCTGCAATTAACTGATTGTCATTTAAATTTCTTAAATAATCATCCTTGTTTATCTTTCCTTCTAATCTATTTTTATATTCATCTCTATAAGTGTTGTACTTCTTTTGATTATCAATGTAGAAATAAACACTTGTACCAATTGCCCCATAAACTAAAGGAATTTTCCAATATTTTTTATTATAAGCTTGACCTAATCCAGGTAAAATAGCGGAATAAAAAGCAGCTTTAGCAGGTCTAAGCGGATCAATTTCAGTAGTTTTTATAGTGTCTTTTGATCTCATTACATCAGCTTGTCCATAAGTATCGAACAACCCGATGCAAAATAGAAAAATAAAAAAAAATATTCTTTTTACCATTTTTTAATTCTTTGTAATAAGTTTACTAAAATGCGTTAAAAAAATCTGCTTCGCAAAATAATTTACGAAGCAGATTTTTTAATTATTGTTCTTTATATTCCAAATCACAGCTCATTTCTCTATTTACACCACCAATAGTCGTAGTGAAAGTTGCTTTTAATTTACCTCCAACTGGCACATAAGCATTATTTATTTTTCCTCCTGAGTATCTAACAGAAACACCTGAACCTGATATATATGGATAAGTAAAAGAATAGTCTCCAATAGCAACAGTATTACTTAATGCAAAACCAGCAACAGAACTTGGGTCAACAGTAAAAGTACTCGGACATTCAACAAAACTTTCAGGCATAGGAGAATATCCAGAAAACGTCTTTAATTCTGTAAAATATCTAAAAAACTTAACTCCAAAGTCGTTTCTATGAATTTCTCTTCCAGCAGAGTAAAAAGCCTTATAATCTCTACTTATTACAGCTACTGATCCAGCTACAGCTTCATCACGAACATATCTCCTAGTGTTATTTTTTTCACCGGGAACAGAAAAATACTCATCATAATCCATTTTCTTACCATTAATTAAGACAATACCATCTGCATTTAACACATTTGATGTTCTACCATCAAAAATAGTACTAACTACACCAATTTTAGGATCCTTTATAAGTAAATTTCTATAAGTCTTAGTTAAATAAACAGCTTTCTCAGGGTCAACTGCATTTAAAGAGTTTATCTCATCAGCAATACTTTGAATACTAGTAAATTTTAATTGTTTTCTTAACTCATAAATGCTTGAAAGAACTAAATTATGATAAACTTTTAAACTGCTATAAATCGCTTCGTTTTGTTCTTTAATATCTGAATCGTTAGTACTCTTATTACTTACATTATATCCTTTTAAAGCTTCTTGTCTATTGAAATCGGCCAATACTTTTCTTTGGTTTTCAGACTTAATTGCAACAATTTCGTTTATTTTTTCTTCCATCTTTTCTTCAGAAGAAAAACCCATCACATTTAATTCTTTTTCAGCTAGTGAATTTGATTCAGCGCTTAATTGTTCTTCGTTATTGCAAGAAACTAAAGCCATGCATAACATAGCTATAAAATAAATTCTTTTCATTTTCAAAATTTTAATTAATTTAATCTATCTTTTTTCACGTCGAGATAGAATTTTCGACTTAGCTGTAAAATTTAATTTTACGGTTAACAAAATACAGCAGATTAATAAAATGAATGAAGTTAAATTTGGCGCCAAATTTTAAAATCAGGTGCAAATAAACAACTAAATTTAGGTTTTTGTAAACATTTTCTTTAGTATTTTTAATTTTAGTTATAATAAATATGTAAAATACTGCAAATTAGCATACTGATTTTTAAGAATACTACCGTTTAAGGTGTCAAAAAATTAATTATTTACATCATTTGACAAAAACAGACTCATTTAATCAATTATATAAATATACTAACTACCTCATTTTTTTAACCTGTATAGAGATATGCAAATTTTAGTTTTTCCGTTGTTTTTGATTGGCCAGATGTAGACGCTTTTTATGTTTTCACGTTATTTTGTGTTTCTGAAGAAAAGATCCGAACGGTTTTTTACGCTATTTTTTTTATTCACACAAACCATTTTCCGCAATCATTAGGGCCGTCTGCGAGATATAAAAGAAAAAATTTATAAAAAAATACGAAAAGAGTTGATTTAGAAATTGTAAGCATAAAAAATCTCATCGAAGTGAAATTTAAAATATAATTACTTAAAGTATTCATTATAATCATTATTACTACGGTAATAAACAAGACTGGAGTTGCCTCCAATTTTTCTACAAAAATCTAAGGCAGTTTTGTGAAAAAGCATAAAAAAGATGTTAACGACTTTCTTTGGTGTTGCCTCCAAAAGTGCAACGAACAGCTAAGGCGAATTTTGTCATTTTTTTACCCAATCTAAGTTTCATGGCAGAATCATGGCACATGTGTATTTAAAAAAATAGAATTCCAGTAAAATCAAGCATTGTCGAGTTTAGGTTAGATCATTTCCTTAGTGCACCTATAGTTGCATCTTTTTCTAAGAGATTTTTGAAAGTCCGCCATCATTGGACTTAAAACATGGATTCGGAATGATACTGTACTGAAACCCTCCCAGATAATTGGTACGAGTTACAAGACCATCTTTATCCTTTACAAATTTCTCCAGTTTTTGCTCTGTGGCGCTGTACATATAGGCAATTGATTTAGTGGTTGCAAAGGTAATTTTTACTAAACCAATAGTCTTTAGCCATCCATTATCAGTGTCGGTGTGAAGTCAGAGACATTCACCAGCTTTTTATGAAAACTCTTCGCGGACCGGGTAATTTATACCATCACTAACTCTAGAAAACGAGGTAGCATTTTTACTCATTTTAGTTCTTTTAAGACAATATTTAAACAAAAAGAGGCTGTCCAAAAATAAGAACAGCCTCTTTAAATTATTCATAGTTAATATTCACTCTATTTCAATATGTTATAAATAAAAAACTTATATCACTAACTTTGAAACACTACCAAATCTAAACGTTTCATTTGATGAATTGTATTCACCTTCATATATTCCGGTAAAATCTTCGCCCTTTTCATTCATTAAGTATATTAATTCTCCTTGTTTCAAATTTAATCTCAAAAAAAACATGTCTCTTTTTATTTAATTTTAATTCTGTCTCTTTAGTTTATGCTAACCGCACTGTAAACTAAACCAAGAATTCTTAAATTTTCTATCTGATAAATCTTCCTTCTTTATCCAAAAATAAAGTCGTCCACAATCACCCCACATCATTTCGTTTTTTTCATTACTGTCAATTTGCAGAAGCAACAACCATTCTTTTGCGTTTTTTTCAAGTGCTTCTGCTCTGGGGTCATTATATCCTGATGGATCTCCACAATAAAGACCATTTGTTACAAGTTCACACTCTAATTCCATTTCTCCTTGAATGTTGTCAGAATATCCTAAAAATTTGTTTATATTTCCATAATTATAAACCTTTTCCCAAAACGTGTCATCTTCTCCTTCTAATAATTCTTCGTAAACTTCATGCTCATTTGATGGCAAGCTAATTTCAGATTTTATTTCTACCAAACTAGCCTTAAATCGTGAATAATCTGGTAGTTCATTTGGAAAATCACTTCTTCTAAGTTCTTTAAAATCCCCATTCCAATAAATAACCTTAAATTTATCCTTATCCTTATAGTCAAAACCCCATACATCTTGTTCTGCAGAATAAAAAAAATACAATAGTCCTTCCTTCGGCAATAGTTCTTCTTTATCATAAGGAGAAACTTCAGAAAGATTAATTTGTGCAACAAATGAAAGTGGTTTTGTAATTGTATCTTCCTTTCTATTATTGAAAAAAAGAAATTTTCTTTCTATTTCGACAGTACTTGTTTCTGTCTGCCAGCTAATTTCTGGCGGTAAATCTGGTCTACCGCCTATTTTGGTTTGTCCAATACTTATACTACTCTCATCAGCTTCTTTATGATAAAGTCTAATTGTATTTCTCAAAAAAGGGTCTAACTTTTCAAAATATCTTCCCAGTCCATTTTTGTCTAACCTATTTTTAAACTCTTCTAGATTCATCTTTTTATTTGCATTAAAATTTAAATTGCTTTCAATATTAAGTTCTTCTATACTTGATTTACATTATGTAAACAAAGTATTTAACTGGTAACATTTCTATTATCTATTAAAATAAGCTCAAAAAAACTAAAGCTTTTTATTCAATATTGAATCTATCTTTCGTCTATCCCATAGAAGCAAAGACATTTTTCCAACTTTAAATAACCTATCAGCATCAACATTTTTACTTAATGCCCATCTTATCCATTTCTTTATTGCAAACTCCCAATAAATCCAACCTGCAGCCCCACCAATAATTGCACTGATTTTGCCATTTATTTCTAAATATGCAGTCAAACAAAACCAAATTGTAATTATCATTATAATTGAAGGTATATTAACCCATAAATAACCTTTGTTAATTAATTCTATGTTGGATAAATCTTTATTTTTTATCATATTAATTTTTAAATAAAATTAGATACGCGTGTGTTTTAACATATTTGATTCTTTTACCATCAGAAAATTTTAATTTCAAAATCACTTCCATCTGGTAAATCTTTTACCTGATGATAGATAGATGAAGAAAATTCAAGATTTTCGATGTATGTTTTTAAAACTAGATTTTCAGAAGAATACTCACCCCCTAAAATAAATGGCAACTTTGGACAATATCTATATCCAGATGAAAGATTAGATATATTTTCAATATTTACAGTCAACATACTTTCTCCTGTCAAATAGTCAGAATCTTCCTTTAATTTTTTTATAAAGTCATCAAAGCCAAATGATAATTCTGTTAGCTCACCTGATTCTATATTAAACATGAAAAAATAATTATTAATGTTATAACAAAATTGATTTCCAAAGACATCCTCACCAATAAATCTCAAATCTTTACAAATATCTCCATACAAATTTTCAATTAATTCGTTCATAGATTTTAGGGAATGAAAAGAAAATTCATTACTGCCTCCATAAAAGTGCAGAGAATCACTATAGTAAAATCCAGCATTACCATTTTTTATAAAATCTTTATATCTATCATCTGGTATAAAAAAATCTAAATTATTTTCTTCATAATTAAACGTTTTGGTTTTATGATCTTTTAATGCATTTTCCATTCAATTATTTTTTTGGGAGATTAATGGGAATTATTCTAACAGTTGTACCATTTGGCACATCTTTTAATTGATGACCAATTGACGCACCTGCACCTCGATTATCTGAAGAACTTATCGTTCTAACACTCGCTTTTTCACCTGTATTAATAACTGCAGGTGGAGCTTCGTCTCTGTCCTTCCCTTTTTCAGTTTTTTTCCCTTTTAGATTTGCATCTCTCCTTGCTGATGCTCCCTCTCTATCAACTTTTCCAACGTTATTTTTACCTTCTTTTATCGCATCTCCAAGATGTTTAGCAGATTCCGGATGTTTGTCAGCATCAATAACAACCGTTTTGACTTTATCCTCAGAGGATTTACTTAAAAGACCTTTAGCGATGGTTCTAGTTCCACCTGCCAAAACAGCACTTGATACAAGTGTCTTATTAGACTTAGAGGAATTATAATTTCTCGTATCAACTTTCGCATTCCCTGTTGGAGCATTCGCAAACTCAGAAAAAACTAATGCCGCTATAACAAAAACACATATTGGACATCTTCCATCTGGATATTCAAATCTAACAGGATCATTATAACCATAAGAATATGGATTTAGATTATCTGCATTAAATATTCCTCCACCATTCCCTAAAGTTGTCTTCATTGCTAAAGCAACTTCATCTTCATCGTCTTGATCAATATCGTTAGGATCAAATTTAAAATCAAGATCATTTAACAATCGATCCATCGTTGTCCATCTTCCTATTGCTGGATCATAAAATCTATGTCCGTAAGCGTAGAAGTTAAGCCCTAGCTCGTCCTGCAGTTCCTTTCCGTTGTATTTATACTTATAAGGGTCTGTAATTTTTTTCTATACAGTAAATCCCCTTCTTGCAAAAAAACTCTACATAAGAACGTTGGTTTTAAAACAATAATTACTACTAAAATAAATGTAAAATCACTTTATAAATTGAATTTCAAAAATACATGGCCACAATTTACCTGTAATGAAAAATGTATTTTTTTTATCATTATATGCTATTCCATTCATTTCCAAAGATCCTGAAAATCTATTTTTTGCTTCTTGATAAAGTGTTGTCAAATCTAGTGTTTGAACTATATTTCCTGTTTTAGCATCAATTTTAACAATCTTATTTGTCGTATAAATATTTGCATAAACAAAACCCTTAACGTATTCTAATTCATTTAAATTAGAAATGGGCAATTTATTCTCAAAAATTTCCAAACGCCTTATTACCTTTAAATTCTTTGGATCCATAAAAGTCAAAACATTTGTACCATCACTCATTATTAATGATTCGTTTCCAATATTGGTTAAACCCCAACCTTCTATATTTTCAAATTGAAATGAACCTATCTTTTTATAATTTTTACCATCATAAATAAACCCCGTTTTATTTTTATATGTTAACTGATATATTTTATTACCGCATTTAGTAATCCCTTCTCCGAAAAAAATATTTCGATCTAATTCTGATTTTATATTTATAGCCCCCGATTTTAAATCTAAAACTCCAAATACAGATTTTGTACTTGGAAGATTCTCTGGAGATCCCGTACTTTCGTAAATAACTTCGTTATCAATAAATAATCCTTCAGTAAAAGAATTCATATCATGTGCGTAAGTATTTATCAATGTATATTGATTTTTATCTTCTTCTATTTTATTCTTTTGATTGAATTCATTCTTTTTACAAGAATTTAAAAAAAAGGACACGAAAAGAATGAAAAATATTTTACATCTAAAAACCATTGAACTAAATTTATGTTATAGGGTTAGAACTTTAATCTAATACGAAAGTAGATTTAGTTTAATTATTTTCCTAATAAAAAATTTTGCTGTATTTACTATCACAAAAAAAGCCCTCATTTATGAGAGCTTAATTAGTTTGTTATTTTAGAGATTATAATAC
>NZ_CADCST010000124.1 GCF_902804485.1 Flavobacterium collinsii | reverse complement strand
TCAGAAAGAATTTTTTGTTCTATAGTTGTTTTAGCTTTTTCAATCCCATCAATTATTTTATTTTCAAGTTCTTTTTCATTTGCCTTTAAAATCTTGCTTTGAAAGTATTGAACTGCATACGGAAGAAAAACTCCAAGTATTGCTACTAAAGTTGTTAATAGAAAAATAAGTTTACTCCATGCAGAATCGTAAAAATCATTTACCTTACTTAAAATTTCTAAAGTATCTTTTGAATTATTTACTGCTGTTTCAGTAATTGGTTTTGCAATTTCTAAAAATAATCGGATCATAGCTTAATTTCTTTTTGGTTGTGCGCTAATATAATTTATTCAAATAGCAAATCATTACGGAAAACCGTAAACAAGTTGATTTAAAAAAGAAAACTTTTTATAGCAAGTTTATCTCGTGCTTAATCAATTCTGTATTTACGTGCTTTATTCTTCAATTTAGAATAATTTTAAAATAACATTTGCTACTACCCTATAAATATTTTAAGTAAAAATCCTATATTTGACATTTATGACAGAAGCCATATGATAGACAAGAAAATACACCAAGGAAGAAATATTAAGCGTTTTCGTGAAATGCTTGGAATAAAGCAAGAAATACTTGCCTATGAACTGGGCGAAGACTGGAACCAAAAGAAAATCTCTCTTTTGGAACAAAAAGAGTCTATAGAAAAGAATATCTTAGAACAAGTATCCAAAATCCTGAAAGTACCTACTGAAGCTATTGAAAATTTTGACGAAGATATGGCAATTAACATTATTTCGAATACTTTTCATGAAGGATCAATTGCTAATGCAACTGCTGAAAATATACAGTGTACATTTAATCCCTTAGATAAAATGGTAGAGCTTTACGAGCGTATGCTTGAACAGCAAAAAGAAATGATTGACAAATTGGAGAAATTGATTAGAGAGAAATAATACTAGATATTCCTGTTGCGCGTAATTATTTTTAAACACATAGAAACATAGATTCGATGTCTATAAAAGAGTATTACAAGAAACATGTTTCTTACACATAGTAGTCTCTGTGTGTTTTAAATAAGTGAAACGCCTTTTTTGAGACATAAAATCTATGTTTCTATGTGGTAAATGCGTTAAGTATTATCTTTTTCTACTCATACAATTTCGTTAGAACTGTTTCTTTAGGAACTAAATCATCACCACCTCTTTTGGCAAATTGTAAAAGATCTTCCTTTACAAATAAAACCGCACTTGCCGAACCGTCTTTGCCTTTGATGCTAATTTGAGCTTTCTCACCAAGTGCATATACACTACCATCAACCTCCATGACACCGCTAACAAATTTTTCGTTACTGCTTGTAATTTCAGCCGTTCCGAATATTTTGTTATTGGATTGCGCCAGGTTTAATTTCAGTACATATTCCTTGCTGCAAGTTTTACAATTTTCAGTGCTCCAGGTTCCGGTAAATTTATTGGCCTGCGCATACGATTGAAAGCTTACGAGAATCAATAATAGAAGAATTTTTTTCATGAGTTTTAAAATAGGTAAAATTTATCAATCAAATATAAACGAAAAAAAGCACCACAAAATATGTGGTGCTCCATATTTCCCGTATTTGAAAAATTATTTTAATTTTTTCAAATAAACCGATTTTCCGTTTAGAGCAACATTTATTTCATTGTTCTTTTCTGAAAAAGTTGTTCTCAGTGCATTTCCTTTAAAAATGGTAACGTCACCATAAACTTTTCCGGTTGCGTCAGAAACATACTCAAACAATAATTTTTTATTGTCTGGTTCAAGTCCAATTTTATAACTTGAAAATTTAGAAGTTGTCAAATCAAATTCCTGATGCGTGTCAATGATATTACCGTCGGCGTAAAAATTAGTAACCGTTTTACTTAACGTAATATCCGGATAATACTGATTGACCTTTTGCAGCAGAGCATATTGCTCCGGAGATGCGTCTTCTTTTTTAGAAGTAATTGTTTGTGCAAATGAAATTGTGGTAAAGATAAGTGTAAATAATAAAATGTAATTTCTCATAATTTAAAATTTTAAAGATTAGTATTAAAATGATTTTTGGCAATCTATTTATGCGTAATACACCCAAACTTTTATTAAAAAAGGTTTAAATCACACTACAAGATATGAAATCTTTACCTTTGCAAAAAATGAAAAGCAATTTTTTAAGAAAATGACAACAAAAAAATACATTAAGCTCATCCTTATCTTAGGTTCTTTAACAGCACTTGGCCCTTTTTCAATTGATATGTATCTGCCTGGTTTCTCAGGTATAGCAAAGGATTTACATACTTCAGTCGCCAAAGTTTCGATGAGTTTATCGAGTTATTTTATTGGAATTTCGGCCGGACAATTACTTTACGGACCATTATTAGATCGTTTTGGAAGAAAAAAGCCTTTATTTATAGGTTTGATGATCTATATTTTGGCTTCTTTAGGCTGTATTTATGTAACTGACATTGACTCCTTTATTCTTTTGCGATTTGTTCAGGCTATCGGAAGTTGTGCAGCAACAGTAGCTTCTGTAGCCATGGTTCGGGATTTGTTTCCTGTAAAAGATATTCCGAAAGTATTCTCTTTATTAATGCTTGTCGTTGGGCTTTCTCCTATGCTGGCGCCAACAATTGGTGGTTATGTTACAGAAGATTACGGCTGGCATACTGTGTTTTTTATTTTGATGTGCATGGGAATTGCAATTCTTATAGCGTCTCAAATTGGTTTACCTGACACCTACAAACCGGATACGTCAATATCGTTAAAACCAAAGCCGATTATTACCAACTTTTTAAAAGTGCTTAAAGAACCTCAGTTCTACACTTACGCCTTTACAGGGGCTATCGCTTTTTCGGGTTTATTTTCATACGTTGCGGCCTCACCTATAGTTTTTATGGATATTTATAACGTTGATGCTAAAACTTACGGCTGGATTTTTGCTTTTATGTCGGTTAGTTTTATTGGTTCAAGTCAGTTAAATTCGGCCTTACTGAAGAAATATTCCAGCGAACAAATGATTTTTGGTGCGTTGATTTCACAGTCTGTCATTAGTATTATTTTCCTTATTTTGGCTTTAAATGACCTTTTAGGATTGTATGAAACTATTGGAATGTTATTTTTATTCCTGGCTTGTCTGGGAATTTCAAACCCAAACACTGCAGGTCTTACTTTGGCTCCTTTTGCTAAAAATACGGGAAGTGCCTCGGCTCTAATGGGTGCTATTCAGCTTGGTTTAGGAGCTTTGGCTTCATTTGCTGTTGGAATTTTTGTAAAGAATTCTGTTGCGCCAATGGTGGCCATTATGACAACAACTACCATTACAGCTTTTATTGTTTTAAATATTGGTAAGCGTTTTATAAAACAAAAAGTAAAAGTTTCTAAGGATGATGATGTTGTGATTGGTCACTAAAGATTATTAAACTCCAATCATTTAAATTTCAAATTCCAAAGAATTGTGAGTATTTCATTGAGCATAAAAAAGCCAGATTCTATTACGATTCTGGCTTCTTAATTATAATATAGTTTGTATCTTTTTTCTTTTTGGAATTTGAAATTTAAATGATTGGGATTTATTTTCTAAGATCTTTTATCAGGTCTGATAATCATTCTCAAAGACTGATCTCTTGCAAAATACGCGACCATCCAGTTCCAGAATGTATTTAATCTGTTTCTATAAGTAATTAAAGATATTAAATGGATAAACAGCCAGATAACCCAGGCAAAAAAACCTTTAAAATGCCATTTTGGACTTGGTAAATCAACTACGGCTTTGTTTTTTCCTATAATTGCCATGGAACCTTTGTCATTGTAAGCAAAAGGTTTCAAAGGTTTGTTTTGAACTAATGCTTTAAAGTTTTTAGCCAGATTTAAACCTTGCTGAATGGCAACCTGAGCAACTTGCGGATGTCCGTCAGGGAAATTTTTATCACCGGCTGTGATGGCTGTGTCACCAATAGCATAAATATTTACGAGTCCATTGACTTTATTGTATTCATCTGTCGCCATTCGTTTTCCACGGCCATAGCTTTCTGCTGGGATTCCTTCAAAAATTTTAGCAGAAACTCCGGCAGCCCAGATCAGATTTTTTGTTTTAATGGTCTCGCCGTTAGCGAAATGAACGGTATCATCAATATAGTCTGTAACACGAGTATGAAGTTTAACTACAACTCCTAATTTAGTAAGTGCATCCAGAGTGTCTTCCTGAGAAGCTTTACTCATAGGCGAGAGGAGTGCGTCTCCCCCATCGACTAAATAAACATTACTCGCAGATGTTTCCAATTCCGGATATTCTTTTAGCAAAATACTCTTTCGCATTTCGGCAAACATTCCAGATACCTCCACTCCTGTTGGTCCGCCTCCTGCTACCACAATGGTTAACAATTTGCGTCGTTTGCGAATATCTTTGGTAATTGCTGCTTTTTCAAGGTTTTTTAGCAGTGCGTTACGCATTTCGATGGCATCGTTTAAAGTTTTCATCGGAATAGCGTTTTTCATAACGTTTTCCATTCCAAAATAACTCGTTTCTGCACCGGTTGCAAAAACCAAATGATCGTATGTTAATTCTCCATTATTTAAGATAATTTTATTCTCAGCCGGAACAACAGAAAGCAATTCGCCTAAACGAAATTGCAGATTTTTTTTTCCGGCAAAGAATTTTCTAAAAGGATAACTGATGCTTGAGGGTTCTAAAAATGCAGTTGCAACCTGATATATAAGTGGTGGGAAAAAGTTATAATTATTCTTATCTACAAGTGTTACATGTATTTGAGGATGGTTAACCAATTCTTTTGCAAGATTGATTCCTGCAAAACCACCTCCTATAATTACTATCTTCATATACGCTGTTTATTAAGTAAGATTATACTAAAATTACCTTATAAATATACAACATAAATTAGCAAAGTAAATTGCCCAGAATACTACTTTTTGAATTTTTTAACAGGTTTTTCAGCCACTTCAACTTTGTTCTGCAGAACATAATTTGCTAACAATTTTTCAATCAATTCATCCTTAGTTAAATGATGAAAAACAGTTTTTACTTTAGTTTTCAAATCTGTTGAAATATCATGATTCGGTTTTGTTTTAAAGATTTGTTTCGCCCATAAAAGAGTATTGTTCTCTTCAAGACTTGCTACCGAAGGCTTTTGAAATTTAGTGAATTTAATTCCCAGTTCATTTTCAAATTCAGGAATTTCGACTACTTCTTCCTCTTGTAAAACAGTTAATGAAAGTCCTTTTGCCCCTGCTCTTGCTGTTCTTCCGCTACGGTGAACATAATTTTCATAAGTATCAGGTAAATGATAGTTTACCACATAAGAGATTTCTTTTACATCAATTCCTCTTGCGGCCAAGTCGGTAGCGACTAATATGTTGATATGTCCTTCACGAAACTGCTCCATAATTCTGTCTCGAATTCCCTGTGATAGACTACCATGAAGCGCTCCTGAAGAAAAACGATTGATTGCTAAATTCTTCGCCAATTTATTGACTGCAGCTTTGGTTTTACAAAAAATAATACCGCGTTCACCTTCTCGTGAATTTAAAAAATGCATTAAAACATCCAGTTTTTCAATTGGATCTACTACAATATATTCATGATCAATTCCTTGATTACCTGCAGTTTCCATATTTGCGCTAACCTGAACTACATTTTTATTTAAATAGTTCTGAATCAACTGCTTGATTGTTCCAGGCAAAGTAGCTGAGAACAATAAAGTACGGTGCTTTTTAGGAAGTTCGGCAACAATTTCGTCTAAACTTTCTTTAAGAATGGAAACCATTTCATCAGCTTCATCTAATACTAAATAGTCGGTTTGTTTTAGATCAATAGCTTTGCGCTGAATTAAATCGATCAAACGTCCCGGTGTTGCTACTACAATATGGGTTGGCTGAGTCAACCGCTCGATTTGTGGTTTTATTGGAATTCCGCCACAAGTTGAAGCGATAGATATGTTTGGAATGTGTTTTCCAAAATCCTCTAAATTTCTAAATATTTGTTGTCCAAGTTCTCTTGTTGGAACCAAAATGACAGCCTGAACTATAGGAGACTCTGTATTAATCAATTGTAACAAAGGCAATCCAAAAGCTGCTGTTTTACCGGTTCCGGTTTTGGCTAAACCAACCACATCGTGAGCTTCTGCTAAAAGTAACGGAATTGTTTTTTGCTGGATTTCTGTTGGTTCAACAATGTTCAATTCGCTTAATGCTTTTAAAATTGGTGCTGAAATTCCTAATGATGAGAATTGTTTAGACATCTTTTATTTTTGTTTATTTTGTTTTTATTTGTTTCAAGTTTCAGGTACTTTGAGAACTTAAAAATGAATTTCTAGTAATTTGCAAAGGAGAAATTGCAATAGAATTAATTACTCTAAAATGCTATTTCTCCTTTTAAAAATATAATTTTGTTTAGATTCCAAAAAACTTGAAACCTTAAACCTGAAACAAAATATCTCTATTCGTCCGGTTCGTTCATGATTTTTTCACGATACTTTTTACCAATCAGTAAAACTAATTTTAGTTTGTAATCGTCAACCAGCCATTCACGGTAGTTTTTACTACATTGGCTTAAGCATTTTGCATAACGTTTGATACGGCATTCTATATCATCATCAAGTTCTTTACCTAATGATTTTGCTTCTTGTAAAGTTTCTGTATTATCAACACACATCGCAGCATGCTGCTCCAATGATTTATCCAATACAACTTTGGATCGTAAATTTTGTTTGATGATTAATTTATGTTCTTCATCAACATCAAAAGTAACATCGGCTGTTTTGCTGAATTTAGCACGTAATTCCGGTGGCATGCTGTATTTGAAATACAATTCGATCTCTGTGTCATCACGTAGGTTTTCTAAATAAAACTCTGGTGATTTAAAAATGTGTTGCCAATTTACCGGCTCACTCCATAGACCAAAACGAGCAGCATTATTACCAAGATCAATCACTGTAAATTCATCTTTTCCAGGTAATTTACGAGATCCGCGACCAATCATCTGATAGTATAAAGTTAATGATTTTGTTGCTCTGTTTAGGATAATCGTTTCAACTGTTGGCTCATCAAAACCAGTTGTCAAAATCCCTACAGAAGTTAAAATCGCATCTGGAGTCTTTTTGAACCACTGCAAGATGTCTTTACGCTCTTCAGAACTACTCGTGTTATCAAGGTGTCTGATATCATAACCTGCTTCTCTAAAAGTTTCATACACGTATAACGAAGTATGAATACCATTATTAAAAATTAGGGTCTTTTTACCTAACGAACGTTCGGTATAAGCATGCAGTAATTTTTCCTGCATGATGGTATTTGTATATAAATCATCTGATGATTTTACAGTATAATCACCATTGATACCAACTTTAAGTGACGTTAATCCAACATCATAACTATAAGTAGTTGCACGCGCCAGAAATCCTTTGTCAATCAATGAACTAATAGTGTCACCCACAATAAGTTCATTGTAACTCTGGTGCATTGGTAATTTTATGTTTGAACTCAAAGGTGTTGCAGTTACTCCAAGAATAAAAGCATTTTTGAATGAGTTTAATAGTTTTCGGAATGAGTTGTAATGCGCCTCATCAATAATAACCAAACCAATGTTATCTAAATGTAACTTCTCGTCGTTGATACGGTTTTTCAATGTCTCCACCATCGCCACGAAACATGAAAAATCGTTTTGATCCGGTAACTCTTTTACTTTACTATTAATAATTTTATTAGAAACACCAAACCCTTTTAGCATTTTTGAAGTTTGCTTACAAAGTTCGATACGGTGTGTTAGAACAACCACTTTTTTATCATTATTAGCTAAATAACGACGAACGATTTCGGAAAAAATCACTGTTTTTCCACCACCAGTAGGTAATTGATATAATAAATGATGTTTCGAAGGAGCATTATCTAAACGTTCAAAAATGGCATCGATATCGCCTTTCTGATATGCATAAAGTTCTTTTTTCTCTTCTCTTTCTATTTCTAAAGTGTTTTGAGACATTGTTTATTTTTGGATTTTTGCAAAAATACACCGAAAAAACAGTTTTTCACTTTATTTTAACCTAAAATAAATGTTTTTTTTAAATAAGATTTTTTATGAGAACTACTCTTATTAATCAATTTTCTCTAAAATTGCCTCAAAATCATACTTATTTTTCCATTTTTGTTGAAGAGTTTCTTGTTCAATGGCAATAATTCTATCTTTAAAATCAGGCAAAATTCCGTTGGAAATTGAAAAATTCACAGCTTGTTCAAATGAATTCAGGATGCTTTTGTAAAACAATTCCTGCTTCACCGGATTTTGTGACGAATACGTTTGCGCAATCTCTATATTGTAAAGCATGATATCTGCCACAACAAAAGGATCTACTCCTAATAGCATAAAATGTTTGATGTATTTCTGCGCTACCGAACGACGGAGTTTTGCTTTAGGGCGTCTCTTGGCTCCAGCTTTTTTAATTGGAAAATATTCGTGCGAAATTTTCACCTTACATTCCTGTAGCAATTTATCTTCTTTTGGATTAAAAGCAAAATCATAATACACTTTAACAGGATTAAACTTTTCATACAATTCGATAATTTGCTCTTCGAGCTGCTCTTTGTTTAATTCAGCAAGGTATTTTTTTAAATCACGTTTACTCATTGTCAAAGTTTAAGGTTACAAAAGTAAATTACTTTCCTGATTCATACCGCAAAAACCAACGATAATACTTAATTTTGCTTGTATTAAACTCAAAAAATAGAATATGCTCAAGATTTTCAAAGTTACTGCAATTTTAGAGGGAATCTCTTATTTAGTATTGTTTACCAATATGCTTTTCATCAAAACCAATAATCCTGAACTTTATCATACCCTGTTACGTCC
This sequence comes from Flavobacterium collinsii, assembly GCF_902804485.1. Classification (GTDB taxonomy): domain Bacteria; phylum Bacteroidota; class Bacteroidia; order Flavobacteriales; family Flavobacteriaceae; genus Flavobacterium; species Flavobacterium collinsii. The sequence goes on along the minus strand of NZ_CADCST010000124.1, from coordinate 38,999 downwards.
ATTAGGAATGACTCATGGCGTTTTATTTATCGGATATGTGCTGTTGGCATTTTTACTTAAAAAACCACAAAATTGGGATTTAAAAACCTTTGCAATTATACAGATCGCCTCTCTTATTCCGTTTGGAACTTTTTATGTAGAAAAAAAATACCTGGAGAATAATGCCTAGACTTTTGGATAAAATATTTAATTTTTTATACCCTATTTTTAGAGATTGGGGCATGAGCCGCAATATGGCTTCTTATGTCAGCCTGATCTTTAATATCGCCATCATGGTGATACTGGCTTATGCTATTTATTATTTGGCAAAATTTGTTTTGGTTACACTGACTGCTGTTTTCGCTCAGCGTACTAAAACAAAATTTGATGATTATCTGATTCACAATAAAACAACCAAATACACGGCATACCTAATTCCGTTTTTCTTTATTTACAAGGCAGTTCCAATTATTCTGGATAAGTACGAATACTGGGAGTCAGTTTTTGGAAAAATCGTTGGTGTTTATATTGTTTTGCTTGGATTGTGGATTACCAGAACCATTTTTAATGCCTTACGTGATTATTTAAAACAAAAACCGGAATACAGCGATAAACCTATTGATAGCTTCGTTCAGGTTATTATGATCGTGCTCTGGATTTTTGGAGTTGCCATTATTATCTCAAAGTTATTTGGAATCAAGCAAGGCGAATTACTGACCATCTTAGGAACACTTTCGGCTATTATCATCTTGATTTTCAGGGATACTATTCTTGGATTTGTTTCGAGTGTTCAGGTAGCTATAAACGATATGGTTCGCATTGGTGACTGGATTACGATGGATAAGTTTGGTGCGGATGGAGATGTTATCGAGATTAACCTGACGACTGTTAAGGTCCGAAATTTTGACAATACGATTACCACAATACCAACCTATGCTTTGAGTTCTGATTCTTTTCAAAACTGGCGCGGTATGCAGAAGTCAGATGGACGACGTATTAAAAGACATATTTTGATCAAAAGCAGCAGTATTCGTTTTCTGAATGATGAGGATTTAAATCAGATGAAAAAAGTTCAATTGATCGCTTCTTATATTGAAACCAGACAATCCGAAATCGATAAATACAATGATTTACGTGGTGTCGATAAAACCTTAGCGCTTAATGGACGCAATATGACTAACTTAGGATTGTTTCGAAAATACATCATGCAGTATTTGATAACACATCCGGGTTTAAACAAAGACATGCACATGATGTGCCGTCAGTTGCAATCGAGTGCAAATGGAGTTCCTTTAGAGATTTATGCTTTCTCGAGCGATAAACGCTGGGCCAACTACGAATATATTATGGCTGATATTTTTGACCATGTTATGGCTTCTGTAGAATACTTCGACCTTGAGATATTCGAATTGCCTTCGAAAATTGGGCATTTAGATTAGTTTTCAGTCTCAGTCTTCAGTCTCAGTTTTCAGTTTTATACTGAGACTGAAAACTGAGACTGCGACTGAAGTTTATTTCTTAACTTTTTCAAAAACAAACCCTGATTCGTTATATTCTATGGGTACTTCAGGTACAAAAAGAGGAAGATTCATATAGGTACCAATTATCCCTTTCCCTAAAATAAATTTGTTTTCTTTTTTCAGTAAAGCCAACGGAATTCTTCTCCAGCCACCTCCATTGGAAATAAAATGAAAGTCACCTCTTAAAGTATCACCTTTAATGTTTCCTCTTACATCTCCAGAATCCTTACCAATTTTATGGTAGAAAATTTCATAACGACCGTAAAATCTCTTGTCGTTTATATGGATATCTAAGACTGCTGTATCACCTTTGTGAACCGCACGATAAACGGCATGATTGTAAATTTCTTTGTTTTCTTTTGAATTACAGGACAGTAGAAAAACAAACGATAAAGTAACGAGTATATTTTTTTTAGTCATTTTAGAAGGTTTATGCTGTATAAGATATAAAAGAACTATAGACGGTCTTTTACGAATTCAATTTGAGTTTTTCCGTGAGCTTTAGGTTTACCTTCTTCATCGAGATTAACCATTGTAGTCTTGTCTATGGTAATGATGATTTCTCGGGTCATCATGTTACGTACTGCACATTTTAGAATTAATGAAGTATTTCCAAATTTTACAACATCTATTCCAATTTCAACAATATCCCCTTGTCGGGCAGAACTTTTAAAATCAATTTCCGACATGTACTTGGTTACGACTCTGGTGTTTTCTAATTGAATAATCGTATACAGTGCCAACTCTTCATCGATCCAGGCGAGTAACTTTCCGCCAAATAATGTTCCGTTTGGATTTAAATCTTCGGGTTTGACCCATTTTCTGGTATGAAATCGCATAATATTTAGTTTGAATAAAAAATTTTGTATCAGAATTTTTTCTAAATTTAAAGAAAAAACATGGAAGCGAGAGACACTTTTTTAAAAGAATTCAGAGGCGAAACTTTAGGAACAATAAGTGCTCAATCTTCAGCAGACGAGTTGTTTCAAAATCAAACCATTAGACCTATTTTAAAACTTCAGAATGATTTGTTTATTGCGGTTTTCATCAACTATGTCAATAAAAATAAGGCTGATTTCTATTCTTATACGGTCGAAAAGAAACTTCAGGTTATCGAAAACTCCATTCAAAAGGACATTAAGTTTCGAAATTCTCTGAAAGGAATTGTAATTGCTCTCTTTACAATTGAAGAATATGAAACATATATTCAAAACTCTTCAAGCTTAAACAAAAGAATGATGAATTTATTGATCGACCGATTGAAAAGTCAGGTACAGTTGTTTGAACTGGAGTCGAATTCGAAATAAATACTTTAAATGACCATAGAATTTACTGAAGATAAAAAGCAAAGTTTTTTTGCTTATAAAAATGATGAATTATTGTTTTATTCCACTATAAAGTTTAACTGGTTAAGAAAGAATTTAGTTAAAATTTTTAATTCTAATAATGATCTAATTTTAGAACTGCAAAGTTATGAGCCTGTTTTCAGTTCTCCGAAGTATAAAATTTTATTTCAGAATAAGCAAAAAACAAAGGATATAAGTGAAATTACGGAACTAAATTTATTCTTTGATATCAATAAAAAAATAAGAAAAACAAATGAGAATCTCTTTTCTTTCAAAACTAGTTTTTCTTATTATTCGACTACAACTAAAATAGCTGATTTAAAAGTAAAGTATTGGAGCTCCAAAATGTCTTTGCAAATTAATGATGAAAACATTGAGTTTCTTGATCCAATAATAATTCATCTTTTATCAACTTACACAGGACATAATTATGGTGTAGACTAATAGTTTTAAAGTGATTTAATCAAATCCGAAATAAAGTCCAAAAATATTTAGTTCAAAAGGTCGAAAAAATAAAAAAGACTAACTGGTTACAATAACCTGTTAGTCTTTTTACAATGCACCTGTTAGATGCGACTCTCAAAAAAATGTTTTATACACAGATAAAACAAAATCATATAAACAATGATTCTAAAATATAGAATCATTGTTATTTTTATTCCTCAGACAACATTAATTCTTTAATGTATTTCACAGGAGCACTTCCAAAACTTAAGAATTTCTCATGAAACTTTTTCAGATTAAACTTATCTCCTTCTTTCTTTTTAAGTTCCTCTCTTAAATTGTAGATTTCTGTATATCCTGTAAAATAAGAGCACAGCTGTACTTGCGATAAAGTAACACGTTTCCATTTTCCATCTGCCTCAGCCTGTTGCTGGAAAGCTTCTTTGGTTAACAAATCCAAAGCTGCTTCTTTAGACATATTTTTAGTATGAACACTAATATCTAAAATAGTATTGCAAGTTGCTCTTAAATTCCATTTGTAATACATCAACCACATTTCATCAGAATTTTTATAACCGCTTTCCAACATCATTTTCTCCGCGTAAACAGCCCAGCCCTCTATCATTGCACCATTTCCTAAAATAGATTTAATGATACTTGGCGACTGGTTACTGTATACCAATTGGGTGTAATGCCCCGGAACAGCTTCATGAATGTTTAAAATCTGTAAAATATAATCATTGTACTCGCGTAAGTAGCTTTCTGCGTTTTCAGCTGTCCAGCCCGCCATACTTCCTACATTATAATAGGTATTGGCATTTTTATCATAAGGGCCCGGAGCCGAAATCGAAGCTCCCGCAACTCCAGCCATATAAGCAGGTTCTTTGCGAACTACCAGCGGTTTTGAAGGGTCAATATACAATAAATCTTTTGCTTTTACATAAGCCGTTAGTTCCGGAATTTGTTTTTCAATTTCAGATTGGAATTTCTCCGGTGTAGTGTGCTGCAAAGAGATTTTATCAATTACCTGTTTGATTAAATCCAGTTTATCTGCAGGTTTTGGCTCATTTCCTTTGTATTCTTTCCAAAGTTTATCCGCCAGAACAAACATTTTTTCATGTAAGTCTTTTTTATGATCTACTGCAATTTTAAAAATCTCCTCTGCTGTATAGCTCGATTGGATATCAAAATTGAATTTTTTAGCGTACAATTCCGATCCAAGTCTAAAAGAACGAGGTGTTTTATTCGGTAATTTTTTCAACCAATCCACGTAGTCAGCAATTGCTTTTTTAGCAACTATACCTTTGTTCAGCATTTCTTTTTTCTCAACAGAGCTTAGCTTACTTTTTTCTAAAGCTGCAGCCAAATCCACGTCAAAAACAGTAGAACCTCCAAGGTTTTGTGCTATAGCAAGTTCTGTATGTTCTACAGTTGGATTTTTAATATTCTTTTTTGCTGCTTCATAATAAGCCGGAACATTATTCATTTTAGCATTGAAAGCACGCAAACGAATTTCCGGAGTATCGTATTTACCGTTTAGAATTTCTGCAAATGCTCCGCAGACATTATATTCAGAAGGATTCCACTGAGACGATTTTAGTTCTTTTACACTAAAAATAGTAGCCTCCAATTGATTTTTAATCATCTGAAAATCGGTCTTATTATTATCAGACAAATCTTCAGGATTAAATTGTTTTAAAGAATCTAATTGTGCATTAGCGAAATCAAGTTGTCTTTTTTCCTCAGATGCATCCGGAACAACCAAAATGCTGTCTAGTTTGTGATAACCAACCCCCGAAGCCCAGCCTGGGTTAATCTTCCATAAATCAGTAACAAAGCGATCCTTGTAGGTGTCGAATTTTATATCTAACTCTTTATCTCCGTTAGACTTGCCACTTTTATTACAGGAAAAAAGTACCGTAATTGCAAAAAATGAAACAAACAGTTTTTTCATAAGTTATTTTTTTTATGGTTTAAAGATAAAAAAAATGTTCTTTATGCAAAACAATTTACTATTTGTAATTAATATTTCAATAATTCTAACAAAACACCTTCAAAACGATTCCTAGGTAAAAATTGATCTTCGAGGGCCTTCGTAAACGGAATCGGTGAATCTAAACTGGCTACCCTTTTTACAGGACCATCCAGATATTCAAAACATTCTTCCATAATTAAAGCCGAAATATCGCTGGCAATACCACCAAACAAAGTATCTTCCTGATAAATAATCACTTTTCCTGTCTTTTTAACCGAATTAAAAATAGTTTCGGTATCCAAAGGCTGTAATGTTCTAAGATCAATTAAATCAGCCTTTATATCAGGATTTTTACTCAACGTTTCCAACGCCCAATGCACCGTAGCACCAAAAGCGATAATAGTAACGGACTCTCCTTCTTTTAACAAGGCCGCTTTCCCTAACGGAATGGTATAATATCCTGCAGGAACATCCTGATATATACTTCGGTACAATTGTTTGTGCTCGAAAAACAAAACCGGATTTGGGTCATTTATTGAGGTATTCAATAACCCTTTTGCGTCATACGGAAAAGCCGGATAAACGACTTTTAAACCAGGTGTTTTAGTAAACCACGCTTCATTAGTCTGCGAATGAAAAGGTCCAGCCTGAGTTCCGCCTCCGCATGGCATACGTACGACAACATCGGCTTTTTCACCCCAACGGTAATGAGATTTGGCTAGTAAGTTAACGATTGGATTAAAACCTGTAGAAACAAAATCGGCAAACTGCATTTCTACAATAGCTTTGAAACCGTTAATCGATAACCCCATCGCTGCAGATACTACTGCGCTCTCGCAAATTGGTGTATTCCGGACGCGTTCTTTTCCAAACGCCTTTACAAAACCATCAGTAATTTTAAACGCTCCACCATATTCTGCAATATCCTGGCCCATTAGAACCAAATTTTCATGCCGCTCCATAGATTGCTTTAAGCTACTGCTTATCGCATCAATGAATCGAATATTCTCTACTTCTGAATCTGCTTTAACTTCTTCATAGGTATAGGGTTTATAAACATCATTTAATTCATCACTATAGGTAGGAACGATTTCTGGCTCTGCATTGGCAATTGCCCAATTCTCATCAATTTCCTGTTTAATAGTACTGTGTAACTGTTCATCTAATTCGGGAGTAAGCACGCCTGTCTCAACTAAATATTTTTTATAGTTCACTACTGGGTCTTTGGCAGCCCATTCGTCCATTAATTCCTGCGGAACATATTTTGTACCACTCGCCTCTTCGTGACCACGCATTCTAAAGGTTTTAAACTCCAACAAAACAGGATGCGGATCTTTCTGCATCTCCTCTTTCAATTGCGCCAGCTTATTATAGATTTCCAGTATATTATTTCCATCAATAATATAACTATCAATACCATAACCTATACCTTTATCGGCCAGATTCTCACAAAAATATTGCTCGTTTGTTGGCGTCGACAATCCGTAACCGTTATTTTCGATGACAAACATTACAGGTAGTTTCCAAACAGCAGCTATATTCAAAGCCTCATGAAAATCACCTTCGCTAGTAGCGCCTTCACCTGTAAAAACAGCTGTTATTTTATTATCTTTTTGAAGTTTATGTGCGAGAGCAATTCCGTCTGCGATCCCCAATTGCGGACCCAAATGCGAAATCATTCCTATAATATTGTATTCCTGAGTACCAAAGTGAAAACTGCGATCTCTTCCTTTTGTAAAACCATTTGCTTTTCCTTGCCATTGCGAGAATAAACGGTGTAACGGAATGTTTCTGCTGGTAAAAACACCTAAATTTCGATGCATTGGCAACACATACTCTGAGTCATCTAAAACAGAGGTAACTCCTACTGCGATTGCCTCCTGCCCGATTCCCGAGAACCATTTAGAAACTTTTCCCTGACGAATTAGAATCAGCATCTTTTCTTCGATGAGTCGCGGTTTTAGGATTTTTTTATATAAGTCTAATAATTGAGTATCAGTTAGGTCTTGTCTGTAAAAGATCATTAGCGGTTAGTTTTTAGTATTTCAAATATAGAAAAATATAACAATTTTATAGCTTTTTGTTAGAAAATTTTAATTTTAGTATAACTTTTAAAATTCAATTCTAAAATATTCTCTACCTTTGTTATTGAAAGGTCTTAGAACGCCTTTTATCTTTAAATAAAAATGTAAAGTATGCAAAACATTCCTAGTGTAGACTTACGTGATTTCCTTTCGGACGACCCGAAACGTAAACAAAAATTTGTAAATGAAATCGGCAGTGCATTTGAAAACATTGGCTTCGTAGCCCTAAAAGGTCATTTCTTAGACGACCAGTTAGTAGACGAGCTTTATAGCGAAATTAGAAAATTTTTCGCTTTGCCAATAGAAACTAAGCATAATTATGAAATTCCCGGTATTGGCGGACAAAGAGGTTATGTATCTTTTGGAAAAGAACATGCTAAAGGACGCAAAGAGGGAGATTTAAAAGAATTCTGGCACTTTGGCCAGTACGTAGATGCTTCTTCTAAGTATGCAACGGAGTACCCTGAAAATGTAAATGTTACCGAATTACCTCGTTTTAATGTTGTAGGTAAAGAGGCGTATCAAATGCTTGAAAAAACAGGGGTTTATGTATTAAGAGCCCTGGCTTTACATTTGGGTTTAGATGAGTTTTATTTTGACCAGTATGCCAAAGAAGGAAACTCTATTTTAAGACCTATTCATTACCCACCTATTACTTCTGAGCCGGAAAATGCGATTCGCGCAGCTGCTCACGGAGACATCAACCTTATCACATTATTGATGGGTGCTCAGGGTAAAGGTCTACAGGTACAAAATCATGATGGCGAATGGATTGATGCTATCGCAGAAGACGATCAGTTGGTGATTAATGTTGGAGATATGTTGTCGAGACATACAAACAATAAATTAAAATCGACGATTCATCAGGTAGTTAATCCGCCAAGAGAATTATGGGGAACTTCACGTTATTCTATCCCGTTTTTCATGCACCCGGTAAGCGATATGAAACTGGATTGTCTAGAAAACTGTATTGATGACGAGAATCCTAAGAAATTCGAAGATATTACAGCGGGAGATTATTTATACGAACGCTTGGTAGATTTAGGTTTAATTAAAAAATAAACATAAATTAAATTCCAATCTTTAAATTCCAAATTCCAAATTCATAATTGGAATTTGGAATTTAATTTTTACATACTATATTTATTGGAATTTATTTTAAGCATAAAAAACCATGGACTTACAAGATCAATTAAAAAATTTGTTTCCGGATCATGTCGAATCCAACGAACCTGAAGAAATTCAGGAACAAGACCATGTTCTTTTTATTCAAAAAGAACCAATGATCTGCAAATTCGAAAAACGAAAAGGAAAAGCCACCACCATAATCGAAGGCTACGAAGGATCAGATGAAGATTTTAAAGTTTTGGCCAAAGAAATTAAAACCAAACTTAGCGTTGGCGGAACTTTTAAAGACTCGGCTATAATCATTCAGGGTGATTATCGCGACAAAATAATGGAAATCCTTAAAGCTAAAGGATTCAAAACGAAAAGAGTCGGCGGGTGATGATTTTAGATTGCAGATTTCTGATTCATAGAATATAGATTATAGAATATAGATTATAGAATTTTCAAAAATCTCAGAACCTCAGAACCTTAGAACCTTTGCTCCTTTGCACCTTAAAAAAAACTTAGAACCTTAAAAAAAAATGATACAAAATTCAGAATTAATACTTAATCCGGACGGGAGTGTTTACCATTTAAACCTTCGTCCTGAACATATAGCACACGATATTATTTTCGTAGGAGATCAAAACAGAGTAGAAAAAATCACTCAGTTTTTTGATTCTATTGAATATTCAACACAAAAAAGAGAATTTAAAACCCAAACCGGGATTTACAAAGGAAAAAGAATCTCTGTAATGTCAACCGGAATTGGTCCTGACAATATTGATATCGTGATAAACGAACTTGATGCTTTGGTAAACATCGACTTTGAAACACGCCAGCCAAAAGAAAATCTGACTTCTTTGAATATTATACGAATTGGAACTTCAGGTTCTTTACAAACCGATATTCCTGTAGACAGTTTTGTGATGTCTAAATTTGGATTGGGACTAGACAATATGCTTCGCTCTTATTTAATTGATGACGTTTCGAATGCTGATATCGAAGAAGCTTTTATCAAGCATACGAACTGGGACGCTAGAAAAGGAAAGCCTTATGCAATTGCTTGTTCTGAAAAACTGGCGAAAATTATCGAATCGGATCAAATGTTTAAAGGAATCACTGCTACAGCCGGAGGTTTCTACGGACCACAAGGACGTGTTTTACGTTTGAACATCCAGGATGAGGAATTAAACAGTAAAATGGATAATTTTAATTTTGATGAGCAAAGAATTACCAATTTAGAAATGGAAACTGCTGCTATCTATGGGCTTTCAGCACTTTTAGGACATAACGCCTTATCTTTAAATGCTATCATCGCCAATCGTGCTTCAGGAACTTTCAGCGAAGATCCTTATAAAGCGGTAGACGCGCTTATTGCTTATACTTTAGATAAACTGGCAGGAAACTAATTCAATAACTTAGTCCATTCGGAAATTTAAATACTTCATGGAAAACGCTATTTTAAAATTTGAACGATTACTGAATGAGAATACTGCTTATTTCCCTTCTCTTGAAAACGAAGTTTTAGAAGCAAAAATCCTGGGAAAATGGTCTAAAAAAGAAATTATTGGGCATTTGGTTGATTCCGGAATTCATAATCTGGTTCGGTTTACAGAAATTAATTATTTGAAAAAACCTTACCATCACAGACCTTATAACCAAATGGATTTGGTAAATTTAAATCAGTATCAGACCATGGACATTTATGATCTGACACAGCTTTGGCTTTCTATCAACCGGCAAATCGTAAGAATTATGAAAACGGTTGATAAAAAAGCTTTAGAGTATGCAATCATTTTAAGTGATGGGTCTGAAATTGATTTAAAATTCTTAATGACCGATTATGTAGAACATTTAGAACACCATATTCACCAGATAAGATCCTAGCTTATGTTTTTAAGAGTTGCCCGACATACCGATAATATTGAAAAAATGGTTGATTTTTATGTCAATGTCCTTGGCTTTGAAGTTTTGGGCAACTTTCAGAATCATAAAAATTACGATGGTGTTTTTCTTGGAATGCTCGGATTGGACTGGCATTTTGAATTTACACAATCTAAAACAAAAGCAAATCATACCTTTGATGAAGATGATGTTATTGTGCTTTACCCGAAATCAATTATAGATTACAATGAACTGATAGACAGAATTGAACACCACAACATCTCAATCTTAACTGCAACCAATCCTTTTTGGAATGAGAATGGTAAAATGTTCTTAGATCCTGATGGTTATCGTATTGTACTATCGCCGTTGAAAGCCGTGATCAGTGAAATCAACTAGTTCAATAAAAAAAATACAAATTAAATAATGGCAGAAACGCATAAAAAAATCCTGTTCAAATATTACAGTACCTATCTCGAAGAAATAGTTTCAGAAACCATGTGGGCCGAAATTATAGATTTAGAAAAAGGATATTTCAAACTGGATAATATTCCCTTTTTTGGGCCTTTAATTGCAACTGATGATACTTTTAGAGCAGAATATGATGAAAATGAAAAGTGTTTTATTCACAAAGAAACAATAGAACATTCAGGAAACTCAATCGTTCAGGTTCTGATTTTAGATAAAGAATTTGATAAAGAAATCATACGTGAAAAATTAAAAGCTTTAAACTGCTTGTCAGAAGCATTAAACGAAACCTTTCTTGCAGTTGAAATTGTAAAAAGTATCGATTATTCAATGGTAAAAATTATATTATCAGAATATGAATCCAATGCCATAATAGAATTTGCTGAGCCTTGCCTCTCTGAGAAACACAGAACTGATTTGTTGAAAAATTAATTCCCCAAATAAACTTAAATTACGCATACCAAACTTAAACTTATACCAGAATGAAAACTGTAAAAATTGTAGGTGTTCCCGAGCACTTCAATTTACCATGGCAACTTTGCATTGAAAATGGTGAATTTGAAGCTGAAAATATCGATTTACAATGGAAAGATATTCCGGAAGGTACCGGCAAAATGTGTCAGATGCTTCGTAATGATGAAGCAGACATTGCTGTTATCTTAACAGAAGGAATTATAAAAGATATTGTAGCAGGAAACCCCAGCAAAATAGTTCAGATCTACGTACAATCTCCTTTAATTTGGGGAATTCACGTCGCTGCAAAATCAAATTTTGAAACGGTAAAAGACCTTAAAGGTAAAAAAGCAGCCATTTCGAGACTAGGTTCAGGATCGCAGCTGATGGCGTATGTAAATGCGCATGAACACGGCTGGGAAACCGATAATTTACAGTTTGAAATTATAAATACCATTGACGGAGCCGTTGAAGCTTTGACCAACGAAACTGCTGATTATTTTATGTGGGAACGTTTCATGACGAAACCACTGGTGGATAAAGGTATTTTCAGAAGAGTTGGCGACTGCCCTACTCCATGGCCATCCTTTGTAATAACAGTTAGAGACGAATTTTTGAAAAAGAATCCGAAAATTGTCGAAAAAATACTGGAGATCATTAATAAAACGACTCAGGATTTTACTGAGATTCCAAATATTGATAAAACCTTATCGGAACTTTTCAATCAAAAACCAGAAGACATTCAGGAATGGTTAAAACTAACACAGTGGTCTCAGAAGCAACTAACTGAGAAAGCTTTTATTAAAATTCAAAATCAGTTATTTGATCTCGGAATTATTGATAAAAAAAGTACTTTTGTTGAAACCGTAAAAGCGCTGTAAAAACTGCTTTTGATTCTTATGATAAATTTTCCTAAAATTGACTTTCCGCAATTAAAATCCAAATTACAGGTGAAATCACCTTGGGATAGGATTATAATTATGCTATTGAGTCTTTTGATTACGATTCCAATTTTTATCATATTACATCAGAATCTGATCGATTTAGAATGGAAATTCAATTTAGATCGCGTTTTTATCTTTTTATTTGTTTTTGCTGCAGTTTTCTTTCTTTTAATGTTACTCAGAACTATCATTATACTGTGCATAGCCCTGTATTTATTGGTTTTGTTTTACGGAACCGTTATAGGAAATTATGGTTTCAGCGAAATCTCTGAAGATTATAATTCGATGATTTATACCATGTCTGACAATCCATTTCCTCAGGATATCATCGTGGCTAAACTGCTGCCTTTTCCCAACAAATCAAAAATCATCAATGCGATAGAATATCAGAATCCAAAAGTTCGGAATTTTGCAATAATGGCTACTACCAAACATTTCAAAGGTTTAAAAGGATATTCAGATTACAGAACTATTATTCAGTGCTTTGCTGTGTTTAAGGAAATCAACAGTCGCTGGAATTATGTTAATGACCCTAAAGAAGGTGATTATATTGCAACAGCTAGTGAGTCATTAGAGTATTTTTCCGGTGACTGTGACGATCATTCTATTTTGATGGCAGCTGCCATTCGATCTATTGGCGGAACTCCGAGATTAATACATACCAAAGGACATATTTACCCTGAGATCCTTATTGGTTCAGCCATCGACTTAGAAAAAGTAAACTACCTGATCAAAAATGTTCTTTTTGTGAAGGAAAGTTATGGTAAAAAGATTCATTACCATATGGATGAGCGTGGTCAGGTTTGGATGAATCTGGATTATACTGCCAAATACCCCGGCGGGCCGTTTATGTATGAAGAAATTCTGGGAGCTTTGACACTAAACTAATTGTCCTAAACTCGTCAAAATCATAAATCACTCATACACTGAGACTTTTTACTAACCGCAATGTTTATTGGATTTTAGCTTACAATGAGATACTTGAAGTCTCAAATTTTATAAATATTTGATTTTTAGATTTTTAATTAAAATAAATTTTGTAATTTTCTGTAGTTTAACATCTAATCACAAAATCATGAAAAAATCTAAATTACTTATCTTCGGAATTGCATTATTAACAGTGCTAATGGTTTCTTGTCATAAAAGTCGAAATAAATTGGTAAACTCCTGGAAAATTACTGCTGTAGATCCTAAAACGCCGCTTTCAGATTCTCTGAAAAATGTAATTATAACTCAAGGTACACTAACATTTACTGAGGACGGGCACGTGACCGGATTTCTTACACAAGAAATTAATGATGGTACTTATGCTTTGACAAAAGGTGGAAAGAATTTAGTAATTAAAGATGAAACCGGTACTCCTTATCCTTGTGAAAGTACTATTACAGAAGAGCAACTGATTCTGGACAGTAAAGAAATGAAAATTACCCTCAAAAAAATATAATGTTTTATACCTTAAAACAACGAAACCACTCTTTTTAAACCGAAAAGAGTGGTTTTTATTTTGCTTAACTTTTGTGAATTAGCATTTTAAACCTAATTTTAATACATGCTAACAAATGAATCCCAATTGAACCTATGTCTTTAAATTCAAAAAAAATATTTCTAATCGATGGTTTAGGAGCCTTATTCTCTACCCTTTTATTGGGCGTAGTATTGGTTGAATTGGAAATCTACTTTGGCGTACCCAAAAAAACACTCTATCTTCTTGCTGTTCTAGCCTGCCTGCTTATGGCTTCTTCGTTTGCCAGTTATTGGCTTGCCAAAGAAAACTGGCGTGGTTGCCTTAAAATTATTGCTTTTGCAAACCTTTTATATTGTGGTTTCACAGCAGGCCTGTTGTTATATCTTTATACCCATATCACCTATTTAGCCGTATTTTATTTTTTGGCAGAAATTGCAATTATACTCTTTCTGGCCAGAACGGAACTAAAAATCGCAAACCGTTAACTCCAATCTGTCCTACTACTATTCTATAACTCTATCCTCCAAAAGCATTGAAATCATTGGTAATCTAGTAATTACAAAAAAATATTTTAAAAAAATATCGTAAAAAATTTTGCGCAGTCAAATAACTGCACTAAATTAGCAGTCAAATAACTGCATAATGGAAATTCGTAGAGATGTATTTCAGGCAATTGCCGACCCTACCCGCAGGGCAATCTTAAGCTTAGTAGCAATCCAGTCAATGACTCCGGGGGTTATTGCGGCAAATTTTGATTCGTCAAGACAAACGATATCAAAACACATTCAAATATTAACGGAATGTGAGTTGTTGGAGCAAACGCAAAATGGAAGAGAAATTTACTACCTCACCAACGCCAAAAAAATGAAAGAAGTTGCCGACTTTATAGAGCCTTTTCGCCAAATGTGGGATGATCGCTTTAACAAACTGGAAACTATCATGAAAAACTATAAACCAAAACAATAACCTATTTATGGAACGAAAAACAAAAATTAGTGCCGAAGATGGCCAACAAGACTTAGTAATTACAAGAGAATTTGATCTTCCGCTGAAATTATTATTTATGGCTTATGTCGAACCCGAAATTGTCGAACAATGGATGGGAACGAAAGTGCTAAAGCTCGAGAACAAAAAATACGGAGGCTGGCAATTTGAAACTTCAGATCCCAAAGGAAATGTTGTTTTTAAAGCCAATGGAGTTATTCACGAGTTTTTTCCGGAGGAGAAAATCACAAGAACATTTGAAATGGAAGGTTCTCCTTTTCCGCCACAGCTTGAGTTTCTTGAATTTGAAGCTGTAACAGCTGAAACCAGCCTTCTAAAAATGCATATTATTTACCGATCTGCTGCACTCAGAGATCAGATGTTAAAACTGCCTTTTGCTCAGGGAATCAATATGGCACACAACAGATTGCAGGAAATTGCTAATAAACTAAACTAAAACGTTGGGTGTATTAATAAAAAATCATTAAACACATAGAAATATATTTCTAACATATAGCAGTCTATATGTGCTTTGAATAAGTGAAACATCTTTTTAAGAATATTAAATCTAACTTAAACTAAATTATAAAATCATGAAAAAAAGAGACAAAATTATCTATTGGGTTGCGACATTATGGCTGGCGTTAGGAATGACCGCAACTGGAATCGTACAAATGTTAAAAATAAAAGAACAGGAAGGCATGATACAGCATTTGGGGTTTCCTTTGTATTTTTTAACACTGCTTGGAGTTTGGAAATTACTGGGTGTTATTGCCATTTTGATTCCTAAATTTCCTTTATTAAAAGAATGGGCTTATGCCGGGTTCTTTTTTGCCATGAGTGGTGCCGTTTTTTCACATTTTGCTGTCGGAGATCATCCAAAAGAATTATTCGGCCCGGTATTGCTTATCGTTCTTACGATTGTATCCTGGTACTACAGACCTACAGAAAGAAAAACAGCTTTAGTGAGTGCGTAATTTTTTGTGACTTGGTAAACCCTAAAACAAAAGCATTTATTAAAATATTTATCCCCTAAAATATAAAGAAATGAAAAACAAACTGTCAGCAGAACAAAGTGAAGAATTATTGAAAGTATTAAGAATTCGTTTTGAAAATAACATGAACCGACACGAAGGCCTGGATTGGGACGACGTTCAGAAAAAACTGGAAGCAAATCCGGGAAAACTATGGTCCCTTGATGAGATGGAAAGAACAGAAGGCGAACCAGATGTAGTTGGTTTTAATCCGGAAACAAACGAGTATACTTTCTTCGATTGTTCGACCGAGAGCCCAAAAGGCCGCAGAAGTTTGTGTTTTGATCATGAAGCCTTAGAAAAAAGAAAAGAACACAAACCTGCTGGAAGTGCCATAAATATGGCTGAGGAAATGGGAATTAAGCTTTTAGATGAAGTACAATACAAACAGCTTCAAAAACTCGGTAAGTTTGATGCTAAAACCTCAAGCTGGATCGCCACACCTATTGAAATTCGTAAACTGGGAGGCGCGCTATTCTCTGATTTTCGTTACAATACCGTATTTGTCTATCACAACGGTGCTGACTCTTATTATGCCGCAAGAGGTTTTAGAGGGGCTTTGAACGTTTAAATGAATTTTAACAACTGTGCTTATGAATCCAAAAGTTGATTTTTATTTTGAGAATGCCGAAAAATGGCAGAAAGAACTGGACGAATTGCGAAAAATCGCTTTGGATTGCCAGTTGACCGAAGAATTAAAATGGGGTACCGCCTGCTACACTCTTCATGATAGCAATATTGTTTTAATCCACTCTTTTAAGGATTACTGTGCATTTTTGTTTTTTAAAGGTGCTTTATTGGCAGATACCGATCAGATTCTTATCCATCAAAGTGAAAATGTACAGGCAGCACGACAAATTCGCTTTGCCAATCTTGAAGAAATAGTTGCTCAAAAAACAATCTTGAAAACCTATATTTATCAGGCTATCGAAGTAGAAAAAGCAGGCTTAAAAGTTAAATTAAAGAAAACGGACGAGTTTAAGATGGCCGAAGAATTTCAAGAGAAGTTAGACGAGAACAAGGCTTTAGAAACTGCTTTTAAAGCTTTAAGTCCGGGACGTCAACGTGCTTATTTACTGTATTTTTCATCTCCTAAAAACTCTACAACCAGAGCATCAAGAGTTGAAAAAGTGATCGATCAGATTCTTGAAGGGAAAGGATTAAAAGACTGATCTCTTTAGAAAAACAACTAATAATGTTGTCAAAAATAAATTGATATGAAGAAACAAATGTTCTTCTCAGTGAAGGCTTTGATTATAAAGAACGATACTTTTTTAGCTGTCTATAACCTTGTAGCGGGAATTAAAATATGGGATTTACCTGGTGGCAGAATGGAATTTGGAGAGACTGCGGAAGAAACATTGAAAAGAGAAATTAAAGAAGAATTAAATCTCGAGATCAGACCTGTTAAAGTAATTGACACCTGGAATTATATGCCTAGCGATGATTGTCAGATTACAGGAATTATTTACTACAGTGAACTCATTACAAATCAAATTAAAATATCAGAGGAACACGATGGCTACGATTGGATTGGATTTGAACAAGCGGGTGCTTTTTTCACAAAGGATTTTCTGTTAAATCAAATACAACTTTGGGATTGGAATTCAATTAGGAATGATAGTGTTAGATTTATTAAATCCGTTGACTAATCTCTACTATTCATTTTTTATCATTTTGAAAGAGGGCATACTCGAGTGATTGAGATTTTAATTGGAGTTTTTTTGCAGAATTTGTGCATCTCCTCAAAGGGGCTAAATTTTGACTTTACCAAAAAAAATAGTTTTATCTTAGTATTAAAAACAAATCTTATGGAAGACCAAAAAAATCAAACCGACCACTCCTCTTCTGACCAAACTCCAAAAGTAACGGGAGTTGGAGGTATATTCTTTTTTTCAGACAATCCGAAGGAAACCAGAGAATGGTATGCCAAAAACTTAGGAATCGAAGTCAACGATTGGGGATCTACTTTTGAATCCCGAAAAATAGATGCGCCAGACGTTGTAGAATCACTTCAATGGAGCCCGTTTAAAAAAGATGACCCTTATTTTTTGCCTTCCAAAAAAGAGTTTATGATTAATTATCGGGTACAACATATTGAAGCTCTTGTCACTCAGCTTAAAGAAAACGGGGTAACGGTACTTGATGATATTGCCACCTACGATTATGGGAAGTTTGTACACATTATGGATGCTGAAGGCAATAAAATTGAACTTTGGGAACCAGTTTGAATTAATTGTGAATGGTTAATCATAAGTAAATAAAATAAGAGCTCGATTATTAATAATCGAGCTCTTATTTTATTTGAAGAAGTAGTTAATTTAGTTAATATAAGTTACAATTGCTTCTTTATTCTTTGCAGCATCAGAGTAAAATTGCTGTATATCTTTAAAATATTCATTTAAGTAATCAAAAGCTTCATCTCCATCACGTTCCCAAATTTCTGGATAAACCTCTAATTTCTGCATTTTCTGCGGATCGTATTTTTGTCTTAAATCGTCAGTTGTGATTTCAGAAATTTTGTTACTAAATTCTATGACTTGTTCAGGTGTTAAATAATGAGCTGGACCATATCCTAAATCCTGTTCATTATCAATTATTTGGCCACTAAACAAAATTTTATAAAAAAGGTGTTTTGGAGAATTTAAAGCACTGTCACCCGTTAGTAAAAAAACAATTCCATCCCAAGCTTTATCAATATCAATAATTGTTACATCTAAAGGCGCATTTTCATTGTAAATATCATGCTCTAAAGTAGCGCTATCTTTGATGTAATTTTCAAGTTTTGTTTTACTCGCTCGAAGTAAGTTTCCTATCATTCCCATTTAATTAAGTATTTAGATTGAAATGTAAATATACAATAAACAAAGAAAAAACCTACTTTATAGTATTAGTATTAATATCTTTTAAGGTTTCAGCATACTTAAGGTACTCGATGAAATTGCGACTTATGATTATGGGAAGTTTGTTCACACTATGGATGCTGACGGTAACAAAATTGAGCTTTGGGAACCGGCAGAATTTAAACCTTCAACATTAAATTTGTATCTTTACTACAAACACCATTCTGAATCAATTTAAATGAATTCATTAGTATTGTATTTTGCTAAACTTGGCTTTTCAGAAAAGGATATCGCCGAGTTTTTAAGCTGTATCAAAACACGTCAATTTTCTGCAAACGAGTTAATTTTAACCAACAGTCAGTTGGAGAATTATTTGTCTTTTATAGATACGGGAATTGTCCGCTATTTTGTACTTACCAATGACAAAGAAATTACCTTTGATTTTGCCTTCAAAAACTCCTTTTA
This sequence comes from Flavobacterium collinsii, assembly GCF_902804485.1. Lineage (GTDB taxonomy): Bacteria > Bacteroidota > Bacteroidia > Flavobacteriales > Flavobacteriaceae > Flavobacterium > Flavobacterium collinsii. The sequence continues at coordinate 20,001 of NZ_CADCST010000124.1, read as the reverse complement.
CTGTGCATACGATTCTTTTTACAACAGAACTCAAACACAGGTTTACATTCAGGCACTTACAGATTGCCAATTATACTCTGTCTCTTACGATCAGCTGCAGAAACTTTATGACAAATGTGAAACAGCAAAAAAACTGGGCCGTATCGCAACTGAATATTTACTGGATAAAAAAGTAAAAAGAGAACTGGATCTTTTAACCAAAACTCCGCAGGAACACTATCAGAGTCTTCTTGAGGAACAACCTAAATACATTCAGCAGATTCCGCTCAAATACCTTGCCTCCTACATAGGTGTTGTTCCGGAGACGCTCAGCAGAATCCGCAAACGCATTTCTTGACCAAAGTCAATTGGTAAAACCGTTATTAAACTCAATTTTGTCCTTTTTTCTAACCTTAAAATCAGAACAAAATGAAAGTTACCATTACCCATATTGACACAGCTTGTGTTTTAATAAACATCAATGGATTTAAAATTATTACAGATCCGACACTGGACAAAAAAGACGGCTTTTTTCCACAATATGTAAGCCGCCCATTGGCATTTTCAAAAAAATATATTGATCCGGCCTTGTCAATAGCCGAAATTGGAAAAGTAGATTTGGTTTTATTAAGCCACGATCACCACAGTGATAATTTAGACAAAAGCGGCAGGGCATTTATCAAAACTGTGCCTGTTGTTCTCTCTACAAAAGATGCGGTGAAACGTTTAAAAAACAATAATACCATTGGTCTTGACAATTGGGAGGAATATACTGTTTCAACTTCAAAAGTAAAAGGTTTGAAAATAACGGCTATACCCGCTCAGCACACTAATATTAAGAGATTAGATAAAGTTATGGGAAAAGTTATTGGTTTTACCATAGAATGGGAGAATCAAACTGGCGGCTGTCTTTATATTTCAGGAGATACTGTTCTTTTTGAAGGTTTATTGGAACTGGAAAAAAGAAAGAAGGTTGAAACGGTTATTTTGCACCTTGGAGCTGGAGCTTTTCCTTATTTGAAAAGGAATTTAAGGGTTACTATGAATGGTGAGGAGGCACTTGAAACGACACGACTTTTAAATCCCCGTACGGTAATTCCAATTCACTACGAAGGCTGGTGGCATTTTAAGCAATCGGTAAAATCATTAAAAAGTGAAATTGAGAAATCAGAATTGAAGGAAAAATTCTTATGGCTGGAAAGCGGAATTGAAACAGCGTTGAAATTTTAGATAGATGTATTCTTCTAAACCGTTAAAGAACTTGTAAAAAAACACTCGCTACTCATCTTTTAACCTACCAAACAAGGCTTTAATTCTAAAGATAATTCCTATATTCGCTGATGTGGATGTTAATTTTTAACTACACCAACTAACAATCAAAAAAACGCCATAACCAAAAAAAATTATGAAAAAAGTAACTCGTCTGTTTACATTAATGCTCTTTATTTACTACGCTTCTCCCCCTCTCTATTCGCAAATTACATCTGAAAAAATCGATCTTTTAATGCAGGATGCTTTGGAGAAATTTAAAGTGGCGGGGGCTTCAATTGCAGTTGTTAAAGACGGAAAAGTAATTCATCAAAAAGGATATGGTGTTGCCTCTATCGAAACAAGAAAAGCCGTAAATGAGAGTACAAATTTTCAAATAGCCTCCAATAGCAAAGCTTTCACAACTGCTGCGCTTTCTATTCTCGAGGACGAAGGCAAATTGAAATGGACGGATAAAGTGAAAGATCATCTTCCAAAGTTTAAAATGTATAACGACTATGTAACTGAGAATTTTAACATCCAGGATTTACTAACACATCGCAGCGGACTTGGATTGGGCGTGGGTGATTTGATGTTTTTTCCAGATGGTTCTAATTTCACAATAAATGATGTTCTAACTAGTTTTCAATATTTTAAACCAGTCTCTGCTTTTCGAACTAAGTTTGATTATGACAATTTACTCTATTTAGTAGCAGGCGAATTAATTGCCAAAGTAAGTGGTATGACTTATGAAGATTTTATACAAACCCGAATTATTGATCCTTTGCAAATGAGCAATTCTTTTGCACAAAGCGACAGGATAAAAGATAAAAGCAATCTGGCGGTATCACATTCATCAGAATCCGGAACTATAAAACGAATTGATGGATTTGGAGTACAGATAAACGGTGCTGCGGGAGGAATCATTTCAAACGCAGCCGATATGGCAAAATGGATGACTTTGTGCCTAAACAAAGGGCAGTATGGAAGTGATTTGAAATCAACACTGTTTTCTGTGAAAAATCACAACGAAATGTGGCGCATCCATACTGTTGAAGAGGTAGATCGTGATCCAAGATACAATTCGCATTTTAGTGGTTACGGCTTAGGCTGGGGATTAACCGATGTGAAAGGAAATCTAAAAGTATCACATACAGGAGGTTTACCCGGAATGTTATCCGTTGTTATCATGTATCCGGATCTAAACCTGGGCATCGTGATTTTGACTAACACAGAGAATGGCGGTGGCGGACTTTTTACTGCAGTTTCCAATACTATTTCTGACAGTTATCTAGGACTGGACGATTTTGACTGGACCAATAAGATTGTGGAATGGATGAAACAAGGTAGAAATACCGGAGATGATGTCACCAAAAATGTTTGGGAGAAAGTAAAATCGGTAAAGAATTTGAAAGTGAAAAACGAAGATTTTATTGGTGTCTATGCTGACAATTGGTTTGGGGAAATCGAAGTATTTGAAAAAAACAAACAATTATGGTTCAAATCCTATCGCTCACCCAAGTTAAACGGTCCTATGGCTCTTTATAATGCCAATACATTTGCTATTAGGTGGGAGTATCAGGCAATGAATTGTGATGCCTTTGCAATGTTTTCACTAGATGAAACCGGTAAAGCACAATCGATTAAAATGAAAGGCATCTCCCCTAATATTGATTTCAGTTTTGACTTTCAGGATCTGGACCTAAAAAGAGTGAGCAAGTAAATTCATTCTTTTACTTTAGTAGTTTACACAAAGTCCGCAAAGTTTTCTTTTAAACTTTGCGGACTTTGTGTTTTTCTATCTAATCAAGTAAGGCTTTTAGTGTAGATTCTTTTTGATTGATAATGAACAGTTGACTTTTATCTTCTAATAAAATCTTATAATCAAATTCTTTGGCAGCATTAAATTTCCAGTTTTTCAATTCCTTGAAGCTGCTTTTGATTAGCTTTAGATTCTCATTATTGTTTTTCGACACAATAATCATTTTGGTAAGACTTGATTTTCGCATCTTTTCAAGTGCATTTATGCTTATTTCGGTTTCATCCTCTGATCTGGAACGGTAACGGTACTTTTGTTTGATAACATCAAAATCTTTCTCCTTTTCAGAAATAACATATCTGTAAGCCATAAGGTTATCCATCTCATCGATCCAGTTTGGAAATTTTGTTTCATAAATTTCAATATAACGATCAATAAACTTTCCGTCTATTGCTTTCTTTTGAGAAAGGTACTCGTTAAGCATGGGGTAAATTTCCTTTGCCATAAGATTGATGTATTTTTTGTTGTACCAATCACCGCTATCTGCTTTTCCGTTCAATTTTTCATATACATAACCATTAGCTAAGGAAGTTGCCAGTGCCTCATTGAGTAAATGATAGGCATAATTGCTGCATTTTGATTTACTTTCTTTAAAACTCCTATCAATGACTTTTTTAAGCTCTAATGACTGTTCGTTATAAATAATATGGTAGGTTTCGTGGAGCATTACACTAAAAAGATCCTTATAATCTGTTAAATCGGTCTGAATAGCACTGATAAAATTGTTATCAAAAGAGTTCGCCGTAAAACCTTTGGAATTAGGTAAAGGATAAAAGGCAATTTCAAAAGGAATTGAGGTATCCCAACTCGAATTATAGAAAACTAAACCTGTTTCAAAATATTTCTCAATATCATTTTCATTGGCGTATTTGGTAATTTCAATAAGTTGTTTTTCGAATTTCTCTTTATTGGGATTGTATATCAGTTCGTTGTAAATTGGAGTAAAAGCCGCAATAATTCTCGTAAGGTCGTTCAGTGTTTTGTTCGTCACAATTCCTATAGAGCGTATTTTAAAATCTTTTAGATTCTTTGTCTCTATCAAGTTTTTTCTCAAAAAATCGATAGATTGCATTGGCTTTTTAGAGCCTTCCGGAAATTCCTCGAACTTGTAGCTGTAGTCCAATGACAGTTTGTCAAACTCCGTTGCTAATTTCTGAAATTCTTCGGTATTGTACTTTGATTTTTGAAACTCTGTTTTAAAAACATTATCCGGATAGCTCTCAGATAAATTCTGAAGAAAAACAAAAACGGCCAATTGTTCGGAATACTTAATATTAAATACTGTTTTCTGAGCAAAAGACAAATTTGTTACTGCACACAGTATAAAGACTAAAACTTTGATTTTCATTATAATTTTCATCATTTATTAAGTAAAATTGGTTTAGATTAGCATTAGAAGCAACAAAATAAATTGGTAACAAATACAGACTACGGCTACATAAAACTTTATTGGTTTTATGTAACCCTTAATAACTCTTATAATCTGTTTTTAGTATCTAAAGCCCAACCATTTTGCACTGGTAATCTTTTGTCTTAAATTTGTGCTCTTGTAAGAGGTGCAACTAAATTCTTCTACTACTGGAGAATCTAAATCAAATAAAAAAACTAAACGTGAATACGGTAGAAAATGCAGCAGGAAACTGGACTATTTGTCCGGAATGTCTGGGACGCGGCAAAAACAGTCAAAGGCTCAGTAAGAAAGTACGTCTCCGTTATCAGATCGCACTAGAGGAGTTTGAAAAAGCAGCTGGCTTAGGAACTCCTCCATCTCGTCCTAAAGCGCATCTTAACAGCTGCACAAACTGTAACGGATCGGGATTGATTCCTTCTGTTAGTCCTACAGTTGTTGATACAGAAAACTATCCGCATGTTGCCATTATTGGTGCTGGTATCGGAGGTGTGGCATTGGCTGTTGCTTGCCTGCATCGCGGGATTCCTTTTACGCTTTACGAACGTGATACCAATTTTGACGCCCGCTCACAAGGTTATGGACTTACACTACAGCAGGCCAGTAAAGCAATCGAAGGATTCGGTATCTTCTCTTTGGAAGAAAAAGTGATTTCAACAAGACATTTGGTACATACCACAGAAGGAAAAGTAATCGGTGAATGGGGAATACGAAAATGGATTCCTTCCGATACAAAAATAGCTCCGAAACGTACCAATATGCATATCGCAAGACAACACTTACGGTTGGCATTATTGAAACAGCTTGGCAGTCATGAAGTGGTACAATGGGGACATCAACTAATCGATTTTAAGGAATCCGAAGATCAAAAGGTTGATTTAAAATTTGAAGTAAATGGAAAAATAAAAAACGCTACAGCCGATTTAGTGGTTGGAGCTGACGGCATTCGAAGTTCAGTACGAAAACTATTAATCGGTGATGACACAACACCTTTACGTTATCTGGGATGCATTGTAATATTAGGTATTTGTCCTTTAGCAAATCTCGAGGGTCTTGACAGTTCTTTACTGGATTCGGCAACTGTCTTTCAAACTGCTAATGGTAATGAACGAATCTATATGATGCCCTACACTTCTGATGCAGTAATGTGGCAACTGAGCTTTCCAATGTCAGAAGAGGAAGCTAAAAGACTTAGTAATCAAGGACCTCAGGCACTAAAAGAAGAAGCCTGTCGCAGAACGCAATGGCATGATCCTATTCCGCAAATTTTATTGGCAACTATGGAAACTCAAATTTCTGGTTATCCGGTGTACGACCGAGAATTACTGCATTCAGAATTACTAACTAAAAACGGACAAACGACCTTAATTGGTGATGCGGCTCATCCGATGAGCCCTTTTAAAGGACAAGGTGCAAATCAGGCCTTATTGGACGCACTCTCTCTGGCACGTGGAATCGTAAGAGGATGCCGACCGTTATCGCAATGGAGAAAAAGTGGAATACGAGAAAGTGTACTGACGGAATATGAATCAGAAATGCTTAAACGAAGTGCAAAAAAGGTAAAAGATTCTGCTGATGCAGCGGAGTTTCTGCATTCTGAAATAGTGCTTCATGAAGGCGATGAACCACGAGGAAGGTGTTTAAAGAAAAAATAAGCGATGATCGTTTATTGAAGTTTTATTTTTTTTCTAGCAGATTGCTTCGCCTGTTCGCTATCGCTCGGGTTGGCAGATTTGGCAGATTTTTTTGGTACACATAAACCTTTTAAAAAAATATTTTAACACATAGAAACATAGGTTTTAGCTGTAAAAAGAGAACTAAAAAGAAAAATATATTTCTTTCACATAGTAAGATATGTGTATTTAAATGAAGTGAAAGGAGCCATTTTTTGATGGCTCCTTTTCTATAACTGAAATGTTTGTTTATTGAATTCTTTTTACAGACAATTTATCCAAACAGAAATAAGCCGCAGTATTCATTCCGTAGATCGGATGTGAATCTGTTGAAGCCATTTGAAAAACAAGGTATTTAACATCTCCTAAACCTTGAAGCGCTGTAGCACTCACGTTCACCCATCCTGTTGGCATTACCAAAGAACCTCCTGTGTAATCTGCCAATGATTGTGTGATTGGAGCAGTAATAGTTCCGCTTGAATCTACACCGTAGATCAATAATTCAAAATGATCTCCTGAAGAAAATGCCTGAGCAAAACCGTCTCCATATAAACAACCGTAATATGGCCACGGATGATTGTTGATTTTAAGTCCTTTTATCTGATACAATCCTGTGTTTCCAATTTTAATCCAGTTAGAGAAACCTGCTTCTGTAAACGTAGTTCCCTGTGGATTTTTTGGATCTGTGTAGCTTGACCAGTAAGCTACAATATAAGGGTCTCCAGTTGTTCCTGGAGTTCCTGCAGCAATAGTTGATGAAGTACCAAAACCACTTCCTGCCATAGCTCCCCACTGATTTGCAACCCAACCATTAGACCCGCCAGAACCTGCTCCTGAACCATAATTTGTAATATCATTTACATTAGATACAATAAAACCGTCCCAGTAGTTATAACCTGCTGATGTTGCTGTATGTGAAAATGTAAACAAATCAACTGTTAAGTTTGTATTCGACACATAAGTATTCTGCCAGTACTTCCCTCCTGTTGTTGATGTTCCGCTGGTTAATAAAGAACTGGTCAGGTTAAGCGTAGAAGTAGTCCCTACTGCCGGATCAGTCACTGCTTTTTTAGAAGTAACACTTGAGCTTTTTACTGCTGCATTGCCGCTTTCGTTGTTTGAAAGGTTTTCATCATTGCTACAAGACGAAAGTCCCAGCATCAAACCTACTGTCAAAAAATAAAGTACTTTTTTCATTATTTATAAAATTTAGGATTAATATACTTGGTTAGTTAATAAAACAGTATTATTTAAACTTGCCCATTGGGTGTAATTAAAAAACAAAAGATTTAACATATAGAAACATAGATTTTTAGGCCTAAAAAGGGAACAAAAAAAGAAATCTATTTCTTTCACATAAGAGGTTATGTGTATTTCAATAAAGTGAAACGTCTTTTTTATGAATACAGAACCTATGTTACTATGCGTTAAAATGAATTTACATCCAACGGACTAAACTTCTTTGGTTATTTGCCTGCAGCAAAATTTAGATCTTCAACCTGTTTAAAAGAGTTTGTTAGTAGGTCAAGTGCCCCAATCTCTGTGAATGTAGGAACGTATACTTTGACAAAATCTACACCCGGCAAGTGTACTTTCACACCATTACTGTCTACGGCCCAACTAATGTCTATCGAAGGGTCTTTGATTCCGCCATAGCCCCATTCAAAAGTTCCCACATTAAATGCTGCACCTTCTCCATCACTAATATCTTTTGTAGGCAAATTGATTTTTGTACCTTTCAACGTATAAGAATCTCCAATCCATTGTGGATAATAGTTGTAACGTCTCCATTTTTTAGTTCTGGTAATAAAACCGGTGGCATTTTTATTATTGGTCCATTTCAGATACTCCTTGTCAAATTGCCAATCCGATTTTCCTGCGACAGCTGCTTTGTTTACATCTGGCTTGTAATAAGTAATTTCATAATTTTTTACTGTAGACGATTTGTAATACTCGCTTCCGGCAATCTCATACCACTCGTTGTCTTCTGCAATACCATTTTTGTTTGCGTCGTAAGCAACCGCGATACTTACCGGAGAAAATTTTGAAGAATTAGAAATGGGATTCATCTGAACTGTAAAATCTCTTTTACCATAAGCATTGATCACAGTATGGTCGAATTTTGTCACAATGTAACCTCCAAAAGTGCCCAAATCAACAAGATTTCCGTCAGTAAGATTAGTTTGTGCATTCTCTATCGCTTCTGCTTTTGTTGCAAATTCAAAGCTGTCATTGTTATAATGCGGAGCCGGTACATAATCAACAATCGAAAAGGCTTTTGACGTATAGACTTTACCCGTTTCGGCAACGGATACTTTTGTTGCTGCCTGTTTTACTACTTTATTCAAGGTTACCGTAAGCGCTACATCATAACTCAAAGCTTTTGGTGCTATAAACTTTAAAGTCTTAGTCTCGCCAATAACAGAATCTTTGGCAACACCATCTTTGCCAGTTACTTTTACAGTCCATTTGTACTGTGCAGTAGCTCCATTCGCATTCTCAATAACTACTTCCGGATCAATAGCAACGACATTGTATCGTTCTGTCTTAAAATCAGCTTGCAATTTCAAAGTAAGTGACGGATCTTTAATCGGCTCGGGTTTAGGTTCTTCTATTATAGAATCAGGTTTTGCATCATCGTTGCTACAATTGTAAAAAACGCTAATAACCATTAGGCATAAAGTATATTTTATAAACTTTTTCATATTCTTATTCTCTTACTTTTTTAGATTATATTTTTTTATGATCTGAAGATCTGCAGCTCCTGAGAACCTTGTAGCCATTGACGATTGTTGATGACAAAGTCCCATTGGCTCACTCACACAGTTCACCACTTTTATAAAATGAATTCCGGGAAGATTAGCTTTATTGCCGTTTTTATCAACCGCCCACTCAATATCAATATCCGGGCTTTTAGCATTAACATACCCCCATTCCGGAGCATCGAAATTCCACAAAGTAGTTTGTCCGGGACGTACTGCCGCAAAATTTACATTTAACTTTGTTCCTTCATAAACAGCGGTGGTTTGAGTTGCCCAGGCTGGATAATATTCCTTTTTAGTTTTAGATCTTGGCAAAAAGTAAGTCTGAGACTGATTGTTCTCGCAATAGAGATGTTCACGATCTAAGAAAGGATCGTTTGGTCCGCTTACTACAACCTTTTTACCTACTGCCGGTTTCTGATATGTAATTTTAAAATTCTTAATCGTATTTTCTTTTGCGTGCTGACTTCCAATAATCTCATACCATTCATCATCATCCGGTTTTCCGTTTGCATTCTTGTCATAAGCCACATAGATTAATCCCGGAGCTGGCGGATTCGCTTTATCACTCAGATCTGCGCCATAAACTCTGAAATCTTTCTTTCCCGGAAGATTAACTACCAAATGATCAAATCCAACTACAATTGAACCTCCAAAGCCTCCTAAGTCAATTGGATATCCCACACTTGTTTCATTTATCCTTCCCAATGCTACCCTCATAACGTCGGTTTTTGCAAATCCGTCTTTGTACAAATCATTGGCAAACATACCCGGTGCCGGGCTAAAATCGAAAATACTTGTGATGTAAGGATTGTAATTTTGAGCCTCGTTAATTACATTGACCGTTGTTGCGCTTGTTCCTTTTTTATCTCCTTCAGTAACATTTAGCGTTAATTCATAAGCCCCTGGATACAAAGCGATAAATCGTAAATCTTTAGTAGTCCCTACAACAGAATCTTTAGTTTGATTGAAAGGATTTTTTTTAAGCACCCACTCGTAATTTGGGTTACTCGTTTCGGCAGAAGCGGTAATATTCAAAACATTAAAGGTCGCTACTTCAAATTTTCCCTGAAGTTTTACTGCTATTGGTATAACTAGTCCTTCTCCTGAGTTGGCATCATTCTTATCGTCATCGCTGCATGCGGTAAATACCGATGCCAAAACAAATAATAATAAATGGGCAAAGTTTTTTTTCATAATTCTGGTATAATAATTTAGTTTAACACATTTTTGAATAGGGCTATCGCGTTGGAATACTTTCTCCTGACAGATACAAATCGGTTGCTCCCATTATTTCAGTCGAAGTTTCTCCCAGCCACCCCGCCTGCTGATTAAGGCCGTTGTACACTTTTACAAAATCAATTCCCGGAAGCAGCACTTTGTTTCCGTTTTTATCTACAGCCCAGTTGATGTCTATTGCTGAATTGTCATCGGCATTTGGAGCATTATCAGCGTAACCGTACAAAAAGGCATATTGTACGAAGTAACTTCCGGTCCCGCTTTCATCTACAGCGTTATCCGGTAATCTTGTTCCTTTAAAAGTGATAGACGCTTGATCTTTAAGCCATTTTGGCCAGTAATCTAAAGAATGATTATAAGCATTATTCTGTACCAGATAACCGTTTTTTCCCTGATTATCTTTCCAATAGATATATTCCATATCAACAAAACCTACTGTGCCTGTAGTTCCTCCCGGTACCGGTTTTTTATTAGGATCCGGACGATAATATGTAATTTCATAATTCTGAATCGTTTTAGGCATTTTATGTCCGCCTCCTTCTATTTCATACCATTCATCGTCGGGAAGACCGTTTTTATTCTTATCATAAGAAACCATTATAACTCCTGCCTCACTACTTCCGCCACGCATTGTACTATTTGAATTAGGGTTGGCTTCTGCCCAAAATGCATTGCCCAGAACTCTAAAATCACGTTTGCCTTTTACATTAACAATAGTATGATCAAACCCAAAAACAACATAACCACCAAAGGCTCCAAGCGAAATCAAATCCCCGTTCTTTTTGGCTAAATAAGTATTGGCTCTTGACAAAATTCTTTCGGCACTATCTCCGTCATTTGCAGCCGGAAGATCGTTTATAAACTGTCCCGGAGCGGGTTTAAACTCGAATACCTTAGCGATATAGGCTTTATATTCCTTCGTTTCTTTCGTTACTGTAATCACTGCTTTTTGTGTTTTTAAACTCCCTTTGTTATTTACAGCTACTGTTAATTCATAAACCCCGGTTTCTGCTGCAGCAAACAGCACTTCTTTTTCGGCAATATTGGTTAAGACATAGTTTTCGGATGTCGCTTTTGAAACACTCCAGCTGTAGGTAGCTTCCGTAGCTGCATTGATAGTAGCATTTATAGCTAAAATTGCAAATCGTTGCGTGTTAAGCGCCAGATCGGAACTTACCGGAGCCGGATTGTTATCCTCTTTTGCTGTATCATCCTCAGAACAGTTGGTTAGGCAGAGTGCCGCAATAAAAAAGAATAAGAACCGGAAATATTGGGAGGTATTGTTAAACATGTGGTATTATTTAAGTTGGAATTGATAATCACAATAAAAATTGAAGTAATTGCAGGGAGGTTTATAATTTTAATCTTCAACCGGATGCCATATCGTATCTGTAAATTATATAGTGCCACTCAGCATCGGGATTAGTGCAGTTTTTTATTGAGATGGTGTAGAAATATGAGGAGAGAGCAGTAAAATGATCGCTAAATGCATTCCGTAATTTTACAGAAGAGGTTACTCTAAGGATCGACTCTTTATAACATCCTCTTCTCGGAACAAATCTTTTAAAAGCCTGAAAACAGCTCTTTAATACTCGTGACTGAAGAAAAATAGAAACAACTGCGATAAGAATAAATAAAGCTCTTTTTTTAATAGTATACATCACTAAATGAATTAAGTAAACTCCGTGACGTAATAATCAAAAAAGCAATAAGAAAGAATCCCGTCATAAAAAATGACAGGTCTGTTTATTGTTGTTCAACTTTATTCCACGAAAGTCTTAAACTATGTGATTGTGGCAGGTCTCCTGACTTGTTCCATCTTTAAAACAACCTTCTCATCCGCCGCGGCGGACAATGGCATTAGTAACGTTTAAAGACTTTTATAGAACTTACAGTAGCGGGTCTGTTCAGGATTTACACCTGATTCCCTTTTAACTGTTTTTTCTTAAGAAAAAACAGACCAAAATCTGGCGCAAATATATAACTATCTTTTACAATAGGGTGATTTTCAAAATAAAAATTCCAAATCCCAAATACTACTCACCGCAATACCAGGATTTGGAATTTTCTAATAACTTTAACTACAAAAGCACGAAATCAAAAACAAAAAACTTTAGAAACAAGGATTCAAGCCAGCTTTCACAGTTAAAAACTATTCATCTTTTGATAAAAACTTATTCTTTTTTTCTTTTTCTTATTACTCTACTTCCAATCATATAAAGAGCTATTAGTGCTAAAAAATGAACTAAGTAAGACTTTGGTACACCTTTTTCGTTCACTACAGAAAAAACACGATTCCATCTTATTTTATTAATTCCTTTACCGTCCTTATCCCAGCTAAACCAAATAAATACCGGCTTACCAACTACGTGATCAAAAGGAACAAATCCCCAAAATCTCGCATCTAAAGAATTCTGACGATTATCCCCCATCATCCAATAATAATCTTGTTTAAAAGTATAAGTTGTACTCATTTTTCTATTAATTAGAATCTGATTACCAATAACTTTTAAATCATTGTGTTCGTATTCTTCAATAACTCGTTTATAAAATGGAAGTGTTTTAATATTCAATTCTATAGTTTTTCCTTTTTCGGGAATGTAAAGAGGTCCATAATTGTCAATATTCCAACCCAAAGAAAGATCCTGAGGAAACACGCCTTCACCTTCTCCCTTTGCCATTAAATGTTTCTTAACTCCTTTTACAACCGGATTACGGGCTATTAATATTGCTTCTTCATTTGTCAATGTCAGGAAATATTGTCCGGTATCGGTTAAGGCAAAATTCCCATTTTCGTACTTCATGCCTTCTCTGGCTCCATAATGACTTACTAAGACATCTTGGTTAATTGGTTGTCCTTTGGTATCAATTAAAAAGTTATACTGAATTTTAGCGCTTTGCGGCAGTTTCTCTATTTTACCATTGATATAAACATCCCCTTCACGAATTTCTAGAATATCCCCCGGCATTCCAACGCATCGTTTTATTAAATTTGTTTTTTTATCTATTGGTTTGTAATAATTTCTATCCGGATGAAAATTATCCATGTCACGCAGCGTATCAGCAGGCTGATTAAAAACTACAATTTCATTGCGTTTGATCTTTTCTAGTGCAGGAAATCTAAAATAGGGTAATTGAAATTTGTTTAGTATTGACGTTCCTTTTTTAGTAAAATCGTCGCTAAATAAATATGACTTTGTACCCAAAAAAGGAATTGAATCATGGACCATGGGCAATGCAACCGAAGTCATTGGCGTTCTTGCTCCATAGTTAAACTTACTAACAAATAAAAAATCTCCGATGTACAATGTTTTCTCCAATGATGAAGATGGAATGGTAAATGGCTGTATAAGATAAGTATGTACCAATGTTGCTATAATAACCGCAAATAAAAGAGATCGTACAGTATCTTCTGCTTTGGTTTTTGGTCCCAAATCTCTGTTATCAATATAGGTTAGATCCTTAGAAAAATAATTTAAAAAAGTGATATAAAACCCTAATGTTAGTAAAACCAATACAACATCTCGCATAGTATTTTTCCCGAAACTTCTAATAGTTTCGATCCAAACTACGGGAATCATTAAAAGATTGACAATAGGAACAAAAAGCATCAAAACCCACCAAACAGGACGATGTATAATTTTCAATAGAATTACTAAATTATAAATTGGTATAAAGGATTCTACCGCTTTTCTTCCCGCTTTTACATAAAACCTCCAGGTAGACACACCATGAATAATTTGCATAATTAAAATAAAAAAGAGCCATTCTAATACATTCATACTTTTGATTTTTAGTTGTTTTTTATACTTTTTTGAGAACTAATTGGGCTTATAGGCACTGAGAATCAAATCATTAATTATTTTTTTTTGTTTTTAACAAATAAAACTATAATTAACACCAAACACCTCACGACACCAGTAGTATTTGTAGTATTTTAATTAATTTGTTACAAATTATTCAATAAAAAAAACTCCTTAATTTCTTAAGGAGTTTATATTTGAAGTTGTTATCGAATTATCTTTATATAAGCACTATAAGCGTCGTCCTTAATGGTGGTTCGCAGATAAACTTCGTTTTCGTCTTTGCTTTTAAACTCAAATTGAATCAAAGCAGCATCCGAATAATAAAAGAAATAATCATCGCCTACAAATTCAAAATTTGAAATGGGTCTCGTCGTCAATTTTGTTTCGAACGCTATTTCACCATTTGTTATGTCTATTTGAAAAAGCTTTCCTTTACGGGTATATCCCCAAATATTATCACTTTCCTCAACCATATACTCGACATTGTCGTCTTTAAAATCCCTTTTCCAAATCTGAGTTCCCGTTTTTGACTCGAGAGCGTATATCGAAGAAACTTCCGGGCCTTGTGCGCCTACATAAACTTTATTGTCTTTGCAAAATATGCGCTCCTTGATATTCTGTTGATTTTCATCTAATTTAAACTGCCAAACAATATCAAGTTTATTATCACTTAATGCATAAAGCTCGTTTTTTTCATTTGCTATAAACACATTTTCACCATCTGTCACCACTTTTCCGGACATAACTCCCTCAAAGCTTTTTTGAGAAAGAAGTTTACCTGTATTGGCTTCAAAACTATATAAATTAGTTCCACTTTGAGTAAAAACTTTGTTGTCGAAAACAAGAACCGGACTATCATTATTTGTTTCCTCCAACTTGTAACTCCATACTAAACTACCATCTTTTGTCTCAAGGGCATAAATACTATTATTGGGACTTTGCGCAGTTAGGTACAGTTTTCCTCCATTTATAGTTGGAATTTGGTTCTTTATTACAATTTGATCCATAGTATTGCCTAATCTTGATTTCCAAAAAACGACACCAGTTTGGTTATTTATTGCAAAAATTTCTCCATTAACAAACGGAATGTACACTACTCCATCTTGCAGTGTGATAGCGTTTGCGCACATTTCAGTATTAGAATCTGTAGCTTTTACGGTCCAATTGATTTTCTCAGATTCCAAATTAAAAGAAAAAAGCGAACCATCGTAATCGTAAATTAAAATGGACTCTTTATCTAATGGGACTTTTGTTAGCGGTTTTAAGACTTTATTAGAGACCTTATCCGTAGCATAAGAAGTTTTATCAGGTTGTGGCAAGGTTGGTAGTTGTCCAAACATATTTACAACAGTACTTACAAACAAAAGAGTTATTAGCTTTTTTTTCATTTTTAAAATTTGGGTTAATGATTTGATTTCTTTTTTAGCGGTAGGACGCAAAAATAAAGATCATTTAAATATGAATTAAAGCACTGAAATTAAACTTATTTAACGCAATGCCTAAACCAATATCTCTGCCAAATATAGTTAAAAATTATTATAGCATTTTGCAAGTTCCGACTTGTTTTAACTGAAAATTGGAGCTCAAAATAGAAGCGGATGCAAAATAAAAAACCTCCAAAATCAAATGACTTTGGAGGTAGTATTATTTGGGTAATACCAGGGACAACTATCTTAGTTTTCCAACAAATATCACACTACCGCCGATCGCTTCAGAAACTACTTCAAACTCAGCAGCTCCTTTTTGCTTCAAAAGGCTGAATTTTCCATCAGGAGCAGTGATATTACCATAATATTCTACATCATTAATTGTACCTACAGTATAAACGGTTCCGTATTTTTCAAAAGAAGTAAAAGGCTCAACTTTTAACGTTTTTAAATCTACAAGTGCAAATTTTGTTGGAGCATTGTACCAGTCAGCAGGCTTTGCCGGTGGAGTAAACGTATTATCCAAATACTGAGCAAGGGCTTTATCTCCATGAACATAAGCTACTACATTTACTGAATGTGCTTTTAAAGCAACTTTTAAATCCACAAAAAAGTTAGGATCAAATGTCCCGTTAGGGTTTACTTTTAACAATCCACCAGCCGGAGGAGCATCTTTTACAGTACTGTAATCTAATGACAAAGATGTAGCACGTGAAGGTCTGTAGTACAAAGTACCGTCATTTCCTTTAGCAAACGTATCATACCCCATTGACATACGAGAATCTTTAACATAAGAAACTGCTTTTGAAGCTATATCAAAAACTGCAATTTGTGCATATTGTGGAAATTTATTAAAATCAGTAGGCGTTGCGGCCACCGGTAAAATGATTTTTTTTGCAGAAGTAACATAACTCATGTAAGTAGATGTTTTTATACCAGCATCGTTACTTAACGGTAATGGAGTCACTGCAATAGTTTCTGTTATCGTCATAGTCTCCGGATTGAACTTAATAATTTTCCCATCATTTAAGGCGAAAAAATAAGCCTCTGTTTCGGACACGAAAGCAGGAGGTCCAAAAGTACCGCTAACTCCGGTACCAGCAAGACTTAAAGCATCTGCCTTCGAAATTTTCATTTCTGTACTTACATTATATTTGGTCAAGGTCGAAGCTGTACCATTCCAAACATAAGGATGTTCGCCAAACGAATATACTGTTGCGCCCGGACCTATCTCTGTCATTGTTTTATAATCAAGAGTTGAAGGGAATTTATCGTATGCTCCTAAATAAAAAACTCTTCCGCCAGGCGTATTTACACGAACTGATGCGATAACTGCAGGATTCTTACCTTGACCTTCATCTGTTTTGGTATCATCTGAGCTACATGATGTTAACGCGAATACAGAACACATTATGGCTAATACTGCATGTTTTATAAAAAATCGATTTGTTTTCATACCTGTTTGGTTATATAATTATGATTAAAATTGAGTTACTAGTTTGATATTAAATGATCTTCCTGGTTTTTGCACACCAAAAAAGTCATAATTTTTTTCGTTGCTTACATTTTGTATTTCAGCAGTGATCGCATATTTGGCGCCTTTTATACTATTGTGGTAGGTCGTCCCAAAGTCAAGTGTCTGCTGACTCGGTATCACAAATGGATTTACAGAAGCACTTTCCCAGCTTCTATAAAATTCATATACATACCTTACATCAAGAAAAAGAGATAATTTATCTGCCTTGCCAATTAAGTTGTGAAAAGAATAATTAGCTCCGCCGTTAGCAAAAAAATAAGGCTGATTAGGCACTCTGTCTCCTTTGTACACTGCAAATATTCCTTTGTTTGAGTCATTAAAAAAGTGCTGATATGTACTATTCGCATGAAAAGAGAGTTTGTCATCTTTTGAAGTCCAGCTTCCCGAAACTTCAATTCCTTTAGAAGTGGCCGCAAATACATTCTGATAAATATTATTGCGATCTACACTCGGAACAAATAAGATCTGATTGTCTATCTTTCTTAAAAAGACATTGGTTTGAACTTGCCAGCTGCTGCTTTCATAATTTGCTTTTGACTTGAAAAAAAGCTCAAAATTGACGTTGTGACTGCGTTCGGGTTTTAAGTTTATATTCCCTTGTATGAATTGTCCGTCTCCGAACAACTCATCGGTTTGAGGCAAGCGGGTAGCATATTCGTACGTTAACTTGGTAGAAAACTGTTCGTTGAATTTAAAACGAAATCCATTTCCAAAACCAAAATAGTTCACACTATTCTTTTCTTTTATTACGGAATTATTAGATGGTATTTTCTCCTCAGAATTGATTTTTTGTAGATAATTTTTAGCAAAAAAAACATTCTCTAATTTTTCATTAATGGCGTTTATTTTAAAGTCTGCACCATTAATCCATGTAAACATTTGTCTTGCAGCACTGGCCGGATCATAACCGTTAATAAGCCGGTCGTCTCCGGTTTGTTTGGAATAGGTAGGTGCTGAAGTAAAACTCAAAGCATATTGATCGTTAATTTTCCATGAAGCTTTCAGACGTGAAAAAACATCATTATTCCAGGTATACGTATCACTCGGACCAGTAGATTCCGAAATTTCTCCGCTGATATTTCCTGTAGAACCCTCAATACGCTCACCGTACCAATTGTAGACAAAATCAGATACATCTGTAAACTGACGCTCTCTATAGTTATATCCCGAAATAAAATCGAGTATAAAATTTTTACTAAAATCATTGCGGTACGTAAGAACAGATCCGGCAGACTTTCGATAAGTCATAACCTCTCCGTAAGGAACTCCAACCATTAATTGATTGTGCTGGATTTCCTTTGTATAATCGGTATAAAATCCTTCGACACTCAATTCTTTAGCCCAAATTCTGTTTCTTATACCCGTTTTTAACTGCACTCCCAAACCTTTGTATGCATCATGAAATCGCGGTACGGTTACTTTTTTTATTTTCCCGACATTATCCGGAACATCAACATCTACTTTATAATTGTTTTGAGAGCTGTCGTAAAATGCACTTCCTCTTATAAAAAAACCACTCTTTTCATTATAATTATTAAGTATTATTGATGTACGGTAAGTTCCAAAAGATCCCGCCTGAGCTGAAAAAGATCCACTAAAGCCAGGTTTTATTTTTGGAGTGATTAAATTGACAGCACCACCAAGAGCATCTGCTCCAAATTCGATAGGAACAACTCCCTTATAAACTTCAATACGATCAATTAAATTAACAGGGACGGTTGAAATACCGAAAGTATATCCGTGATACTCTAACGGAATACCATCTAAGAAAAACCTGATTTGATTTCCTGTGAGTCCATTCATCGAAAAATTTGTTCTGGAACCTAAACCACCGCTTCGTCTAACGCTAATGCCTTGCGTTTGAGCAAGTACTTCGCCTAAATCGGCAGTTTTAAACTTGGCTTCCCGCATTTCGATTACAGAAACGGCTTGTGCCGACTGCTCTTTTTTCTTTTTTTCAGATACACCCTTTACCACTACATCATTTAACTTCTCTGCCTCTTTCGACGTTTTGCTAACCTTTTCTAAAGTTATGGCAACTGAAGAATTGAAAGAACTTTCTAAAACAATTTTATGTTTCCTGGAGATATATCCATCTGAGCTCGCTTCAATGGAATAACTGCCTTTTGCCAGATTCTCGATCTTATAAAGTCCATCAGCATCAGTTTTTACATTTATTTCTGTACCTAAAAGCTGAATATTGACTCCGCTTAATGGAGTGCCGTATTCATCATTAACTTTGCCAGAGATTGTGTTTTGTGCGATTAAAAATGTCGTCGAGAATATAAAGAGCAATACTATTTTGAACCTCATGAAATAAACTTATAATTATAAATTATTCTTATTTAGAATGAATAAAAAAAGTGCAAAAATATAAAATTTTATCAATTAACAATACTCCTAAGGGTAAATAAAAATTTTACCACCTATAGCATATCAATACAAAACGTTGTGAGGTTGATAGAAGTTATTCTTTTAATTAACGATTTCAGCTATTCACTTAAGAGATCATTATATTACAGCTGATTTTATAAGTAGCGCCCTCTTTCGGTATAAATATTTGAAATGTTAAAAAAGGGCTAAAAGCCCAAAAGCGTAAAAATAATGCAACGCATTATAAATTTAGATAATCAATCATATTGCCCTGAAAAAGAAGCATAAGCAGTTATAAATAAAGCATAAGGTCTTGATTAAAAGTTGCTAACTTTCGGAAATATCAAAAAGTAATATATGTGCTTTTTGGGTTATGCTTTCGCTCTTACAGAGCTTAAAGAAGTATTTATCATTATTCATAGCACTTCGTGCAATGTTACTGCTAAGGCTCTTTCAGAGCAACAGATTCCATATACTTGTCCCTTATAGGGTAAGCTGTAAATTATTATTATTTTGCAATTAAGAAATTTTAGGAAAATGTAAAACTTTAAAAGATTGCAAAAAGCTGCCACTTTTATCCCTAAAGTCCTTTACGGTAAAGAGAATACTATTTATATCACTCCACAACTTTGGATCAAGAACAAAACCTGGGGAGGAATGTCAAAATAAAATTAGAAATTTGTAATCTAAGAATTAGATATGACACCTATAGAGCTTTTAAAATTTATGC
>NZ_CADCST010000123.1 GCF_902804485.1 Flavobacterium collinsii | reverse complement strand
CATTATTTCCCAGTTATGTCTTTGTCAAGATCAAATCCAATAAAGACTTTCATGATGCCTTAAATGTAGAGAGTGGCTGTTCTTATTTGTCTTTTGGCAAAGAATACGGAAAAGTTTCCGAAGAAGAAATCGATCATATCAGGCTTTTTACTCAGGTAAAAGACATCACAGATGTTCAGATTGAGCCGGCACTACCCAAAATAGGAGATAAACTTAAAATCGAGCATGGAGAATTATCCGGACTTGAATGTGAAGTTTTCAGAGTCGACAATCAGCATAGAATCAGTGTAAGACTA
>NZ_CADCST010000122.1 GCF_902804485.1 Flavobacterium collinsii | reverse complement strand
CATTATCGCTATACGTTTGTATATAACTCAAATAGTAATAATAAAACTTTTGATGACAAATAGTATTAGAAATCTCAGTTTTATCTAATGTATTAACAAAGATTTCAGCTATACGAATAGTAGACGCAATTTCAGGAATTTCTTCTAAGAGAAATCTTTCTCCTGCAATGTATTTTGTTGGGTATTTATTGAATATTTCAGTAAGTGCTAAATCAATTGCTATTAACCATGATATTTTATTATCAAATCTAACTTCTTTATATTTTTCAAATTCAATATTTAGCTCAAAGCCATATTCTTCTAAGTTTTCAATAAAATTTAAATTTTCTATTCGAACAATTTGATAAATAACACTCTGTTGAAAGCCATAGTTATCAAATACAATTTCAGGTACGGACTTAAGATAATTCTTAATATCATTAGAAGATAAAACTTTTACAAACCAAGCACTTATATTATATTCATCAGTTTGAATTATCTCATCCGCTAGTTTTATTGCTTTTGCACTATCTTTTAAATTCAGATATTCAACACAAGCTCTTTCTTTTAGAATTTCATCTTTATCATTCAATAAATATGCTTGAACAAAATCTTTCCCAGAATCTTCTTTAGTGTATTCAATTAGATCACTTTTACATAAAGCTTTTAAATAAAGTAGTTTACTTTTTATTTTATTATCTATTTCAGCTTGTCCATTTTTAATTCTATCTTCTAACGCATTAAGTAAATCAAGTGCTGTTTTAGGCTTAAAAGATAAGATAAGATTATTAATCTCTTCTAATTGCTGTTTATACTCAATAAGTAAAAAAGATAATCCTTCAAAAATATTCGTAATATTATTCCCAAGATGAACTCCCCCTCCATCACTATTAATATTTCCTAAATTTACATTATTAAGCTCCATAATTATCTCCTAATCTAAAATCACCTCCTCCTGTGTTTACATTACCAGTATTTACATTTTTACTATTTGAAATCGTATTTTCAACTTTTGGAAGTTTATCCAAAATTTCTTTTAAATGAATTTCAAATTCAGGATGGTCTTCAAGAGAGTTTTCAATAATTGCTCTTGCAATATTTTGCTTTTCCATATTTTCAGGATTTTCTTGAAGTTCAAGCAAAGCCTTTTTAGGTTTATCATTTTTAAAAAATAATGATTTAAACCAATTAATTGCTCCTTCTGAAACACTTTCAAACCCTTTTTCACTAAATTTTTCGATTCCCTTTTTTCCTAATTCAATTAAAAAAGGTGTAATAACTGCCATTGTAATTGGTTCCATAAATATTTAATTTTTATTTATTTGTTTATCTACTACTTTAAACAAATCTCGATGCAATTTTTCCTACCCTCTAATATACTCTTATTTTTTTCTGATTAAATTATATAATAAGTAATTTAAGTTCGCAAAAAAATAATCAAAGATGAGTATGATTTTAAAAACTATTTTACGGTTTTCCGTATACGTACAAACTGAATAGTTCTCAAATATATATAAACAAAAAGCCTTCAAACCAAGTAAAAATACCTGATTTAAACAAGAGCTTTTTCTCAAGTTCCAAAATAAAAACACTGCTGCGCAATTATATTGCATAGCAGTGTTTTTTATAGAAAAAATGTCTTTTTTGTTTAGTTTTGTTCGATTCCTTTGTCGAGACTTATTTTTTTGACTTTTGTTAAATTGTAGGTTATTCCAAAAAAGTGACCAAATTTAAACTGGTTCTGCGTAGGAACATCTCCGGAATTGCCCAAATTATATGATCCATCAACAGAATACGAATCTGCAATTCTACTAACTTTTCCCATAGAAAACCCTGTAGAAAAAATAATACGCTCTTGTTTCCCTAATATGGCTCCTACTCCTAAAAGTATCTGCAGTTTTTGATTTTGTGTTATTACGGCACCAAAATTAAGTGTAGGTACAATCCAGGAATTCATACGAACATAGGTATTTATGGTAGAACCAAATGCTAAGTCGTAATCTCCACCGTTTTTCAAAGTAATGATTTTATTGCCTGAAATGGCTGGATCGTCTTTTGTACTAAATTCTGAATCGTATAGCGAAGTAAAAAACAATCCGGCGCTTACATCAATTTTAAAACCGCCTTTTATCCAAATATTATAAGGAGTTGGCGCAAAATCAAGATCTTCATCTTTGGTTATTTTATCAAAACGGCGTAACTTAAACTCTACAACGTCAATATTTTTACCTTGAACATCAATTGGTAAAGTATGAAAATTTAAATCTATGGTGTAGAATTTTTTTATAATTTCATCTACACTTTTTTCTGCTTTTTCTTTTGTTGTAAGCAATTCCTCCTTAGTCTGTTTAGATTTTGAATTAACTTTAAGTTCTCCTAAACTAGTTAATAATTCATAACTTTTTTTCAACTGTCCTTTTGCCTTGTCAAGAAAATCTATTCTTTGAGCATAATCATCTTCAATAATAGTGTTTTTTTGAGTTAAAATTTTATATAAACTTTCTACTTCGATATTTAAACTATCAATACCTTTAATCAATTCTTCATTTTGGTTAACAATATCTTTCAGAGATATTGTATCTCTAACATTAATCAATTCATGAGTTTCATTACTCTCAGTTTTCGCATCTTTTTTTACGTCCTCAGCAGTTATATTTTTGTCATTAAAAAAAGAGAGAGTTTTGGTATCTATTTTATAACTATATTTCAAAGGATTACCGTTAGCTAGTTTAATAGTAACCAAATCTCTGGATTCTATAGAAAGCCATCTGCTTTTTATCTTGCATTTGCGTTTTATTGTATCTGTACTTATTACATTCTCTGGTTTTTTATTTTCATTATTATCGTTTCCAGATTCGCTTCGATCCGTTTCAGCAGTATTTTGGGCTTTCTTTATAATTTTCCATTTGCACTTACAATTTGTAAAACTTTTACATGATGAATCTTTGCAAACTTGAATATCTACATGCGGTTTATTCAAATCGACAATTATATTTTTGGTAGTTACTTGGCCATAACTAATAAACCCAAAAAGTAATAAATAAATAAGTAGGTTTGTTTTCATGATTTCTATGTTTTTAGTTAACCTTTCAAAAGTATCCTGACAACAGTATATCAATCAATTACCCTTTTGGGTGATATTTTATTTTTTATAATTCTTATTTTATTTTTTGTAAGTTTATTCTATAAATACCATTTGTCTTTTTTGAGTTAATTTCTAATATCACCCAAAAGGGTAATTGCGGTCAATGAACTTATTGTACAACTTTGTAAAAGAAAATGTAACGCCATGAAGATACAAGTAGCCATAGTAGAGGATGATAAGAATTACAATCAGGCCTTAAAAAATATCATCGATTTCCAGCAGGATATGGAATGTGTGGCTCAGTTTTTTAACGGTAAAAATGCTTTGCAAAAACTGGAAGCCCTGGAACCAGACGTGGTTTTAATGGATATTCAGCTGCAGGATTTATCAGGTATTGATCTTGTTTTTAAATTAACAGACGTAATGCCGGGCACAACCTTTGTTATGTGCACCAGTTTTGAAAATGACGAAAAAATATTTTCGGCATTACGTGCAGGTGCAAGCGGTTATCTGGTAAAAGGAGATCCGCTGGACAAGATCATTCAGGCGATTCAGGAAGCTCACAAAGGCGGTGCCCCTATGAGTTTTGCGATTGCGAAACGCGTTTTACAACATTTTCAGGAAACAAAAGTACAAGTACAAACCTTATCGTTACTGACTGTAACCGAAAAAGAAGTTCTTGACTTGCTGGCGCAGGGACTTCTCTACAAAGAAATTGCCGATAAAAAAAATGTCACCATCGACACTATTAAAAAACACATTGGCAATATCTACCGAAAACTACAGGTAAGTAACAAAATTGAAGCAATTAACAAGTTTAACACTAAAATTTAGTAATCATGGAATTAGAAATCATGGAATTAAAAAAATTACCAGAAAAGGATTTTTTCTTTAGCAAAAAGATTGAAAAAAAGGACGAAGAACTTTTTATTATGAGATATAAAGTTCTAACCAGAAGCATTAAAGGATTAACTGAAAATTTTCTAGTAGATTTAAAAAGGTTAAAGGAATTACTTTTAATAAATAAAGGAAAAACTCATTGTAAGTTTTATTATTTGGAAGAAAATAATTCTTTGAATATAGGTTTGTCTTTTTCAGACAACAATGATTGTACAATTCTGGAGAACGAAGATATCTTGTATGTCTTAAATAATGAGCTTTTTATTGAAACCGATTTTAAAATTTTTAAAGATTTAGTAAATGCTTTTGATACAGGCATCGGTAATAAATTAGTAAAGCAAACAAACACCTCAACTAAGATAGTCCATTATGATTTTGAAACTGTTGAATCATATATAACTACTTTAGAGTTGCACATTTCCGTCAATCAATTAAAATTTAATATGTTTCAATATCGCTCTACAGACTTAAATGATCTTCCTCTACCCTATTTTGCAAGTAAAAATAATAAGGTTGCCTTCTGTGTGCATGCGCTAATTAATAATCCCGAAAATAAGAATCCTCAAGGTGAGAGTGATGGTTATGACTTAGGAAACTTAATGCCTTAATGCATATTATTTATGAAATAACATTACTTATAACACTATTAAAATCAATAGTTTTGGTTAGAAAATTCGGACTTTCTAACCAAAACTTTTTGTTGATATACCTTCTTATTACTTTTTTTACAGAAATATTTTCTCGGATAGTTCTTTTACTTGACAAAGATTCTAATTGGAATTTTCAGTACAATCTCTATTGTATCTTCTGCATATTCTTTTTTGGGATTTACTATTCCCGTCAACTCGATAAAAATTTAAAAAAGAAAATTAAGATCCTAGCTACTGTCCTTGTAATAAGTATTCTTATTTTTAAAAATACTTTTGCAGAAACTTTAGATTCAATATTAGTTATCTCTTTACCTTTGTTTTATATTTTATATGCGTTGGTTTGGTTTTACCAAAAAATAAATTTGCCATCAGAAGCAAAAATTACAGATGATCCCGTTTTTTGGATTTCTACTGCCTTGCTCTTTTGGAGTTGTTTCTTTATTTTTAGAGTAATTCCAAGATATCTTTTCGATACTGTTGATAAAGATTTTCTAATTCTACTCAGAGAATTGGCATATATAGTAAACAGCGTCATGTATGCTCTATTTTATTATTCCCTTGTAAAATATGAGCAAATCACAAAAACCTCAACTAAATGAGCGAGCTGCCTCACGAAATAAAACTTACTTACATCATTGCCATCATAGTGATGTTGCTTTTTGTTTGCTTTATAATTATGGTTGTATTTGTTTACAACAAAAAACAATTGATTCAGCAACAGGAAAACCAAATCAAAGAAAGCGAGTTTCAAAACCAATTACTCCAAAAAGAATTAGAGCGTCAAAAAGCAATTCAACTGGAAAGAGAACGAATTTCCCAAGATATGCATGATGATTTAGGTGCCGGAATTTCGGCCATAAAACTTCAGGCAGAATTTTTAAAATATAAAATGCCTGAAGAAAGTTTTTCGGAAGATCTGGAAGTCATTATAGCTACTTCAGAAGATATGAATTTAGCCATGAGAGAAATTCTCTGGAGTCTGAATTCTCAAAATGATACTATTGGTAATTTTATAGAATATGTAAGTCTCTATGCTAAACGTTTTTTAGATAAAACGACTATAACATTTCAGCTAGATTCGAATATCATTGAAAAAGAAACCAATTTATCTGTAAAAGCCAGAAGAAATCTCTTTTTGGTAGTAAAAGAAGCCGTTCACAATGTCTACAAACACAGTGAGGCAAGTACTCTGCAAATTCAATTTGAACAGACTGAGAATGATCTTAAAATTACGGTGAATGATAACGGAATTGGATTTTCTGATACGATTCAAAAAGGAAATGGTATCAACAATATGTCACTGCGAATGGAAGCCATAAATGGAACTTTTAAAATTGTTCTTGCTCAAAAAGGGACACATTTATTGTTTGTGTGCCCCTTAGAAGATCAAATTTTAGAACAGTACAGTAAAGAATCTTTTTAATACATCAAAAGCAGGCTTTTCCTTATTTATACAATTCTTCTCTGATTTTGATTAGAGTTTGAACGGCCTTTTCTTCATCAGGTTTTTCCTGAAGATTTGAAGTTACATAATGACTTTCTATTGACGCAATTAAATTATCAGCCATTTCCAGTAAATCATCGTATTCTTTATTTCCTGCTTTTATATCTAATAATTCGTCACGATTGGAAACTCTGATATTTAATTTTCCAGTGGACAAAATCTGTTCCGCGGTTTGTAAAAGCCTGATGGTATGCATCATGTTTTTACTGTCGTAATTCTTTCCGTGTTGTTGGTTCGTATTGTAACGATCTTCGTTACGCTTCTCAATCCAGTTCCAGTATTCAGTATATTCTTTGCAATACTTTGAATAGCCATCCTGATTACAAGAGAAGTAACCCATTAGCTTTTCATCTTTTGGAATTGATGAAAGCGAAACTTCATTGGAGGTTTCTTTCTGAATAATTCCTTTATAGCCTAAAGTTCTATTTTCGTCATAAAACATAGCAAACATTCCTTTTGAATTTGGAAGATTTACCAAACCAATTTGTTCCTGATTCCAGTTATTCTCTTTTAAAAATGCCAATAAAGAAACTGTTTCATATCCATTTAAAACATAACAAAAGTCCAAAAGGTTTTTCTTTTCCTTTGGCATTGGATTTACAATTTTCTTGTTTAAACCTCTCGCCTTTTTGATCTGAGTTACGGCATAACCTGCAAAAGAATCTTTGCAGAGTTTAGACAAAAAATCTCCTAATTGTAAACGTTCCATCAGCGGATGTTTGTACAAAATACAATCTTCCGGTGAAGCTAAAATTTCCAAAATATTAGGATTGTTTTTAAGCAATAATTCTACAAAACGCCCTATTTCGTAATAAACCTCATCATTCGTCTCATTACTAACCTGCGGAATATAATCTAACCCAAAGAATTTTTCTTTTGGCAGATAATAGACACCTTTAATATCGGTATCTGATGTTGGTGTATTTAATCCAAAAGATCTACTACCCGAAATAACTTCGAATAAGATTAGGTTTTGGGATTTTAAAGTTTGGATGGTCATTTTACTTAAATTTTAAACTAAACTATTCTTAAATATTTCTCTTCTAAAAAACAAATCCAACTCCTCATTTATCTTATTCCCACTTCCTAACTTACTTGCATTCTCTTGATTAAATTGTATTGTTTCCAATAAAAAATCGGTTATTAAAGTTTCTTTAGGGTGCAAATATTTTTCGTCCTGATGGGCTTTTATACTTTGCAACTCTATTATTTTCTCTTGTATATTTTGTGGTGCAATTGGTAATAAATCGGCAAAAGCAACGGGTGGAAAAGTATCCTTTTCTATAATCCATTTTCCTGCTAAAGCTGTTCTTAAAGCGTAGAAATAACTCTTTAGTTTTACTTCTTCCATTTCGCAAACTTCCATAAAGTTTTTCGTTGTTCCTAGATAATGGTGTAAAACCGCTATTGGTGAAAAACATTCGACGGCTAAATCTTGCATTTGTTTTACAAAATCATCCTCCTGAAAATACACAACTGGCGAAAACAACCACTCAATCAAAGCTGTATTAGATTTTGCTAATAACTTTACGGATTTACCTAAATCCCAGCCAGAACCATCAAGGTCATCTCCGGTCATGAACTCGATGACATCGGATTTTTCCCAAAGCGACAAATAATACTCGGGTTTGTGTTTGTATATAAAACGAATATCATAATCGCTATCCGGAGAAGCAAATCCCCAAGCACGACTTCCAGATTCTACTGCAAAAAGTATCTCTACATCTTTCTGCTTTTCTATTTCTTTTAATTTTTCTAGTATTTTTTCTTTCATGATTTTTTCAAATATAATTAAATAAAACACTTACAAATACCTGATTTTTTTTTCTGCGTAATGTTTGTCATTTCGAGCGAAGGGAGAAATCATATTAGAAATTCCGCACAGAATATTTCCAATCTTTGTCGAATCCCGCGTGTGATTTCTCCCTTCGCTCGAAATGACAAAAACAGTTCTTTGTCTCTTTACAACTAAATCCCAAAAAAGCTTTTAGAATTTCGAGTCGTTTCTTCCGCCACTTTAGCTAAAGTAATTCCTTTAAACTGTGCAATGGTACCGGCAACGAAAGGCAAAAAAGCAGGTTCGCAACGGCGTTCGTGGTATTTCTTCAAAAGACTGTTCGGCACATTTTTAGGAAGCATAAACGGCGCATCGGTTTCAATCATTATTCTATCCAGAGGTACGTATTGAATCACTTCTTTTAAATGTTCAAAACGTTTACTGTCGGAAATCGCTCCGGTAAAACCTAAGTAAAATCCGTTATCGAGATAGACTTTGGCTTCTTGCAAACTTCCTGTAAAACAATGCACGACTGCTTTGGGCAATTGTGGTAAATAGTTTTTTGTAATGTCCATAAACTTTGTAAAAGCAGCTCTTTCGTGCAAAAACAAAGGTTTCTGAACTTCGATCGCCAATTCTAGTTGGGCTTTATAACAGGTTTCCTGTACATTTCTAGGCGAAAAGTCACGATCAAAATCGAGTCCGCACTCGCCAACCGAAACGACTTGTTTCTGCTTTAATAAATTCCGCAGTTGTGAAATGCTCTGCGCATCAAAACTCTTCGCATCATGCGGATGAATTCCCGCAGTGGAATATAATACTCCCCGGTATTGTTTTGCCATTTCTAATGAAGCTTCGCTGTTTCGTAAGCTTGTACCCGTGAGTATCATTTGCGACACATCGGCGTCTAAAGCGTTTTGTACGACATCGTCTGTGTCGTTTTGGAATTGTTTATTCGTTAAGTTAATTCCGATATCTATGTAATTCATTTTTTTTTAAGGTGCTAAGGTTCTGAGAGGCTAAGGTGCTAAGGTTTTTTCCTCTCTATTGCCTTAAATTATTTTTTATTTTTTTGTAATTTTTTAATTGTGTAAAACTTTATTATTTAATTGCTCACAAAATTTTTTCAAGTCCGCTTTTAAAATATCCTTCAGGAAAATAGTTTCAAAAATAGTTTCACTTAGATTATTTGGCAATAACGAAAATCCAATCTCTATTATATTTTTTATTGGATAGTCAAACTTATCTATCAATAAAACCATAAAAAGTTTTTTGCCTTGAGGACGCCAAATGGAAACGAATTCTATAATTTCAGCAAAATACCATTCTATAACCTGATCACTAAAACCAACTTTTTTCCATCCATTTTTTCCTAGTGCGTCAATTAATGCTATAATTCTTTTATCGTCTATTGATGTCATTTTTTTTTAAATTGCAAAGGCTCAAAGGGGCAAAGCTTCAGAGGTTTTTCTCTTTGAGTCTTTTTGTTTTGTTTTTTTGCCACTAAGGTGGTACATCTTTTAGTCTATTGTCTGTTTTTAATCCCGCAAAGACGCGGAGACGCAAAGTTTAATTATAAGTTTTAGACTTAGCGACTTGGCGTGAAAATTTCATGCTACTATTAAACTGCTTAGAGTTAATCTCGCAAAGACGCGGAGGCGTAAAGTTTAATTATAAGTTTTAGACTTAGCGCCCTGGCGACTTGGCGCGAAAATTTCGTGCTACTATTAAACTGCTTAAAGTTAATCTCGCAAAGACGCGAAGGCGCAAAGATTTTCACACAAAGTTTGTCATTTCGAACGAAGGGAGAAATCTTCGTTGCAAGATCGACAAAGATTGAATTTTCGCTGCGGAGCTACTTGCGAAGATTTCTCCTTACGTCGAAATGACACAAAATGAGAATAACCTTAACTACTTTTTAATTAAAAAGCCTTAGGATCTAAGCCACTCAGAACCTCAGTACCTTAATTAAAAATCCCCATAATACACTTGAAAGCAAGGTAATTTCATGCTACTGCTAACCTGCTTAGAGTTAATCTCGCAAAGACGCAGAGGCGCAAAGTTTTTTACACAAAGTTTGTCATTTCGAGCGAAGGGAGAAATCTTCGTTGCAAGATCGACAAAGATTGAACTATCGCTGCGGAGCTACTTGCGAAGATTTCTCCTTACGTCGAAATGACACAAAATGAGAATAACCTTAACTACTTTTTAATTAAAAAGCCTTAGGATCTTAGCCACTCAGAACCTCAGTACCTTAATTAAAAATCCCCATAATACACTTGAAAACAAGGTAATTTCAACTCATTTCTCCAGGTATCCACAACCTGATTTCTATCGTCTAAAACAAATTCTACAAAATAGTTGTCTTTAATAGACTCATTGTAGATTTCGGTTTTTATGATCGAATCTTTTCGGCTGTCTTTTGTTTTACGCATGATCAGGGCATCATATTCGATTTCGTGTTTTTCAAGAAAACGCAAGGTCGGCGCTTCGTATCGATCTTCTCTTCCTGAAACCAACAAGATCTGAAACCCCAACTTTTTATAATTTCTCAAAACGTTCGCCACCGGAGTATTAATTTCGTCCTCATCGCATTTACTCGCATCAAACGGATTTCGCCCGTTCATTAGGGCCAGCGTTCCGTCAAGATCGCAAATTATGGCTTTAGGCAAAGCAGGGTTTTGAACGCGGTATTCGAGATTTTTATTCATTTTCTTTATCGGTCTAAAATCAAACTTCTCTT
The DNA here is from genome assembly GCF_902804485.1 of Flavobacterium collinsii. Classification (GTDB taxonomy): domain Bacteria; phylum Bacteroidota; class Bacteroidia; order Flavobacteriales; family Flavobacteriaceae; genus Flavobacterium; species Flavobacterium collinsii. The sequence continues at coordinate 25,602 of NZ_CADCST010000122.1, read as the reverse complement.
TTGTTTTTTGCAATTGATGGTACATGTTTTCAATTACTTTTTTCGGTACTTTTCGATCTCTTTTTTCGTTTCTCACAAAAAGTTCCTGCAGAGGTAAATCGAACATTTTAAACTCAATATTAGCCATTTCAGCAAAATCGTCTATTGGCTGTTTAATGTACTCTGATTTTACGTTGCAGGTATCCAGAATAACATTCCATCCATTTGAAAGCAACGTTTTAATTTGTCCGTTAACAATTTTCGAAATCATACTTTCAACTGCCGGATCCATCACTTCCTGAAATTGCGAAAACCTGATTTCATCACGACTTATTCTCATCGTTTTTGGTTCAGTTCTCACTTTCCACTCTGCAAAAGTGCTTTTTCCCGATGCCGGACAACCTATAAGGATTGTTAGTGTTGGTGTTTTTTTCATTTTGTTACTCTTGTTATAATCGTGGATCTAATGTTTTTTCTATTTCTTCGTTATTGATTCGTTTCAAAAGCAACAAACGCATGAGGTAATTTTCTTCTTCTAAATCTTTATACGGAATCTGAAGCATTTTTTGATTGATTTCCCATCCATTTACAGACTGCTCCAACTTTTGTCTTATGCTTCTTTTGCCTAAATAATGATCAAAATCCTGATGAAAATTCACTCCGTAAATCATTGTCAGATAATTATTGTTTCTGACTTTAAAACACGGTGGTAAATTTTTAATATAATTCTTAACCGGTTTAATCATGATGCCTTCTTCGTTATCATTGGTCAGTTTTTCGAAAAATGAATACATCTCTTTTAACTGTTCTTCTTTGTTAGAAGTCGTAATTTCCAAATGTAGAAAAGCATCATCATTGATCAATTTATAGGTCAAATTGCTATTTGGTATCATTTCTTCACCTGACTTATTTACTACTTTTAAAATCGTGAAAGGTTTAAAATGCAATTCGGCTTCATCACCAAAAGTATCAATCTGATCTTTAAAAACCTGTAACGATTCTTCCTGCTTTACTGCATCTGGAATTTTTACACTTGCCAACGCTTCGTATTGACGTATAATGTGCGTTTTGTATTTACCTCCAAATTCTTTTCTGCTAAGCTGTTTTTTATCAGAAATATAGGTTGTAAAGAACTCTGATTCTTTTACACTTTCTATTTTCTTTATTAATCCCGAAGATTTGAAATACTCATTATGTGTTTTTAAAGCATCATAGTATCCTATAAATTCTTTCTCGATTAATCCCGCTCCCAAAACTTTCCATGGCAATAATTCTGAGGCAATTAAAAGCGTTTCAAAATCAGGAAAAGCGATAACCATTTTGGCGTGTAAATCTTTTAAACTACTTATCGCTTTTTCTATATCAATATGATCTATTTTAAATCCATTTCGGGAAACAAAATAAGTTTCTTCAAGATTTCTTCTTAGATAAATGGTACAGTAAGAACCCATATATTTTTTCTGAACCACAAATTCAGTTACCCCTTTTTCTACATAATAATTTACAGCTTCTTCAATGCTTTCTATTTCGTTTCTTGTCTTACTTTTTGGCGCTGGCGAAATGGTTGGCGAAAAATCATTTATCTTATTTTTACAAAACCACTCTATTCTATTTCTTACTTTATAGTCTAACATTTTTTACTTTTTTTGAATGATTACGGCACTTGTTGGATAAATTCCTTTTACACAATCTCCTACTCCATAAAATGACTTAGGGTTTGGAAAAATTTCGTTGATCAATTCTATAAATTCTGTATTCGAAAGTTCAAAATCATGATCGTCGTGTCTGAATTCTTCTGTCATTTCATAATTTACATTAAAATCTTTGTCCGGCGTTGTCACAAATAATTGAGTAAATTGGGTATTATCGCGAATCCAGACGAGTATTTCTTTTGCTTCTTTTAGTGAATTATGCTCAATAACTTCGCTTAAAATAACCTGCCCTTCAAAACCTCTAATTTCCTCAAGGTTTTCAATCCATCGTAAATTATCACTCTTTTCTATTCCAGTAATTTTATCTGCGACATGCTTAAAATCAACCTCATCATAAGCGTAATATTCCTGCGAAAATCCCTTTTTGAGTAACATCTTATAATATTGCAATTCACCACAGCCAAAATCTAAAACCGGTTCATCAAAATTGATTTTACTGCAAATAAATTCTTTTCTCGATTGATGTGTATCTGTAAATACAAATTGTACTTCGTTATCAAAATAAGCTTCTAACTGAGGTTTAAATTTTTCGAATTGTACCGGAGAACGCATGATTCTCTTGATAAAAAGATAAAATACGAAATATGGAATTCCGGAAATATTAGTTAACATCGTAATATGCTTTTGAATAAAGTAATCGTCTATATAAGTATAAACCGCATATTTATTGGTAAAATGCGAAAACAAAGCTACGAGCGAAAATTTTTGTAATGCCTCTCTAACCGTTTTCCCTTCAATCTTTAATTCGTAATTATTACCAATTTTATGATTCAGTAAAATTCCGCCAATGTATTTTGATAAAAGGTAATTTTCATTTTTATACCATCCCGAATCGATGAAAAAAGTGGCAACATCAATGGTACATTTCTCCGTATCAACTTCATTGTAATTCTTCCCTAACCAAGAAATTACAGTTTCACTCAAACCTAAATTTTCTTTATACAAATGATTAAATAATTCAGTTGCTATATTTAAAGCCAATAACGGACTGCAATAACTTTGAAAATCGATTTGATTTCCTTCTTCAGGTAAATAACTGTTCTTGCCATCTAAAAAAACACAGTGGTATTCGTTGTTAGAAACCACATTTCCAATTACGATTCCGTCCTTTAATTCCTTCAAGTATAAACCTTGATCTGTATTTGGATTTTTATAAAGAACATCTAAAAAGTGTTTATTCTCTGATTTAAGTTTTATAATCATTGCGCTTATTTTTTGTTTGACAAATATATCTTTGTCACTACGCAATTATTTTGCGTAGTTAAATTATTTTTTTATTTCTCTTCTCTATTAAACGGTTTTTCAAATATTGGGCGGATCATTTTCCAGATAATCACCGAATAGTCTTTGTTGTTTAGCATTGCAAATAACACACCCTGGTACTGACAAGTCTGAAAATACAAAGCCGTTTCTTTTCGGGATTCCAATACTTTAAAATCGGCTTTGCATTGGTTTTCGATGATCTGATATTGGTTCTCTAAATCGCTTTTGGTTTGTTTTACCCAATCAAAAAATTCATCGGGAACACGCTCCAAAATTTCTTCCATAGACTGATTTGTTTTCAGATATTCCCAAATATTCAGATTAGAAACCTGAGTGATGATTCTGTGCAAACGAAGGTATTCTTCAAATTTTATTTTCACCCTAAAATCATTTGCATATTTAATGATGAAACCTTCTTTGTTATCAACTTCCATTTCTTTTAAAATCAGAATGTCTTTGATTCCGTCGAATTTTTCAACCATAGGAAAACCCAGATCTTCCAACGGAAATTCTTCACCGGACTGTGTATCAATAACCGCCAGCAAAACCAATTCTTCTGCCACACCATAATCTAAAACGATTCGGTTTTCGGGATAAATAATTTCAAACAAATAGGTTTTCGCTTTATCCAAAAGTGACCAGGAGTTTCTGTATTTTCCATGCAACATTTCATTTGCCTTATCCGACTGGTCGCTCGAAAAAGAACCTCTGCTCGCCATAAAAGGAACCTCATCTATCCAATATAAAATTCCTAATGAACCATCCATTTTATCGTAAACTTCAAAAGTACAATCCGGAAGTACCTGATTTTCCATTTCGCCCAAATTGAAAAATTTAGGAAAAGGCCTTGCTACCACATTATCGTTTTCATCTAAGATCAAACCTCTGCAGGCTAATGTCACCTCATTCCAAACTTTCTCGAATTGCGCATTTTGAGTGTAATTGTAAATATATAAATCATGTTTAGGGTGTTTGTTTACCTTTACATAATTTTTAGAAAGCATCTCTTTTAAAAGCGTTGTATTCATTAGTTCTTATCTTTCAACAAAGATTCAGAAACTAGTGCGCGGTCATTTTGCGTAGTTTTATTTTTAAGGGACAAAGTTGCAAAGGTTCATAGAGGCAAAGGTTTCTTTTGAATTGCCTCCTACTTTAGCTGGAGGAAAAATAAAGTTTATTTAGTTAGGCTTTAGCCAAAGCTCATTTTTTTGGCTAAAGCCTTTTTTAATTCCATTATAAATACCTCCAGCTAAAGTAGGAGGCAATTCAATATATTATTTAAATCTTTGCCAGCATCTTTGTCAAAGTTTGAAACTTTGACAAAGATTTTTGACAGTCTTACTTAGATTTTAATCATTTAAAAATTCATATCGCAAGTATTCTTTCAAATTGTTTCCAAACATAATAATATCGGCACCCCAGACAGAAATAACCGGCGATAGATATTTATCTTCAAAGACCACGAGAACACGATGATAATACATTGGTATGTATCCTACTATTTTTGAAACATCAAAACCAGCCTCGGTTAAAACAGTTTCTGCTTCAATTTTATTATCATTAAGCTCCTCAATAATCCATCTCGATTTTTCGTAATCTTCAGGATATTGATAAAAGAAATTATCCTCAGAATATTCTATATCTGATTCATCCTCCGGATTAATTGAAATGGTTGGTCTATCTAAATTAGAAAAAAGCAAAAGCATTTCTCTATATTCCCAGGGAAAATCAAATCCAAATAATATTTGCAATTGATCAATTTCTTTTCTGCTGATACCGTTTACAAGTTTACTATCAGGTTGAATTTGAAATCCATAGATGTCATTGTAAAGTTGTATTTTTTGAAGCCTCTTTTCTATTTTATATTTAAGGTCTTTGATTGTCATCATCTTTCTATTTTTTAAATAAAAGCCACGAACCCATTTATGAATCCGTGGCTTAAATTTAGTCAATTAATAATTGTGTCACAGCAGCCGGATTTATCGCCCATTGTGCATCATAAACCTCATCGGCAAATTTATCTTCAGTAATTGTCAATCCCTGCGCTTCCGCTTTAAGCTTTAACAAACTACCAATATTCAATTTACTGCTCAATTTTGCCAACAATGCCTGAACTCCTTTAAAATCCAAACCTTGTACGACCTGGCCTCCAAAAGTCATCTCTAACCAAACAATCTCTCTTTTGACTACATCAAGAACTCCAAAAACCAAACCTTTGGCAATATTCTGCGTCACACGAACCTGATGATCTACACACGACGGATCGTATGCTACACCGGTTTTCTCCGAAATTTTCATCGGGTGTTTGCTGTTCATCCAACCTACAACTAAATTTGGCGTAATACTTCCGTTACAGTACGCATTGCAAGTAAAAGTTACAAATTTGGCTTTGGCTTTTGCCAATTCGTCTATATTAATGTTGATGTACTCCGCAGTTCCAATTTTATTCGGAATACTTCTGATATCACCACTATGCTGACAACCCGTAGTCGTCAATCGGCTGAACGAACAAATATCCGATTTCTCCTCGTATGCAATATGACAACTCAAATCCATATCTAAATGCTGCGCTGGTAAACCTGCACCCCACTGCATAAACAATCGTACTTCATTACCTTCAACCGGGAAACGCGTTCCCATTAAAGCCACCGGTAAATCCTGAACAGTATCGCTACGATCTCCAATCGAAACTGGCATATTAAACAATTGTGGATCTATATAAATAGTCTTGTTTGGATTTACGATTGCAGCAAATCGTTTCTTCATTGCTAAAAAGCACAATTCTTCGATTTGATTTTTCATCGCCTCTAATTGCTCTTCATCATACAAATTCAACAACGCATTTGGTGCAATTCGTTTGTTAGTTCCTCCCAAAGGTTTCACACTTCTTTGCATGTTTTTATCAAAATAATTCTGAGCATACATATTTAAGGTAAACACCAAACGAGCCGGAACTTTATCAATAATCTCCGTAAAATGCGCCACAGTTTCATCAGCACCAAACCAAAGCATGTTCGAAAATAAAGAACGAGCAAACAATCCCGGACGTTGTTTCAGTAATGCGAATGTTTTATCTGCATCCATTTTCAATCTTGACGTGTTTACCTTGCTTTGCCAAACGTCATACATCTGGTTGTAAAACACATCCATCAAAAAAGCTAATTTTTCGAAGCCTTCTCTTTTACTGTATTCAGCCAAACGCAACGCTCTGATCACACGAACCCACATTCCTCTTTTTGGATGCATGATTTCGCACATTGCTTCTACTTCCATATCCATAGTATTTAGCCAATTTGCCACCATTAAACATTCTTTTCGGGAATATTTAAGCTTCAGATCTTTCTGAGAAGCAATTCTGGCCTGCGCACTTGCGTCTAAACCGATATGTAGATGTTGTGCGTTTTTAGCCGTTCTTTTAATAATCGTTTTTGGTTCGATAATTTGTAGTAATCCTGTATTCTTAAACCATAAATATCTTAAGACATCCGTTGGTGTTTTTAAAAATTGTGACGCTTCCTCTTCTTTGTCATTTTCGATCAAAAGATCAATAACAAGCATTAAAGTTTCCTTCATGGCGACATCGGTTTTTGGCAAAGGCAAATATTTCATCGCTGCTTTTAAACTATCTACCTGCGTAGCATCTAAAGCCGTTTTCGATTGCAATAATGATAAATAGAAATCATTTAAGTCTTTTTCTGTCCACAATTCAAGAACTTTCAATTTGCTTCCTTGTCCGTATTTCTCAATTTTACCAAATTCAAACGGAGTTCCACAGAATGGACAACCGTTGTATCTTTCTAACGGAAAAGTATGATCGGGAATAATATGTCCGCATTGCAAAGTTGTTCCGTTTTTTGTCTTGAAAACATTTGCAAAAAAAGTAGCCACATGATCCAAAACAGATTCTCCTGTTGGAATATTCCATTCTTTTACCAATGGAGTCCAGTTTTTATCAGTTCCTAAAACTTCTCTCAAAACCTCTAAAAAATCAACTTTATAGTTTGGGCTTACATTATTTAAAGCGTGTAATAAAGACTCTGAAAATGTAAAACCAAGTTTTGAAACATTGGCCGTCAAAACCGATGTTGTTGCTGATAATTTTTTGACATCATTCGTTATCATTTCTGATGGAATGAAAATTGCATTTTGACGCAGACTGATTTTTAATAATGTTGTTGTTTTCATTTTTTTTTAATTTTAAAATTTAGATAATTGCGTTTCTGATTCTACCTAAAAGATTTGAAGTAAGAAACGCTTGACCTGAAATTGGAGTGTAATGGACTAACTAATCTTTCTAAATGGAGGCGTTTCCGCCAGGAAGTAAGTTAATCTTGACCCTCTTTATTATTCCTGATAATTTTGAAACTTGCCGGACTCGAACCGGAAATACCAATGTTCTGAAGTAAGTTTGAATTGACCCTGAATAGTGAAGCAGATGGGATTCGAACCCACGACCCGGACATTAAAAGTGTACGAAGTAAGTTTTGATTGACCTTTTGGTGATAATTTCAAAACTACCTGCTCTAACCGCTGAGCTACTGCCTCATAATAAATTGTGTTAACCGGTAATGATGTAAGTGTGTACGTGGAAAGTTTTTCGAAGTAACTTAAACTTGACCGTATTAACTCAATTTTTATTTCAATGAACGTCTGTTCTTATTTCCTGAGCAAAGATTTCAAAACCACTACGCAATTATTTTGCGCAGTAGAAAAAAGAATTTTATATTTGAGTAAATATTAATTTTAAAAAAGTGTGTAAGTCCCAGAGGGACGTTATAACTATAGATTTTTCAGATTACAAAAGTATAAGTCCCAGAGGGACGACATATTTGTAGATTTTTTCAGATGCATTTGAAGAACCCCAGCGGGGTGACATATTCTATCAATGAAAGGAAAATAAAGGTATCGCTCCGCTGGAGCTTTTTAATCATCGTCTATAAACTAGCTGTAAATATTCAGCTCTTACAGAGCTTCTCATTAGATTTAAATAAAAAATACCATATGAATTTAGAGAAAATCTATTCTGAATTACTTTTGAACATTGGCTTTCCATTAAATGAAATTCAGCAAAACTGGATGGATTTAGAAAAGGCATATTCTAAAAAATCAAGGCATTATCATAATCTCATGCATTTAAAAGAAATGATTGAGAGCTTTGAGGTCTATCGGAATAAACTTGAAAATCCCAATGAAGTATTGTTTTCAATTTTTTATCATGATATTGTTTACTCTTCTTCCAGAAAAGACAATGAACTGAAAAGTGCCGAGTTCGCTTTGTCAATTCTTCCCGAAAATATCAACCTTAATAAACAATTCATTTTTGATGCAATCTGTGCCACACAGCTCCATGCGCATAATACAATTGAAGACATTAACTGGTTAATCGATTTTGATTTGAAGATTCTGACTAAAGATTGGGAAGATTATAAAATCTATTTTGAACAAATTAGAAAAGAATACCGTATTTATCCTGACTTCCTCTACAATCCCGGACGTGCCAAAGCATTGAAACATTTTCTGGAAAACGAGTTTATTTTTCAAACGGATGAGTTCAGAGATTTGTATGAGGAAAAAGCCAGATTTAATATTGAAAAAGAGATAAAGTTATTAAGCTAAAAATTGAATCTCGCAAAGACTCGAAGTCGCAAAGTTTTATTTAAAGTAATTAATTAAACGCACAGTTTGTCATTTTAATCCTTTAATCTCTGGCTTAAAAAAACAAAAAACTTTGCGCCTTCGCGACTTTGCGAGCAAAAAAACAAACTATGTCACAAAACAAAAACGCCTTAATTCGGTACAAAACCATTGACAAATGCTTCCAGAACAGATACCGGCAATGGACTTTAGACGATCTAATCGAATGCTGCTCCGATGCTTTGTTTGAATACGAAGGCCGTGCAAACCCCATCAGCAAGCGAACCATACAAATGGATATTCAGCTCATGCGAAGTGAGAAACTGGGGTACAATGCCCCAATTGTAGTATATGATAAAAAATACTATAAATATGAAGACGACGAATTCACCATAACCGACATTCCGTTAACAGAAACAGATATGAACGTCCTCACCGAGACCGTCTCGATGTTAAAGCAGTTTAAAGATTTCTCACTCTTTAATGATGTGTCGGATATTCTACAGCGTTTGGAGGATAAAATCTACGCCGAAAAATCACATACCAAGCCTGTTATCTATCTCGACAAAAATGAAAAACTAAAAGGACTTCATTATCTGGATGAGATTTATCAGGCCATTATCAAAAAAGTAGCTCTGGTCATTACCTATAAATCGTTTAAATCCCGGGAGGAAAACAAATTTCATTTTCATCCCTTTATTTTAAAAGAGTTCAACAACCGATGGTTTTTGGTAGGAAAGAAAAAAGGTTCACAACCAATTACCAATTTGGCGCTGGACAGAATTATTGCTATTGATTATGATTTTAATCTGCCTTATTTAGACGAAGACTTTGATGCGGAACTTTTTTACAAAAACGTAATTGGTGTTACAGTAAACACCGGATCTCATCCCCGAAAGATTGAACTCTGGATTGATGAAATCAACGCGCCTTATGTTTTAACCAAACCCCTGCATCAAACACAGCGGCTGATTAAAGAAAATGAAGACAAAAGCATTATCGTTCATTTGTTCATCACCCCAAATTACGAAATGGAGCGTATACTGCTGGGCTTTGGTAACGGCATTGAAGTCCTCAAACCCGAAAACCTTCGAAACAGGATGAAAACAATACTCGGAAAGGCAATTTCACGATATGAACAAGCAAATTCTATTGAATTAAAGCCATAATTTTTTACAAAATGTAGAATTTTATCCCAATTTAAAACCATAAAACAATTTTTACAGCATAAATTTTGTTAAAACATCAAAAAAGAATAGTATATTTCAATTAAAATTAAACCATAAACCCCTATAAATCAAGGGATTTTTTTAACTAACCAAAAAAATATGAAAAAATTATATGCATGCATAGTATTTTTTGATTATATTTGAAATCGATATAGTTACATATGAAAGAGAAAACAATAGATTATATTTTGCGTGCTACATGGCAAGCTGTATCAAGAATGTACAACGAAGAGGCTGCTAAATACGATGCCACAATGGCCACCGGGTTTGCCCTTTTGAGTATAGATAAAGAAGAAGGAACCCCATCGACAGCTTTGGGACCAAGAATGGGCATGGAAGCCACAAGCCTAACCCGAACATTAAAATCAATGGAAGACAAAGGTTTGATTGTTCGCAAAAAAAACCCAACAGACGGTCGTGGTGTTTTGATCTACCTGACCGAATTTGGAAAAGAAAAAAGAGATTTATCTAAGAATACAGTTTTGAAATTTAATGAAACGGTAAGAAAACATGTTTCTGACGAGAAACTAAAACATTTTATCGAAGTTTCTGAAATCATAAACGAATTAATTCAGGATAAAAACATATTTAATCAAACAGACAAAATAGGAAATGAATAACCTTAGTCAATAGGGAAATTTCAAATTCAAAAAACAAAAACAAATATTAACGACTTATGAAACGCACAATTAAAAAAGTTGCTGTAATTGGATCCGGAATTATGGGTTCAGGAATAGCTTGCCATTTTGCCAATATTGGTGTTGAAGTTTTACTACTTGACATCGTACCACGCGAGTTGACAGAAGCTGAAGCCAAAAAAGGATTAACGCTTGAAAGTAAAGCTGTTCGCAACCGAGTAGTAAACGAGCACTTGGCGAATTCATTAAAATCAAAACCATCTCCGATTTACAGTCAGAAATTCGCAAACAGAATTACGACTGGAAATACGACCGATGATATGGCAAAAATTGCCAATGTTGATTGGATTATTGAAGTTGTTGTGGAGCGTTTGGATATTAAAAAACTAGTATTCGAACAAATCGAAAAATTCCGTAAACCGGGAACTTTGGTTACATCAAATACATCTGGTATTCCAATTCATTTTATGAGTGAAGGAAGAAGCGAAGATTTCCAACAACACTTCTGCGGAACACACTTTTTTAACCCTGCGCGTTACTTAAAATTATTTGAAATTATTCCTGGTCCAAAAACTTCAACTGAAGTATTGGATTTCTTAAACGAATACGGATCTAAATTTTTAGGAAAAACATCTGTTGTTGCTAAAGATACTCCAGCGTTTATTGGAAACAGAATTGGTATTTACGGAATCCAGAGTTTATTCCACTTGGTAAAAGAAATGGGATTAACAATTGAAGAAGTTGATAAATTGACTGGTCCTGTAATTGGTCGTCCAAAATCGGCTACTTTCCGTACGGTTGACGTTGTTGGTTTAGATACTTTGGTACACGTTGCCAACGGTATTTATGAGAACTGCCCAACAGACGAACAACACGAATTGTTCAAACTTCCTGATTTCATCAACAAAATGATGGAGAACAATTGGTTGGGAAGTAAAACAGGACAAGGTTTTTACAAAAAAGTAGATAAAGATATTCTTTCTTTAGACTTAGATACATTAGAATACCGTGCTGCTAAAAAAGCAAACTTCGCTACACTTGAACTTACAAAAACAATCGATAAACCAATCAACCGTTTTAAAGTTTTAGTAAAAGGAAAAGACAAAGCAGGAGAATTCTACCGTAAGAGTTTCGCCGGAATGTTTGCTTACGTTTCAAACAGAATTCCTGAAATATCAGACGAATTATACAAAATTGATGATGCCATGAAAGCTGGTTTTGGATGGGAAAATGGTCCATTCGAAATTTGGGATGCTATTGGTGTTGCTAATGGAATTGAAATCATGAAAGCTGAAGGTTTAGCTCCAGCTGCGTGGGTTACTGAAATGTTAGCTTCAGGAAGCGAAAGTTTCTACTCTGTAAAAGAAGGAGCCACTTATTTCTATAACATTCCAACAAAATCACAAGCTAAAGTTCCTGGACAAGATTCATTCATTATCCTAAACAACATTCGCGAAAGCAAAAAAGTTTGGAGCAATAGTGGTGCAATCATTGAAGATTTAGGAGATGGAATTTTGAACTTAGAATTCCAATCTAAAATGAATACAATTGGTGGAGACGTACTTCAGGCCATCAATAAAGCAATCGACTTATCTGAAAAAGAATACCAAGGTTTAGTTATTGGTAATCAAGCAGCGAATTTCTCTGTTGGAGCTAATATCGGAATGATCTTCATGATGGCGGTTGAGCAGGAATATGACGAATTAAACATGGCGATCAAATTATTCCAGGACACTATGATGCGCGTTCGTTACTCTTCAATTCCAGTTATAGTAGCGCCTCACGGAATGACTTTTGGTGGTGGATGCGAAATGAGCTTACATGCTGATAAAGTAGTTGCTGCTGCTGAAACGTACATGGGATTAGTTGAATTTGGTGTAGGTGTACTTCCTGGTGGTGGTGGATCTAAAGAAATGGCTTTGAGAGCTTCAGACTTATTCCGCAAAAACGACGTAGAATTAAACGTTCTTCAAGAATATTTCTTAACCATCGCAATGGCTAAAGTTTCGACTTCTGGTTATGAAGCTTTTGATACCGGACTTTTACAACATGGAAAAGACGTTATCGTAGTTAACAAAGATCGTCAGATTGCAGAAGCTAAAAAACACGCTTTGTTAATGGCAGAAGCTGGTTATACACAACCAATCAGAAGAACTGATGTTAAAGTATTAGGGAAACAAGCTTTGGGTATGTTCTTAGTTGGAACAGATCAGATGGAAGCAGGAAAATACATTTCTGAGCACGATAAAAAAATCGCTAACAAACTGGCTTATGTAATGGCTGGTGGTGATTTATCTGAAGCAACTTTAGTATCTGAACAATACTTATTAGATATCGAACGTGAAGCTTTCTTGAGCTTATGTACAGAAAGAAAAACTCTGGAAAGAATTCAATACATGTTGACTAAAGGAAAACCGCTTCGTAACTAGAAAAGTAGAAGAAAGATGCAAGAAGCAAGATTTCAAAACAAAGTTTTGTCTTTTCTCTTGGCTCTTGCTTCTATAAATCTTAAAAAAACAAAACAAATGAAAACAGCATATATCGTAAAAGCTTACCGTACTGCGGTAGGAAAAGCACCAAAAGGGGTTTTTAGATTTAAAAGACCTGACGAATTAGCAGCAGAAACCATTCAGTTTATGATGGACGAGTTGCCTAATTTTGACAAAAAACGTATTGATGACGTTATGGTTGGAAATGCCATGCCGGAAGCAGAACAAGGACTTAACGTTGGACGTTTAATCTCTTTGATGGGATTAAAAGTAGAAGATGTTCCTGGTGTAACGGTTAACCGTTATTGTGCATCCGGATTAGAAACTATCGGAATGGCTACGGCTAAAATCCAATCAGGAATGGCAGATTGTATCATTGCCGGTGGAGCCGAAAGTATGAGTTTTATTCCGATGGGAGGTTACAAACCAACTCCGGATTATAAAGTGGCTGCTGCAGGTCATGAAGATTACTACTGGGGAATGGGACTAACTGCTGAGGCGGTTGCCAACCAATACAAGATCTCCAGAGAAGATCAGGATGAGTTTGCTTACAACTCACACATGAAAGCCTTAAAAGCTCAGGCTGAAGGAAAATTTGACAAACAAATTGTTCCGATTACAGTTGAACAGACTTTCATCAATGAAAATGGTAAAAAAGAAACTAAATCATACGTTGTAAAACAAGACGAAGGTCCAAGAGCCGGAACTTCTGTTGCTGCTTTGGCTGGCTTAAGACCTGTTTTTGCTGCCGACGGAAGTGTAACTGCAGGAAACTCTTCTCAAATGAGTGACGGTGCTGCTTTTGTTTTAATCATGAGCGAAGAAATGGTAAAAGAATTAAACCTTGAGCCAATCGCACGTTTGGTAAACTTCGCTTCTTCTGGTGTTGAACCAAGAATTATGGGTATCGGTCCTGTAAAAGCAATTCCAAAAGCGTTGAAACAAGCAGGTTTAACACTAAATGATATTGAGTTAATTGAACTAAATGAAGCTTTTGCTTCACAAGCTTTAGCGGTAACTCGCGAATTAAACATAAACCCGGATATTATAAACGTAAACGGTGGAGCTATCTCTTTAGGACACCCTCTAGGTTGTACAGGAGCTAAACTTTCTGTTCAGTTATTCGACGAAATGAAACGCAGAGGTAATAAATACGGAATCGTAAGTATGTGTGTGGGAACTGGACAAGGTTCTGCAGGGATTTACGAAGTTCTTTAACGAAGAGAGAATAGAATATAGAATAAAGAGAATAGATGTTTTTTTAGAGTAAAGAGAAAAAACAAAGATTATTAAAAGTAATAAAAAACCTACTTTTAATTTATGTTTTCTTATCTTGGCTCGAAAAACATGAGGCATAATTATAAGAACTTGAAGATTTGGAAACTCGGAATTACAATCGCCAATGAAATTTCTGACGTATTAATGGAATTTCCGAAACACGAACGATACGATTTGAGTTCTCAAATAAGCAGATGTTCGGTTTCGATGCCTAGTAATATTGCTGAAGGTTCTTCAAGAACTGATAAGTCTTTCAGTCATTTTTTAGACATATCTCTCGGTTCTTCATTTGAACTGATTACGCAATTATTAATTGCGACACATAGAAAATACATAAACGAAATACAATTTAACCAATTAGAAATTAAAATAGAAGAATTTCAAAGAATGACAATGGGTTTTCAAAACGGACTAAAGTAAAAGTCTATTTTCTATTCTCTATATTCTATTTTCTTTCATAAAAAAACAAAAGCAATGGCAGATACAATCGAAAAAAACGTAACCCGTGGTGGTCAGTTTTTAGTTAAAGAAACAAAATGCGAAGATATCTTCACACCGGAAGATTTTTCGGAAGAGCAATTAATGATGCGTGACTCTGTAAAAGAGTTCGTTGACAAAGAATTATGGGCGCATAAAGATCGTTTTGAGAAAAAAGATTATGCCTACACAGAATCTTCTATGCGTAAAGCTGGAGAACTAGGACTTTTAGGAGTTGCTGTTCCTGAAGAATACGGTGGATTAGGAATGGGATTCGTATCTACAATGTTAGTTTGCGATTACATTTCGGGAGCTACTGGATCTTTCTCAACTGCTTTTGGTGCACATACCGGGATTGGAACTATGCCAATTACACTTTACGGTACTGAAGAGCAAAAGAAAAAATACGTTCCTAAATTAGCTTCAGGAGAATGGTTTGGAGCTTATTGTTTGACTGAGCCAGGCGCAGGATCTGATGCTAACTCCGGAAAAACGAAAGCAGTTTTATCTGAAGATGGAAAATCTTACTCAATTACAGGACAAAAAATGTGGATCTCGAATGCAGGTTTCTGCAGCGTTTTCATCGTTTTTGCACGTATTGGTGATGATAAAAACATTACAGGTTTCATCGTAGAAAATGATCCATCAAACGGAATTTCTATGAATGAAGAAGAGCATAAGTTAGGAATCCGTGCTTCTTCTACTCGTCAGGTTTTCTTCAACGATACAAAAGTTCCTGTTGAAAACATGTTGTCTGAAAGAGGAAACGGTTTCAAAATCGCTATGAATGCTTTGAACGTTGGTCGTATCAAACTGGCTGCAGCTTGTTTAGATGCTCAGCGTAGAGTTACTACAAATGCGGTAAAATATGCTAACGAAAGAATTCAGTTCAACACTGCGATTTCATCTTTTGGAGCTATCCGCTCTAAACTGGCTGAAATGGCTACTAATGCTTACGCCGGAGAAAGTGCTTCTTACCGTGCTGCAAAAGATATCGAAGACAGAATCGCTGCCCGTGAAGCAGAAGGAACTACGCATCAGGAAGCTGAATTAAAAGGTGTTGAAGAATACGCTATCGAATGTTCGATCTTGAAAGTAGCAGTTTCTGAAGACGTACAATCTTGTGCTGACGAAGGAATTCAAATTTTTGGAGGTATGGGATTCTCTGAAGACACTCCAATGGAAAGTGCCTGGAGAGATGCTCGTATCGCTCGTATCTACGAAGGAACAAACGAAATCAATAGAATGCTTTCTGTAGGGATGTTAATCAAAAAGGCCATGAAAGGTCACGTTGATTTATTAGGACCTGCTATGAAAGTTCAGGAAGAATTAATGGGAATTCCGTCTTTCGACACTCCTGATTTCTCTGAATTATTTGCTGAAGAAAAAGGAATCATTGCTAACTTGAAAAAAGTTTTCTTAATGGTAGCCGGAAGCGCTGTTCAAAAATATGGTCCGGATTTAGATTCACACCAACAGTTATTAATGGCTGCTTCTGATATCTTAATCGAAATCTACATGGCAGAAAGTACAATTCTTAGAACTGAAAAATTAGCCAAAAATCAAGGTGAGGCTAAAGTACAAGAGCAAATTGCTATGGCAAAATTATACTTGTACAAAGCAGTAGATATCGTTAACTCAAGAGGAAAAGAAGGAATTATTTCTTTTGCCGAAGGTGACGAACAACGTATGATGTTAATGGGACTAAAACGTTTCACAAAATACACAAACAATCCAAATGTTGTAGCCTTAAGAGAGGTTATTACATCTAAATTAGTTGCAGAAAACGAATACTGCTTCTAATATGAAAATAGTTTTTAGCTTTTAATTTGTTTAAACCCGCACTAATCCGAAACAGTGCGGGTTTATTTTTTATTTTTTTTTAGACGATTTACTAAAATCACATCCGCAATATTTTTGCAGCCATTTGCAAAATATTCGTTAAAGTTAACGCTCGGACCACTAGAGAATAGTTAAATATCGATTGTATTGCTTTATATTTAGCAATCTAAAAACTCTAAAAAACATAAAATGAAACAAATTAACCTAATTGCTCTGATTTTATGGTGCAATTTTACCACGAGTGTATTTGCACAAAAAAACAAAAAAATGGATATTATAGCCTATTACACAGGTGATGACAAGCTAATTAACGAATACGAAGTAAGCAAACTAAATCAAATTATCTTTAGTTTCCTCCATTTAAAAGAGGGAAAGCTAAGCGTTGATTCTGCAAAAGATTCTACTACTATCAAATATTTGGTTTCGTTAAAAGCTTCAAATCCGCAATTAAAAGTTATTCTTTCGCTTGGTGGCTGGGGAGGCTGTGAGCCTTGTTCTGCAGCTTTTTCAACAGCTGAGGGAAGACTTATTTTTGCCAAATCAGTAAAAGAAGTCAGTAATTATTTTAAAGTAGACGGTTTAGATTTAGATTGGGAATATCCGGCAATTGAGGGACTGCCAGGACATTTGTTTCAACCGGCTGATAAACCGAATTTTACAGAACTAATCAAAATTCTACGCTCAACTTTAGGTAAAAAATATGAATTAAGCTTTGCTGCCGGAGGTTTTCAAAAAGCCTTAGACGAATCGATTGACTGGAAAAAAGTAATGCCTTTAGTAAACCGTGTAAATATTATGAGTTATGATCTGGTAAACGGATACTCAAAAGTTACAGGACACCATACTCCTTTATATAGCACTAACCCAAAAGAAGAATCTACAAACAAAGCCGTTGAATATTTATTGAAACTGGGAATTCCAGCAGAAAAATTAGTGATTGGAGGAGCCTTTTATACCAGAACCTGGAAAAATGTTGAAAACATCAATAACGGTCTATATCAAGCCGGTGAACATGTTCAGGGTGTATCTTTCAAAGGCTATGCTCCTTTTTACACAGAAGCTAATGGCTGGAAATATTTTTGGGACGATAAAGCCAAAGCTCCTTTCTGGTACAATGAAAAAGAAAAAACATTTGCTACAGGAGATAATCTAACGTCTATAAAAGCCAAAGCAGAATACGTGAAAGCCAAAAACCTGGGCGGAATTATGTTTTGGGAACTTCCTCTGGATGCTACACGAAACGGAATGGTCAATACTATTTATGAGGTTAAAACCGCTAAATAAAAATGCTAGAACATTAAAAAACGGCAGCTATTCAAAAAATAGCTGCCGTTTTCTTTATCGTAAAAGTTCAAAATTTGTTTTCAAATAATCATTTACAATATATCAAAAATTTAGAAACACAATACTTAAAGACTAAAATACTTACTTCTTATTCTCTTCTACTTTTGGAGCTCGAATCACCCCATCATAAGAAATAAATGCCCTATTGTTACTGGTGATTGTAAGTGTTGTATTTCCGTTATAAAAAATGGAAAACATCAAAACATATACATCATTCTTCCCCTTAACTGTAGCCTTTACAATATAACTTTTCTTTTTTTGCTCAACTTTAATATCTTCCGGAGTCCCTTCAAATTTAATTCCACCATCTCCTCCATAATCAACATTAAATGCACGACCAAAAAAAGGTAAATCGCAGGTAGTTTTTTCTGTATTAAACTTTAAAAAATAAGTATTATAATCCAGAATAATAAACCTTCCTCCCTGTGGGGTCAGTTTTTGCGCTTCAAAATCAAATTTTCTAGAAGCAACCAGTGCTTCAATTTCCTTTTGTTGCTGTAGTTCTCTTTCTGCCTTTAATTCTTTTTTTGTCTTTTCCTGTCCAGAAACAGAAATAGTTAAAAAACAGCATAACACCAATAAAATGGATAATTTAGTTTTCATAAAATAAAATTAAACAGGTTAAAAGATACCTCTATTTTCTGGTAAATCGCATCATGGCAATATCACCAGAAATAAAGTGCAATGTTTTTCCTTCATCTGTAATATCGTAGGAGGTTATTTTAGGTAAAGTACTCATAAAAACCTGTTCCCCCTGCTGCGCATCCTTACACATCATTTTGGTTGTAGCCATAGGCTGTGTCAGATCAATTTTATTTCCTGTCACGGCAAATGCTCCATTAAAAGAATTGCAGCCATTATTTCCAGACACGCGATTTTCTTTTAGATCAAAGTTAATAGTTGGTTTTTTATTTGGATACAAACCGTCAAAAGCAATTCTTGGACCGCTAATATAGTTGAGCTCCCAGGTTCCTTCAAGTTTAGAAACCGCATCCCCTTTTGGGGTTTTAGATGTATTGCAGGAAATTAAAACAACTCCCAAAAAAACTAAAGTTAAAATATTCTTGATCATAATATTTAAGATTAAATTAGAAAATAATTAAGGTATTGATTTTCATTTTTTAATTCGGAGGTATACGAAATTACATAATATTTTTGGGTTCTTTACTTAAAGTCCCATTAAATTACCATCAATAGTTTTAGATTTTTTTAACTGTCAGCTCTAATCCATGTCGGAATTTTATGTTAAATTTACTTAATCTTTAATATAAAAGCCTCCTATTATGAAAAAAATAATCGTTTCCTTCGCTATAATTACAGCTTTAATCGTTGGTTGTAAGACCAGTACAAAATCAAGTGATGCTAAAAACCTTACAGTAACTCTAGAGCCAAAAAGCAATAGCACAGTGACCGGAACCGCTACTTTCACCGAAAAAAATGGCAAAGTAACTTTTGTTGCAAAAATGACTGGTCTACAACCGGGAGTTCACGCGATACACATTCATGAAAAGGCAGATTGTAGTGCTGCTGATGGAAGTTCAGCAGGAGGCCACTGGAACCCAACTTTTAAAAAACACGGGAAGTGGGGTGTTGCTGAATACCACAAAGGAGATATCGGAAACTTTACGGCTGATGCTAAAGGTAACGGAACTATAACACTAACTACTGACGAATGGTGTATTGGCTGCGGAGATGCCTCCAAAGATATTCTTGGAAAAGGATTAATCGTTCATCAGGGAACTGATGATTTTACGACACAACCTACTGGAAATGCAGGTGGAAGAGCGGCCTGTGCCGGAATCATTAAATAAAAAAGAATAACCACCACATTTTCACAAAATTTGGTGGTTATTTCATTTAAAATTTACCCTAAAACAAGAAAAAGATATAGCTTTGCAGCTATAAATTAAAAGTTAATGATTAACCCATCGGCACCAGGCTGGATAGACAAGTTTTTTAGCGAACAGAAGTTTTCAGAAGCTATACCTTTTGAGACTGCAGATTCGTTCTACAATAAAGTCAGAGAAACCGGTTTTATTTACGGTCACATCATTGCTATTGATTCTCAAATTCCGATTCCGATAAAAGGATGGTTCAAAACCGAAATTTCCAAAGTAGCTTTATTAAATACTTTGTATGGTGTTTTTTGTTTGGAAAAAAGAAGTTCAGAACCTAATAATTTTATTTCTGAGGTTTTAAAATTTTATAAAGAAATGAGTCCGGAAGGATTTAATTTATTCAAAATTTTACTTCCAAAAGATACACCTTCTCTTTCCTTAGAAAATATCATAGACCAAAGGGTTCAGACCAATGACAGCATTATCAGTAAAAACTTTTCGCATTTAGTGACCAATGCGCTTCTGTTTATTGATGTCCTTGCTTTCAGGCAATATTTGGAACATGGTTCAATACCTGAAAAATACTTAAAACGAATCGAAGAAACAGTGCTGGGTATTGTGGCTCTGGCTTTAAAAACCAAAACCATAAAATCGCAACATGACGATTTGTTAATTAAACTTTTTGAAGCTTCAATCAGATATTCTAAATTTTCAAAAGTAACGGTTGATACTTTAGAAACTTTACAACTGGACTATTACAACAACCAACTCGAATATTATTATCTAATCGATATGGCCGGAATGGCTTTATGGAGTGATGGTGTTGTAGAAAATGAAGAAGCTTACTTTTTATACTCTTTAGGATCGATGATGGGCGTTTCCGACGATTTTGTTACCAAAAGTATTGAAACCACGAACACCTTTATCACCACACACAAAAAGAAGATTCCTTATTTCAACTATTCCAATCCTGTAAAACATTTTTACGATCAGATGACCCATAGTGTGGTAAAACTAATTGTAAGAAACAAAAACAGATTGGTTAAGGAAATCATCCAAAGCAAAGAATTAATGGTCCTACTGGCTTATTCGACTACCAGAGATCTGGATGCTAAGGAAAAGAAGAAAGTAAAAAAACAGCTGCTAGACATCTGTAAAACGATTCCGTCACTGACTATCTTTTTACTACCTGGAGGAAGTTTATTATTACCAATTCTGATAAAATTTATTCCAACTTTATTACCGTCTGCTTTTAATGAAAATCTAGACGAAAACGAATAAAAAAAATCGCCTCTTGAGGCGATTTTCTTTTTTATATTACAAGTCTAACTGATAAACCTGATCCAATTCTTCATTCGAACTGATGTTTACATTTAAATCGGTTACAAAACCAGAGTTCAAACCATAAACCCATCCATGAAGCATTAAATCCTGTCCGTTTTTCCAAGCACCTTGTACAATAGACGTTTTAGCCAAATTGTAAACCTGCTCTTTAGCATTGATCTCAACGAAAGCATTAAAACGCTCTGTTTCATCTGCGATTGAATTAAGGTACTTATCATGTAAACGATATTCATCTTTAATGTGACGGATCCAGTTGTCGATGATTCCTACAGACTGATTTCCCATAGCAGCTTTTACACCACCGCAACCATAATGTCCACAAACAATAACGTGTTTTACTTTTAAAACATTTACAGCATAATCCAGAACACTCAACATATTCATATCAGAGTGCACCACCATGTTGGCAATATTACGATGTACAAAAACCTCTCCCGGTTTAGCTCCAATAATTTCGTTTGCAGGAACACGACTATCTGAACATCCAATCCATAATAATGGTGGTGTTTGTCCTTTAGCCAAATCAGCAAAATAGTTTGGGTCTAACGCTAATGACCTTTCAACCCATTGTTTATTGTTTTCAAGTAACTGCTTATAAAACTCTCTCATTTTTTTTTGTTTTTTGAATGGTATTACCAGATGTTTAAATATATTAAAAACAACTTCACTGTAAAGTTATCTAATTTTAATACTTCTCACAATCAAGAAATACCTTAATTAATATAATTTATTTATAAATCTCCTTTTACCTTTTCTTTTTGAACTAAAGCTCTTTTAGCAACATCATAATAATGTTCAATAGACACGTGATTATTGATATCCGGTGAATTCTCAAGCTCATAAGCTTTTTTGAATCCTTTCAGCTTTACTTTAATATTTTCATCAATGGCTCTTGTTTCTTTAAATTCGCGAATCAAATCTAAAACATCGTGCGCAATATACTCTGTATCTGCGGCATTGATAATCACTTTAGAATTTTCAGGGATTTCATTTAAAGTCAGTTTAATTGCTGCCTTATTTAAGAATGAAACTTCCTGTGCTAAATCAATATGAATAACATCTCCATCTTCGTATTCTTCTTTTTTAAAACTGTACGCTCTTTTCAGGTTTCCTCTCAGTACGAAAATAATACTGATAACAATTCCCAAAGCAACTCCTTTAAGTAAATCTGTTGCTACAACAAATACCAAAGTTGCAATAAACGGTATAAACTGGTACTTTCCTTTTTCCCAGAAATGTTTGAAAGTGGCAGGTTTTGCTAATTTGTAACCTACTAAAATTAAAACAGTAGCCAAAGTTGCCAATGGTATTTTATTTAATAATGTAGGGATTGACAATACACTAATTAACAAAAGCACACCGTGAATAATAGCCGACATTTTAGACTTTGCTCCTGCATTATTATTGGCAGATGATCTTACTACAACTGATGTCATTGGTAAACCACCTAAAAGAGAACTAACTATGTTACCAATTCCTTGCGCTCTAAGCTCAACATTGGTATTAGTATAACGTTTTTGAACATCCATTCTGTCGGCAGCCTCAATACACAATAATGTCTCAATAGAAGCCACAATAGCAATTGTAATAGCAACCACCCAAACTTGCGGATTGGTAACCGCAGCAAAATTTGGTGTAATCAGAATAGATTTAAATTCATCAAAAGATTTTGGAACTGGCAAAGAAACCAAATGTTCTTTTGCAATTGCCAATGTGCTTCCTGTTGAAACAAAAAACTCATTTAAAAGTACTCCCGCAACAACAGCAACAAGTGCTCCCGGAATTAATTTAAGTCTCTTTAAAAAAGGAACTTTCTCCCAGGAAATTAAGATCACAAAGGAAACAAGTGAGACCACAACTGCTCCTACATGTATGTGATTCAGAACGTCAAACAAAAATGAAAAGGAATTACTTCCGTCATTTTGAATAAAAGCCTGATCACCTTCAAAATCAGCATCATAACCAAAAGCGTGAGGCAACTGTTTCAGGATGATAATAATTCCGATACCCGCCAACATTCCTTCAATAACGTTTGTTGGAAAATAATTTGAAATACTTCCGGCCTTTAAAAACCCTAATGCTAATTGAATTAATCCAGCAATAAAAACAGACATTAAAAACACATCGAAAGCACCTAAATCAGTAATGGCAGTTAAAATAATTGCTGTTAACCCAGCCGCTGGTCCGGAAACACTAATATGAGACTGGCTTAGGTACCCTACAATGATACCACCAATAACACCCGCAATAATTCCTGAAAACAAAGGTGCTCCAGAAGCCATTGCAATACCCAGACACAATGGAAGAGCCACCAAGAAAACCACTAAACCCGAAGCGAAATCAGATTTAAGGTTGGCAAAAAGATTGATTTTTTTTGTCATAATACAATACTAAAAAAATTATTCATTAACGATTGACCGCATTTATTCAAATGCAGTTTGATTCAAAATAATCGGAAGTATTATGCCAAGTTCGGAGGTGGAGCAAAAATGCTCGGGGAAATATTGTCTAGTTTTACAATATTTTCAGACACTATAGTCTTTTTTTCAATATAAACTGGCATAACAACTTCATGTTGAAGTATTGCCGGATAAACAGCAGCCTTAAGTTCTTTATGTGAATGTTCCTCTTCAGAAAAACTAAAAAATAGCGACGCATCATTGCTTTTCTTCATCACCGTCACTATAGTTGGGGTAGATAAGAATGCAATAAATATGAATAATAATATACGAGCGACTAATTTCATTGGAACAAAAATAGCGTTAAACAAATAAAATCAAAGCGAGAGGCCTAAAAATTTATACAAATTTAACAAACATAAAAAAGCAGAATGATCAAACCCGACCATTCTGCTATAGTAATCATTTTAGGAACAACACATTACAACTCTTCTTCAAGCCATGCATTCATCATCCAGATTGTTTTTTCCTGCTCGGCAATGAAGTCACTCATCATAGAATTTGTCCCTTCATCGTTAATTTCATCCGACTGCTTTAGAATTTCTCTTTCAATTTTTAACAAATCAGACAACGAATTTACAATTAAGTGAACCGCTTTTTCGTCGTTTGAAATATTCTTTCCAACAGTTAATTTATTATTTTTAATATAATCTTCAAAAGTATGTAAAGGAGTTCCTCCAATAGTTAAAACCCGTTCTGCAATCATGTCAATTTTTAACTGGGCATCCGTGTACAATTCTTCAAACTTTACATGCAGATCAAAGAAACGTTTACCACGAATATTCCAATGTATTCCTCTTAAATTTTGGTAATATACCTGAAAATTTGACAACAGAATATTTAATTCTTTTACTAACAATTCTGATTCTTTTACTGGTAATCCTAAAATATTTGTCTTCATAGTTTTCATTTTATAATATGATTACTACAAATTTAAGATAAGTTCTTTTAAAATTATATAAAAAAAAATTATATTTTCTTATTTTTGCATCAAAAATTACTATCAAAATGACTATAACTCAATTGCAATATGTGTTAGCCGTTGCCGAACATAAAAATTTCACACTTGCTGCCGAAAAATGTTTCGTTACCCAGCCAACGCTAAGTATGCAGATTCAGAAAATCGAAGAAGAATTAAATATTCTGATTTTTGACAGAAGCAAAAAGCCTATTCAGCTTACCGATATTGGTCAAAAAATTGTAAACCAAGCCAAGAATATTGTAAACGAAGCGGATCGTATTAAAGACATTGTAGAACAACAAAAAGGCTTCATTGGAGGAGAATTCCGTTTAGGAATTATCCCGACCATTATGCCCACACTTTTACCTATGTTTTTAAACAACTTCATCAAGAAATATCCAAAAGTTAAACTTCTAATTGAAGAGCTTAATACAGACGAAATCATTCTGAAATTAAAAAATGGCCATCTTGATGCTGCTATTGCTGCTACTCCGCTTGAAGATGAAAAAATAAAAGAAATTGTATTGTATTTTGAGCCTTTTGTCGCTTATATCCCGGAACATCACGCCAGTTTTCAAAAAGAAGAAATTGAAGTTGCCGATTTAAACATCAACGAAATCCTGTTACTTCAGGACGGACATTGTTTTAGAGACGGGATTTTAAATTTGTGTAAAAATGCCAGTGACCTCGATCAGAATAATTTTCAGATTCAAAGTGGTAGCTTTGAAACCCTAATTAAACTAGCCGACGAAGGTTTGGGTACAACACTACTTCCGTACTTGCACACCTTAGACTTAAAAGATTCCGACAAACAGAAGCTACGCAACTTTAAGGAACCAAAACCGGCTCGTGAGGTAAGTTTGATTTACCCGAAGAGCGAATTAAAAATGCAAATCATTGACGCCCTCAGATCTACAATTGCCGGAGTGGTTAAAGGAGCAATTGTTTTTCAGAACGTTCAGATCATAAGTCCGCTACAAAAGAAATAACAATAAAAAAGGAGCCAATTGGCTAAGAGTGGTCGGAAGAAAAATCTTCCGACTTTTTTTGCTTTATCTATTTTATTTAACGAGATATTTCTTGTTTAAAATAATAGTTCTGGTTATATTTATTAC
>NZ_CADCST010000121.1:17678-35986 GCF_902804485.1 Flavobacterium collinsii | reverse complement strand
ATTTTCAAGACCAGTAATTATGGAAGCAATGGTAATGTTTTCAGAGGAATTTCAGAAGGAAGGGTTACAATCGATAAACAACGCGGAGTACCAACCGGATCGTATTTTTACATTCTTCGTTACGAAGCAGATGGGATAATGAACGAAAAAACCGGATATCTCTATGTTAAAAATTAAGAGAGAAATCATCTTTTTTTCTAAACCGGACAGGTCTTAAAACCTGTCCGGTTTATTTTTTTTAGACCTTTTATATCTTCCGTTATTTCAGCATAGCACGCAGTTTCAACTGCGGGGTGCATTATTAGGGTGTTTTGTATTGTGTTCCTGCGGTTGAAACCGCAGGCAATATTTGGATATTCGATAGTATAAAATCTCTATTTTTATGTGTTTAGATCAATCGCTTCGAAGGAGGATAATTAGATAATTTGAAAACGATACTTTTAAATTGAGGTGTTGCTTCTAAACCTTTTGTATCTTCTGTTCATTCAGCATAGCGCGCAGTTTCAATTGCGGGGTGCATTATTAGGGCGTTTTGTATTGTGTTCCTGAGGTTGAAACCGCAGGCAATATTTGGATATTCGATAGTATAAAATCTCTATTTTTATATGTTTAGATCAATCGCGTCGAATGGGACAATTAGATAATTTGAAGATGGTGTTTTAGATTAAAGAAAGCCATAAAAAACAAAAACGTACTCGTTTGCAAAGAAGAGCGTATTAATACTATTTAAAATTAGTTCGGTATTGGAAAGTATTATTTATTATCGGTAGTCTTCTAAAAAAAATGTAACGTTTTTTAAAACCTGTTCGGTTTATATGTTTTTTAATAAAGGACAAACCACTACAGAACGGCATATTTTTACCAAAAGCAGTATAAGTACGCATTGTCAAGTCTTTTTTTATTGTTATATCTTTCCTTTGAGAATTTTGTATCTTAGTCTTCATTAAACGGATTTTATTTTGATTACAGTTTCTTTTCGGGATCAAAACAAATCACAAAATAAGAAAAAAATGCCCTGGAATCCTGAAATCTATAATAAATTCAAAGACATTCGATATCAGCCTTTTTATGATTTGGCAAATTTTATTCAGCCTGAAAAAGGAATGAAAGCCATTGATTTAGGTTGTGGTACGGGAGAGCAAACAGCTATTTTGGCTAATAAATTTACAGAAGCTGACTTTCTGGGAGTTGATTCTTCGGCAGAAATGCTGGAACAGTCAAAGGCTTTAGAAACAAATAATCTGCATTTCAGAAAATCGACTACAGAGGAAACCTTAGAGTCAGGTGAAAAGTGGGATTTGATTTTTAGCAATGCGGCTTTGCAGTGGTCGGATGATCATGAAGTGTTATTCACTAAACTACTGGAACAGCTGAATCCAAAAGGACAGTTTGCAGTACAGATGCCTGTGCAACCGGAAAACAAACTCAATAAAATTCTTTTAGAATTGGTTCAGGAGGAGCCTTTTGTATCTTATCTCAAAGGCTTTAAAAGAGAATCCCCCGTTTTGAGTATCGATGAATATGCCCAAATTCTTTTTGATGGCGGATTGGAAAATTTAGAGATTCAGCAAAAAGTATATCCAATTATTGCAAAAGATCATGAAACGCTTTTTAGTTTTATTTCAGGATCGGCTTTGATTCCGTATACAGAACGTCTGGAAGGAGAGGAGAAAGTTGTTTTTATTGAAACCTATAAAAAAAGAATAGCGGAAGGCTTTCCCAAGCTTCCCGCCATCTATTCTTTTAAAAGACTGTTACTTTATGGCCGTAAAACGGAATGAAATAAGGTTCTAAGTATGTTAACAGTCTGAGTTTTCTCATTGCAAAGAAAGCTTTATTCTTTGTAAAGGATAATAGTTGCTTTGTAACCTTTACCAACATTCCACTGACTTGCTTCTATCACTTTTCCTTTATCGTCGTAAACCTGAAATTCGGCCGTATTGGGTGAAGCCGAACCTTCGTTTAAAGCTTCAAAGTCAATTTTATTCATTCCTTTTACCAAAGTAATTTTAAAGCCCTGATAATCTCCATTTAAACTTACTTCGGGTTCTATCACTTTATCATTCAGATATACTCGTATTTTATCGCCGTCTACAAAAGCAGCGTCACGGTAACGAATCGTAGATACCGCTGTATTGGTTACAAAACCTCCCAGATATTCGTTTCTTCTGTAGAAGATGCCTTCAACATTGGCTTCCGGTTTATAAAGGCTATTGTTTTTGTACAAATCCTCAGGATTTATTTTTAAAACGGTTGGTTCTTTTGGAAGCGGAAGATCCGGATTTAGCGGAGTTTCGGTTGGAGGTGGTACATCTTTTATTTCAACATTTTTAGAATCGATTGGCTTGTATTTGCCACTCACTTCTTTCTGTGCATATCCGTGTAAAGAAGCACCAATTATTATAAATGTCAATAGTATCTTTTTCATATTGTTTTAAAGTGTTAATTCAGACATCAGATGAATGTATTGATGTCGGGATAGATAACATTCAATGATAGGTATTTATTGCATTTGCTGAAAGTTAATTATTCATTAATATTTTTTAAAACGCAGAATATCAGATATAAAGTTATGACTTTTTCGGGTATTCCTGTACGTTTTATTAAGAGTGGATCCTATTTTTTGCCTTTCAAATGCGATATTTTTTTAAGTGCTTGAAAATAATTGTCTAAAAAAGTAATCAATAAGCTGTTATCTCATGAGTATGGATAGTTTTTGGTTGAGTCCGTATAATCAGTACTGAGTTTGAGAATTTTAGAGCCATATTATAAGTAAAATTTATAATGACGAAAAATTATCAATTTGATTTATAATGAAGCCCGCCATAAATTTGTCTCATCAAATCAGAACAACGGTTTGAGAATTAAAATTGATAACATTAAAAACTTTAATCATGAAATTTACAAGAAACGCAAATGCAAACTGGAAAGGTACAGGAATGGAAGGAAAAGGAACCATTACTACACAAAGTACAACTTTAAACAAGGCTCAACTCTCTTTTAAAACCCGTTTTGCAGAAGGAGTGGGAACTAACCCTGAAGAATTGGTCGCTGCAGCACATGCAGGGTGTTTTACAATGCAGTTAAGCTTTTTATTATCAGAAGCAGGTTTTGTTCCCGAAGACCTTAATACTATTGCCAAAGTAACCTTTGAAGATGGTACAATCACTTTAATTACTCTTGAACTTACTGGAGCAGTTCCGGGGATTACTACAGAAGATTTTGAGAAAACAGCTCAAAAAGCAAAGGAGATTTGTCCTATTTCAAAACTGCTAAATACAGAGATTGCTTTAAACGTGTCTTTACTGTCTTAAAAAAAATGATTTTTAGCGTAGTATCTAACAATATATTCTAACACATAGGAAAATAGAATTTAGGAGTAATAGAGCATGTTATAAAGGAATAAATTTCTTCCACAAAGACTACTCTGTGCCTTAAAAATAAGTGAAACGTCTTTTTTGAAAGTGCAAAATCTATGTTTCTACGTGTTAGAATTAATTACATCTAAATAGATTATTTAATTTAACAAACAACATCTTAAAAAATGAAAACAACTATTTTAAAAAGACAATTGAATCGCGTATTCATGTCTGCCGCTTTAATTTTAACTTTTTTAGTATCAACAATTTCAGTTGCGCAAACAGCGCCAACAAAGATTAAAAATGTAGTATTGGTTCACGGAGCATTTGCAGATGGTTCCGGATGGAGAAATTTATACGATGTACTTTCAAAAAAGGGATACAAAGTAACGATTGTTCAAAACCCATTAAGTTCACTTGAAGATGATGTAGCAGCGACCAATGTAGTATTAGACAATCAGGACGGCCCGACAATTTTGGTAGGACATTCCTGGGGAGGTGCAGTAATTACGCAGGCTGGTAACCATCCTAAAGTTGTTGGATTGGTGTATGTGGCGGCTTTTCAACCGGATAATGGAGAATCGGCTTTACAATGGCTGCAAACAGCTGCTCCTGCTCCCGAAAATGGTGTTCTGCCTCCAAACGATAAAGGTATAGTGTATTATGATGAAGCTAAGTTTCATGCCGGATTCTGCGCAGATATCAGTAAAGAAGATGCCGCTTTTATGTATGCTTCACAAGGTGCATTTTATGCAAAAGGTTTTATAACACCAATTACAAAAGCAGCATGGAAAGACAAACCAGCCTATGCAGTAATTGCTACGCAGGACAAAAGTATCGATCCTTCTATTCAACGTGCCATGTACAAACGTTCAAAAACTAAAGTGACAGAAGTAAAAGGAAGTCACTGTGTTTTTATCTCACAACCAGAAGCTGTTGCAAATGTAATTATTAGCGCCGCTAAAGATCTAAGCGGAAAATAATAAAATCTTATAGAATCTGCACAATCTGCGAGATCTGCGAGAAAACAGGTTTGATTATTTTAACTTGACGATGTGTTTTTTGTTTCTCATTGATCTTAATAATTGAAGCATTTTTCTAAATACAAAAGCCAAAGTACTGCAAGGTATTTTGGCTTTTTTTGTATTGATTCCCGATAGCTATTTATCGGGTAGTAGCTTTAATAAAATAGGGAGAGTCGTTCCATCTTATTTTGCGGTAAGCAAAGTTTTGCTGTAACGATTCCGGCAGGCAATTCCAGATCGCCTCATTCATTTTTTCCAGTAATAACTTTTTAGAAAAGGTATCCGACACCACCAGACTTATCTCGCGTACCGGTTTGGGGTCTTTAAAATGTTTGAAAAGTCCTGTTTCTGAATCATTAATCATCGAAAGTTCGGGGATTATAGCAAACCCTAATTCTGCCCGTACCAGGTTTTTTAAAGTTTCAATCGAGCTGATATCATAACTGAACTGCTCTTTTATTTTCCCCGTACTTTTAATATCACAAATATCCAAAAGTTGGGCATTGTAACAATATTCGTTTTGCAGTAGAAGTAATTCGGCACGGTCCGAGGGCTGTAATTCGTAGTGTGTTGCTGTAGCCATTGGGTGTACCGTATTCAAATAAGCCACAAAAGGTTCTTTAAAAACAGGATGTTCGATTAAATGTGGATTTCCGGTAGGCGTTGCCATTATAGCCACATCAAGAGCTCCTGTAGTAACATCATTCATCAGTTGGCCAGTATTGGCTTCCTTTATAATGAATTGCATTTTGGGAGTGGCTTTTTTCATCGCCTGAATAAAAAGCGGAATCAGATAAGGGGACAAAGTCGAAATGATACCAATTTTGACTTCTCCTTCAAGTTTGTTTTTCTCGTTCACCACAAAATCTCTGATTTCGTCAGCCTCCCGAAGTATTTTTTTGGCACGGTTTATAATTTCGGCTCCAAGAACTGTAGGGGTCAAAGGTACTTTGTTCCGATCGAAAATTTTAATTCCAATTTCTTCTTCCAGATTTTTTAATTGAATCGTTAGCCCTGGTTGCGATACCATACAAACTTCTGCGGCTCTGGCAAAATGACGCTCATCATCTAGTGCTACAATATATTTTAACTGTTGAATTGTCATTAGGATCTATATAATGGATATAAAAGCAACCCGTTGGATGTAATTATTTTTAAACGCATAGAAACATAGATTTAGCACTCTCAAAAAAGGTGTTTCACTTATTTGAAACACACAGAGACTGTTATGTGTTAGAAAGATGTTTCTTTTTGTATTCTTTTAAACATGTAAAACCTATGTTTTAAATGATCTTTTTATAATGGGTTAAAGATAGAAAAAATATAAGGGAGTGTCTTGGTGTTTTTTTTAATCTAAGCAGCAGAAAATGTAAACAGTACAGGAGAGTATCGAAAATATACAGGATATGTAAAGTAGCTGACATTAAGGAACTATGAGAGTGAGTAAATTTGATTTTCTAAACGATACAAAATGAGAACGATATTTACTTTTATTACCATTTTAATGCTCTTTGGTTGTGAATCAGAAGGAGAATTAACCCGTCAAAAAATTGGCTCGATGGTAGTTTCTTCAGAAGCGACTTTATTATTTTCGGGAACATTTGAACCCGAAGGAGGCAATAAGGTTACAGGTACCGCCCATATTTATAAAGAGGGAGACTTGTACAAGTTGTCTCTCAAGGATTTTAGCATTTCCAGCGGACCCGATCTTAAAGTCTATCTTTCTAAAACCAACAGGCCGGAAAGTTTTGTAAATCTTGGGAGTTTAGGATCCGGAAGTTCACAGAGTTATACGGTTCCCGAAGGAGTCAGTTTTGCAACCTACCCTTATGTTTTAATTCATTGCCAGCAATTCAATCACCTTTTTGCATCTGCTGCATTAAAATCCAACTAATTATGAAAGTTAAATTTTTAATTGTTTTAGCCTTGCTTTTTCTATATAATCCTACTAAGGCACAGGGCTGTAGTGATGCAGGTATATGCAGTATAGGAAGTTCGTTTAACGGAAACGACGAGAAGAAAAATAATAGTATTGAATTTGCTACTATTTTAGGTAAAGGAGATGCCGATGTTAATTATGTGTCGGCGTATATTGGTTATACCCGATTTTTTAATGAAAAATGGTCTGCAAGTGCTAAGGTAACTTCTTCTTATGCAAATGGAAGTTTTGGTGGCAGAGGCTCTGTTGGAGATGTTTTTTTAACGGCAAACTATGTACCGGTTGTGACAGGTTCCTATAAATGGAGTTTTACTTCAGGGTTAAAAATCCCCTTCAATCAAAGTAATCTTAAAATAAACGATCATCCACTTCCAATGGACTATCAAAGCAGTCTTGGAACTTTTGATTTTCTGGGAAGTGTTAATTTAAACTACAAAAACTGGGATTTTAATTATGCTGTACAATTGCCTGTGATCAATATAAATGCAAATTCGTATTTCAGCGAGTATTCCGGTACAGCTGATTTTGTGACTACCAATTTATTTGTAAGAAAACCAGACGTTCTTTTACGAGGTACGTATACCATAAATACAACCAATCGTAAGTTTTCATTCAAGCCGAATTTGCTTTTTATTTATCATTTAGGACAAGATACTTACGAAGATATTTACGGACAAAGACTGGCGATTAAAGGCTCTGACGGACTTACCATTAATGGAAATTTAATTGCAGGATATCATTTTTCATCCGGAAACAGTATCGAAGCCTCAATTGCGACGCCTTTTGTAGTGAGAGAAGTCAGACCGGACGGACTTACACGGGCATGGACAGCGGGGGTGAGCTATAAAGTGCGATTTTAAAAATTTTTGGATGGTGACTCAAGTATAAATAGGTTGAGCAGAACGGGTGTCGCACAGAAATTTAATGTGTTAAATAAGTAACACAAATTTTTCCTTACATCATTTTTAATTATTTTGCGAAAACCATGATCAGATGAACTGAAAAAGAACCATATCCGTCCTTAGGCAAAGATGCTACTAAGTCGGAGGAATATTTATATTTTCAACTGATGTGGAATAAAATATAAAACCATTACTTTAAATGCCGAAATCAAAAATGATGAAATCTGTACACGCTCAACTTTTACACTTACTATTATTATTTATTGGAGTTGCTTCAATAAATGCGCAAAACTACAAAGCTGCTGATGCCTTAATTGGAAATAAAACTCTTAAAAAAGGAGTACTATCCAATGGCATGACGTATTATATTTATCCAACAGCGGTAAATAAAAACACAGCAAGTTATTATATTATTCAAAACGTAGGTTCTATTTTAGAGAATGACAATCAGAAAGGATTGGCACATTTTCTGGAGCACATGGCTTTCAACGGAACTAAAAATTTTCTTGGAAAAGGAATTTTGACGACTCTCGAAAAACAAGGGGCTGTTTTTGGAAATAATATAAATGCTTACACCAGTTTTGATGAGACAGTTTATAATTTTGACAATATTCCATCAACAGATCCAAAAGTCATTGATACTGCATTGCTGATTTTGCATGATTGGTCACATTCATTACTACTAACCAATGAGGAAATTGATGCCGAACGTGGTATTATTGTTGAAGAATGGAGAACCAGGCAAAACGCATCAACCCGGATTTCTAATTTGTTCAATCCTTATTTGTACAATCATTCGCTGTATGCAAACCGTGTTGTTATTGGTGATATGGATATTGTAAAACATTTTGATTACGCTTTGCTACGAGATTTTTACAAAGAATGGTACCGTCCCGATTTGCAGGCAATTGCCGTTGTTGGAGATGTGAATGCAGAAGAAATTGAGCAAAAAATAAAAACGTTATTTGCGGATATTCCGAGATCTAAAAACCCGAAAAAACGTTTTGAGGTAGCAATTCCGGATCATGAGGAACCTTTTTTTAAGTTAGCCATCGATAAAGAAATAACAAATTCCGCTATATCTTTTAAAATTATTCAAAATGGCGCTTTTCAGAGTCAGACTTTTGCCGATCTACAGCAGTTAATAACAAGAGTAATGGCATTTTCAATGCTCAATGACAGATTGAATGAATTAGCACAGAAAGAAAATTGCCCGTTTAAAAGTGCGGATGTTTATTATTCTAATTTTACAAGAGTTAACGATGTAATGGGAATGGGAATTGCTCCAAAACCAAATAAACAGGCAGAAGCTTTCGCTGCTGTCATGGATGAGTTTATACGTGCCGGAAAATTTGGTTTTTCCGAAGGTGAAATCCAAAGAACCATAATTGCCATTACTTCTTATTTCGAAAACTATATCGAATCAGAAAAAGAAATTCCGCATAGCAGTATTGTTAATAGTATAAAATCAGAATTTCTTTCACACCAACTAGTTACAGATTCTAAGAGTAAGTTTGAGATGATAAAATTTATTCTGAAAAATATCGATTCGAAAGCTTTCCAGGCTGAATTAACGCGTGGATATACGTCAAAGAACAGAGTAGTGACCGTTGAAGGTATGGAAAATGAGACCAATCTAACCAAGGAGAGCGCGTTTGCTATTATTACCAAATCAGAAAACAATCCTGATTTAAAGCCTTATGAAGACAGCTTTAATGACAAATCTCTGCTGACTGATGTAACGATTGTTCCGGGGAAAATTACTGCTGAAAAGGAAAGTAAAGAGATCGGTGCTACCACTTATACTTTGAGCAATGGTGTAAAAGTGCATTACAAATTTGCAAATAAGAATGTAAATGATGTGCAGCTGCATGCGGAGAGTTTCGGAGGAGCATCTTTATATGGTCCAGAAGATTTACCATCGATATTTGCACTGAATGGTTTGGCAGACGCTTCAGGTGCGGGAGCATTCTCTAGTATTGATCTGGAAAAAGTCCTGGCGGGAAAGATTGCGGGTACGGGAGTGAGTGTGGGAGATTTAAGCGAAACGGTTTCAGGAAGTGCTAAAGTAAAGGATCTCGAAGTGATGTTGCAATTGGTACACCTGCGTTTTGTAAAACCACGTTTCGATCAGGAAATTTTTGATATTAAGAAGCTAAATCTTCAAAATTACCTGGAAAACAAGGACAAAGACATTAATGGAAAAATGACAGATAGTATTAATGCAATCGTCTATGGGAAAAATAATCCCAGAATAAGACTTTTGGACCAGCAGTTTATTGATGATTTGTCTTTTGAAAGAATAAAAGCAATCTATAAAGAACGATTTTGTGATGTTTCAAACTTTGATTTTTTTATCGTAGGAGATGTAAGACCAGAAGTTTTGAAACCGCTATTAGAAAAGTACATCGCAAGTATTCCCGGGATAAAAAGGGAAGAAACATTCAAAGACAGAACACCTGTATGGAATTCCAATAAAATAAACAGAGAAGTTTTAATTAAAATGGAAACGATCAAAAGTACGGTCAATATTCAGTTTGAAAGCGATTTTAAATACACGCCTAAAAATGCTGTTTTGACCGATATGCTGAGCGATATTCTGACTTTGCGTTATACCGAGAGCCTTAGAGAAAAAGAAGGAGGAACTTATGGTGTGCAGGTAAGTGCAGCAGCTTCTAGATTTCCAAAAAATACGGTAGCCCTATCTATAAATTTTGATTCAGATCCGATCAAAGTGAACACTTTACTTCCTATAGTTTACGACGAAATTGACAAAATTAGAAAAGGTATTTTGATAAAAGAGGATATTGCGAAAACCAAAAGCAATTACTTAAAATCACGGGAAGACAGCAAAAATTTCAACAGCTACAGCTTGAGTTTATTATACAATTTTTCCAAGTATAATATAAACATGGATGACCCTGCAACTTATAAAGATATTGTAAATAACATCACTGAAAAAGACATTCAGGAGTTTGCCAATGCATTTTTAAACAAAGCCAAATCCTACGAAATTGTTTTTAAACCATTGCAATAATTGGAACAAATCTAAGAAGTATATGTAATAATATCTTATAGAATCTGCACAATCTGCGAGAGAAAAAAGATGTTCTGACACAGTGACACAAAGGTTTTTTATCCCACAGATTTAAAAGAGCTCTGCACTATGTAATTTATTCAATCTGTGAAGAGAAAAAAAATTAAGTTAATGAGGTAGGCGTGTAACCAAATTGTTTTTTAAAGGCATGCGAAAAGTGAGAAAGATTTTCAAAGCCTACTTCGTAGCAAATATCAATTGTTTTTTTCTGACTGTTGGTTAATTGATAGTGCGCCAGTTCCAGCCGTTTTCGTGTCAGCCATTTTTGTGGAGTGGTATTAAAATACTTCCTGAAGTCTCTGTTAAAAGTAGAAAGACTTCGTCCGGTTAGATAGCCTATTTTGTCCAGAGGCATGTTGAACATAAAGTTGCGCTCCATAAAATTCACTAAATCAATTTTGCCGGGTTCTTCAAAATTGGCCAGTACATCGTCAATGTTTTTATCTATGGTTCGAAGAATACTAATCGCTTCTGTTATCTTTAGTGCGGCAATATTCTCAGGCAGTTCTTTCATATCAAAGTACGGAATTAAAGAGGAAAGACAGCTTTCTAATAAGGGATGATTATTGTAGTGGTTTATCTGGGAATGGGGTAAAGTTTTTGGTTTAAAATCTAGTTTTGAATAAAACTCCTTCAGTCTTGCTGTAGATAAATGCATCACTACCGTTTTGTGTGGCTGACCGTCTTTGGGATAGTTTATAATAGTCGCCAATTGATTTCTTGGGATGAGAAAAATATCTCCTTTCTTAAAAATATGAACACCATCTGTTTGTACAATCTTGGTTTCACCTGAAATAAACCATACCAGCATATGCTGATCGAACATGATATCCGATTTAAAAAAGCGATCCGAATAACAAGATAGTTTAATATCCGGGCTTATGTATTTTGCTTCAAATTCCATTGGTTTTTAGGATTAAGTTTCTTTGTTGGGTGTAATTTTATTTTTTGAAAAAACAGCCTTTCAAATTTAGTGAAATTATGTGGGTAGGGATTCTTTACTTTCTGACCATTCCTTTTATTCAGAAGTTACCGTTGGTTAGTTGCGGTAACTTCTGTTGTTTTCTGAAATTAAGTTTTGCTTTTTGTTATTCAATTTTAAAGGAAACCTGAGTCATTTTTTCGCTTAGATCCCACAAACGTTTGGCATTATCTTCGTCTAAAGAATATAATTTTACTCCGGGAGCTACAGAAGATTCATGAGCAATTGCGGCGATTTCAACATCTTCGCAATACACACCTCCAATTGAATCCAATAGCGGACTTGTAGCACACCATACAGTAGTAGCAGCTCCTTGTGGAATGGTTTTTAAACTGGCAAGAATCTCTGGCAGAATAGTTCCGTCCTTATCGCAGAAACCCATTTTTTGAAACAGTTCTAAAGAGGCTTCCCGAGCAAGTTCAGTTCCATTTATAGATCCCGGATGTAACGAATAGGAGCGAACACCAAATTCTTTTCCGCGATTGTCTAATTCGAGAGCAAATAAATTACTGGCTGTTTTAGATTGTCCGTAAGCCTGCAAAGTTTCGTATTCGTTATTAATAAAATTAGGATCATCAAAATTGAAAGGAGCAAACTGATGGCCCTGAGACGATACCTGAACAACTCTTGCCGATTTGGCTTTTTTCAGTGCGGGCCATAGTTGTGCTGTTAACTGAAAGTGTGCCAGATAATTTGTTGCCAGCTGTGATTCGATACCCCGATTGTCACGACGAAACGGGACCCACATAATGCCGGCATTATTGATAAGGAGATGTAAAGGCCTGTTTGATAGCAGAAATTTTTTGGTAAAGGCAGCAATAGATTCGGAATTCATTAAATCCATTAATTCCAATTCTACATGGGGTATATCTGCCAGATTTTTTTTTGCTTTTTCCAGATCTCTGGCCGGTACAATAACGGTTGCTCCAGCTAAGGCAAGAGTTTTGACTGTTTCTAATCCAATTCCGGTATTTCCGCCCGTTACTATGGCTACTTTGCCAGTAAGATTAATGCCTTTGATGACGTCGTTTGTGGTAGATTTTGTATTAAATCCTGAACCGATTGGCTTTTGAAAAGTTCCCTGATAATTGTTCTGTTTCATTTTTAGTGATTTTTATGTGAATGTTATAGGGCAAAGTTATCCGGAAGTTGGACGTTGGACTTTGTTTAAAATGTCATTTTACTTTGTTCAGAATGTCATTCATCAAGAATGATCTTAAACCGAAAAGGGATATAAATTTAAAAAGTAAGATTATATTGATTTATGGGCCAGAATAGGGTTAAATACCGTGTTAATTTATGAACTTCATAGTTTCATAAGGGATGACGACCATTTTATTTTGATTAAAATCATTTATTTTAAGAATTAATAGCAATTCATTAGGTTGTTATTGATAATTTTGCAGCTGTAAACTTTAAATGGATGTGGGCTGAGTTGTGAAAAGATTTACTTAAAAAAAAATGTAAGTTAATTTTATGACAGCAGGGAATTAAACCAAAACACATCCAGGAGTTCTTTTCTTCTTGAAGGCGTTTTTTAAAATTTCTTTGTTTATTCAGCTCTTCATGGCTAACGTCGGGATGGGGTTGTAAAATTGATTGCTGCTTTGTTATTAAAGGGGCAAATATTACATCTGAAAAACGACTTTAATTTATTGATTTTTATGTTTTTACGCTGTGTTTCCAATAATTGTATAAAGTACCTCGTTCTTGCTTTTTTTTTATTTTCATTCCATTCCTATGCTCAGGAAATTACACCTAAAATCAAACAATTAGAACAGAAATTAAGAGATTTAGATAACCGAAATCAAACGGATAGTATTAGTTATTTAATCGATAAGCATTTGACCAGGCCTGATTTAAATAAATTTGAACTTCAGTTATTGTATTTTTTTAAGGCGAATTATTATAAAATAATTGGAAGACCTTCGGATGCTATCCTTGCTTTAGATAAATCTATCACATTAAAAGGAGAAGGAAAGGAATCGCAAAAAACCTACTACAGAAGCCTATACATACTATCGGATTTATTCTTTACTAAAAAAGAGTATAAAAAAGCTTTCTATTACGCCAATTTATGTCAGGATAAGATTTCGCCAACAGATAGTCCCAGTAACTATATAGTATTGCATCTGATTATTGGATACTATTATTATATCAATTACGATCACAAAAAAAGCATGGAAGAATTTTTGCTCACAGAACGAGTGGCAAAAAAACACAATCCATGTAAACTGGCTGAAGTATATGTAAAAACTGCCCGTATTTACAGTAGACAAAATCGAATAGAGAAAGCGAAAAAAGCAATTACAGAGAGTATCAGAGTAGCGGACAGTTGCAATGACTTAGAGAATAAAATCAATGCTTTGCGTACTCTAAGGGAAATCATGGTTGAGCAGGGGGAGTTTGAGGCAGCTCATAAAACATTTGAAAGACTGGATCGACTGGTTGGTATCGAGGACACCAAGATTAGGAACAGCAGAATAGATTCGTTTGAAATTGCGAATAAAATTAAATTAAAAGAACAGCAAAATATTAAACTGAAAAGAATCAACGAAAGCAAAGAGGAACGTCTGCAAAAACAAAAAGTTGCCCTTATTGCTTCGTTAATCGGAATTACTTTATTAATCATATTATTGTATTCGATTGTAGTATTGACCAAAAAGCAACGAATAACCAATGAAACGCTAAAGCTGCAAAAAGAGCAAATTGAGGTGAAGAATAATGATCTTAAACGTCTTAATTTATTGCACCAAAAGATTTTTACAGTAATATCTCATGATTTTAAGGAACCAATCACAACCTTAAAAATTTTATTGGAGAAAGAAGAGATACTTAAAAATGAAAATGAGATTGTATCAACCTACATGAAAGCTATAGGGCAGCAATTGGAACAATCAGATGCAATGCTTACCAGTTTACTCGATTGGGCAAAAATGGAACTCATTACCGCACAGTCGGGTTATAGTGAGATTATGCTGTACAATAGTATCAGCGCAACCTGTAAGGAATTATCACATCAGTTAAAAGCCAAGAATATTACAATCGAGCTTAAAGTTTCAAAAGGAACAACTGTTATTTTCAACTCAGCTGTTTTAAGTATTGTATTACGAAACATTATTAATAACGCGATTAAATTTAGTTATGAAGACAGCGTTATAACCATTGAGAATGACAATCATGAAATCATAGTAACAGATTCCGGTAAGGGAGTTGAACAAAAAAAGATTGACAAATTGTTTAAGCAGAAAATAAATCCGGGACTAGGCACTAATCTGGAATCGGGGTTTGGAATCGGGCTCTATTTGTGTCAGGAATTAATGCTGAAAAACAAAGGAACGCTTGCCGTTTTTAACAATGAATCAGCAGGTTGTACTTTCAAAATTATCTTGCCAAAATAGGGAAAACCGCTATTTATTTAACAATTTTTTTGTCGCTAATTTGTACCATGATACATATTGCATTTTTTGAAGACCAACCTATTGTCTGTGGGGGTCTTACTAGTTTTTTTTCAAATCAAAAAGATTTGGAAGTGCTTTTTTACGCTACAAATAAGCAAGATTTATATCTTAAAGTTCAGCAGCATTCAGGATTAGATTTAATTATTGTTGATCTGATTGCAAGTGATGTGCAGGGACTGGAAGTCTATGAATACCTTCATAAAAATCATCCTGATTTACGAGTAATTGCTTTTACCTCTCTTTCGAGTCCCATATTAGTCGAAAACCTATTGGCTATGGGCGTAAAAGGTTACGTTAATAAAAATCAGGACAGCGAAGATCTTTTAGAAGCTATTAGATTAGTATGGGAAGGCGGAGTTTATCTGCCGGACGACTACGCCTTTTTGTCCAAACAAAACAGGGTAGGTACGGCAATTACGCTAACGGCAAAAGAGCTTACGATCATGCAATACATTATTAGAGAATTTACTACAGCCGATATTGCCGGCGAATTGAAACTTTCGGTCAATACGGTCGAAAATCACAGAAAAAATATTTTTAGCAAACTCGATGTGAGTAATGTTGCCGGTATGGTGCGCGAGGCGTCAAAATTGGGACATATTAACTAGAGTATAGTGGTGGTTTAGGTCCCTTCGACTTGAATACAATCGCTACAATTTTTGAATATCAAGGGATATTCGAAAAGTCTTTGTATGGAATTTTAATTATTTATTATATGGTGAACTTTACTTTTTTTAAAACCCGGTTTTTTGTTAGAAGAAGCGCTCTGGAGGAGGGTTTCTTAATCTCTTTTATTTCGCTTGATTTTGATGCTTTTATCCGAAAAAGTAATCGTTTTTCATCCGATACATTTATTAAAAAACTTTTTTTTACTCTCATGCATTCGCTACGGAAGCAGGAATTAAAGTTGCACTCAGGTTGTTATCGGGAGATAAATACTACAAGCAGTTACTAATAATCAAAACTATTAAAATGTTGAATAAAATTACATTAAAATTAAGGCAATTACAGCTGACTTTTATACTGTGCCTCCTTTCTCTCTTCAGTGGATGGAATGTCTTTGCTGAAGGGTCTAAGGATTTGTTCCCCAGTGGGGCAACGGGACATAGAATGATGTTGTCTAGTTCGGGTGTAGCACCTAATAGTACCGCAATTGTAAACAGAGGAAGAATGTTTGTTTATGCGAAAGCCAACGAAACGCTTTATTTAGGGTCTTCTGCTCAAGGTATTCGCGGAGGGACAATTCTTTTGACAAGTCCAACTGGTAATACTAGCTTTAGTAGCGGGAACTCTACTACAGTTGGGTTAATTGCCAATAGAACGCAAGAAATTAATGGTCCTGTAAATTTGACTACGGGTGGTTATGCACCATATAGTTTTAAAGTACCGGCAGGAGAAACGGGAGTGTGGGTAGTAGAGTTTATATCACCTAATGATTCTTTAGATCCTTCTAATACTAGTTTTGCTGCTCATACTTTTACAGCTGACGGAAACTGGACACAAGCGAATAATAGTCCTTATGTTGTTGCTTGGGATATTACAGTAGCCAATGAAGGAGGAACTGGGCAAAAGGGACGTGTGTATACTAATGTGTTAACAGGGTCTTTAGGTTCTGCTTCAAATAGTTTCATGTCTACTTGTAATATTATTACAAATGATGGTTTTAGGTATACTGTTAAACCTAATGGTATGACACCTTATTACTTTGCTTTTTTTTGTAACAATAAAGGGGTTAGAACTGGTTCAGCGGCAACAGGAGCTCCAAGTTATAAAAGCACGTCTATGGCGAGTTTATATAATTTAGATAATACTAAAACAGGTTTTTCTTTTCAGGATCCTACAATTGTTGATGATTTAACCAATACGACATCCAAAATATTTTTTAATCTACCAGACGCAAGCTTACCGGCTTCTTCGCCTATTTTTTTTCCGGGGAGCACAGCTTCCACAACTTGGTTGAATGTGCCTATTGTTGCACAAGCTATTTCAGCTATTTCAGTAAATGGAGTAGAAGGCACCAGTGGTATGGGAATTTATCCTCTAGGAGCTTTTATCAATTTTACGGCCACTGTTAACGCTAATTATCTTATCGAAATTGATGTTAATGGAAATGGATTGATGACAGATGCCATAGATGTAACTTTGACAGGTACTGCTATTGCGGGTGCAAATAAAGTAAGATGGGATGGTAGAGATGGTGCGCGTAATCCTATAACCAATAATACTAGTTTGAAATTAAGTATTGTCCTTTTTAATGGAGAGGTACACTTTCCATATTTAGATGCTGAACGAAATACGAACGGTATTATAATTACCAGATCGAATGGACTGGATCCTAATAGTAATGTGTATTGGAACGACACGCCGATTGGAACAGATACGGGTAGTACCGATAAATTTCCTCCAAATCTGTTGGATGCTTCTTCGCGTACTTTAAACAATAACAGTTTAGCTGGTACACATAAATGGACTACTAGTTCGCTTCGTTCTTCAGGGTATGGAGACTTACAATTACTGGATACATGGGCTTATGTGTATACTACACCCGGGCCACCAATATCTGTACCAATTGTACAAAATGAGGCAGATTTAGCAGTAACAAGTATTAGTGATTTGGTCAGCGGTAATGTAGGATCAAATGTTACCTATACAGTAGTTGTAAAAAATATTGCAGGACCAAACGGTGTAACCGGAGCAAAATTCAAACTTTCAGACTTAGCTTCAGGTGCAAATTTGGCGGTACAATCTTCTACCTGGTCTTCTACTTTGGGAGGCGCAGTTACGACAGAAACTATTACTGGTGGCGTTCTTGATGCCACGGTTAACTTACCTAAAGATGCCACGATTACCTTCACGATTGTGGTAAAGGTATTAGCAGCCGAAGGAACTAATCCTACTATCAAAGCGACGATCATGCGTCCTGCAGATTTAACAGATCCGGACGCCACAGCAGATACACATATCGGTACACCTCCGGTAGATCCTGATGTAGAATGTGACGGAACGCCTAGCGGTGTGGGTTGTAATAACGTAAAAACAGATGCTTTAACGGTTATTTTTATAGCATCACCAAAAATTGAAGTAGCTAAAAAAGCCACTTATGTAGACGCTAATGCAGATGGAACCGTAAACGCAGGCGATAGAATTGATTATACTTTTACAGTTAAAAATACAGGAAACGTAACCCTTGCTCCGGTAACCATTAGTGATGCTAATGCAGTGGTAAGTGGAAGTTTAGCGAGTTTAGCTCCAGGAGCAACAGATTCTTCTAGTTTTACAGCCGTTCACACCATTACTTTGGCTGATATGAATAATGGACAGGTAGACAACGTAGCTACAGTAACAGGAACTCCTCCAACAGGATCTCCGGTAACAGCTAAGTCAACCGATCCAAGTCCAATTTGTTCGACTTGTCCACCAAAAGATCCAGCTGCATGTTCAACTTGTACAGTAGTTCCTTTAACGTCTTCACCAAAAGTAACGGTAAGCAAAAAAGGAGTTTATGTAGATGCTAATGCAGACGGTATTGTAAACGTTGGTGAT
>NZ_CADCST010000121.1:17078-17579 GCF_902804485.1 Flavobacterium collinsii | reverse complement strand
CGGACAGGTAGACAACGTAGCTACAGTAACAGGAACTCCTCCAACAGGATCTCCGGTAACAGCTAAGTCAACCGATCCAAGTCCAATTTGTTCGACTTGTAGACCAATAGATCCTACTTGTTCAACGTGTACAGTAGTAAGTTTTATTGATGCGATAGATGAGATTCCATTAGTAGTTAATGGATTGAACGGAGGTACCACTGTTTCTGTATTGTTGAATGACAAATTACATGGTACACCTATAGTTGCTTCAGAAGTGAATTTAAGTGGTGTTTATTTACCAACAGGAATGACATTAAATACCGATGGGACTATTAAGGTTAATACTGGTACTGCACCAGGGGTTTATACTGTAATTTATAGTATATGTTCAAAAGCAATGGCAGCAGCCGGTACACCAATGTGTGATCAGGCTGAAGCTAAAATTACAGTAACGGCAACAGTTGAACCAATATTCGAAAATGGAACTATTGCTTCAACAGGAGGAACTGTTTTCACAAA
>NZ_CADCST010000121.1:0-16979 GCF_902804485.1 Flavobacterium collinsii | reverse complement strand
ACATTGCAAGTAACGATAAAGTAAATGGAGTTCCGGCAGTCTTAGGAACAACAGGAAATGCTACAGTAGCAGCGTCAGGAACATGGCCAACAGGAATTACTTTAGATCCGTTAACCGGAAAAGTAAGTGTTGCGGCAGGAACCACACCGGGAATTTATAATGTAGTTTATGAGTTATGTGACAAACTAACTCCGGCAACTTGTGCGACGGCTTCAGAAGAAATCAAAGTAACTCCAGTTGTTGAACCAATATTCGAAAATGGAACTATTGCTTCAACAGGAGGAACTGTTTTCACAAACATTGCAAGTAACGATAAAGTAAATGGAGTTCCGGCAGTCTTAGGAACAACAGGAAATGCTACAGTAGCAGCGTCAGGAACATGGCCAACAGGAATTACTTTAGATCCGTTAACCGGAAAAGTAAGTGTTGCGGCAGGAACCACACCGGGAACTTATAATGTAGTTTATGAGTTATGTGACAAACTAACTCCGGCAACTTGTGCGACGGTTTCAGAAGAAATCAAAGTAACGGCAATT
This sequence comes from Flavobacterium collinsii, assembly GCF_902804485.1. GTDB lineage: Bacteria > Bacteroidota > Bacteroidia > Flavobacteriales > Flavobacteriaceae > Flavobacterium > Flavobacterium collinsii. Next base: position 16,443 of record NZ_CADCST010000121.1, on the reverse strand, counting down.
GCAGGGACATCAATAATTGCAAATGACGATAACATTCCAAACGTAAATGGAATAACAGGTACACCAAATGCAGGGAATGTACTAGTTGGTAATCCAAATTCGGATACTTTGAATGGCATTCCAGTTGTTATTAGCCTAGTTGATTTAAAAGTGACAACACCGGCAGTTCCAAAAACATCAGGAGCAGCAGTTCCGGTAATTGACACTACAACAGGAACAATAAGTGTTCCGGCTAATACACCGGGAGGTACCTATACATTAACGTACAGTATTTGCGAAAAATCAAATCTTTCGAATTGTGATGCTGCAACGGTAACCCTATTTGTATCAAGACCAAGTATTGCTTTAGTGAAAACGGCACATTTCAATGATGAAGATGGTGACAGTAATGCAAAAGTAGGGGAAACCATTACGTATAATTTTACAGTAACCAATAGAGGAAATGTAGCGTTGACTAATGTTTATATAGTAGATCCGTTAACTGGAATTACCATGACCGGAGGCCCAATCAATTTAGCGGTAGGAGAAGAGGATAGTACTTCTTTTACAGGAACTTATTCGATCGTACAAGCTGATATTAATTCGGGAAGTATATCGAATCAAGCCGAAGTTTTTGGAACAAGTCCTGATCATATTGAGGTAAAAGACAAATCAGATTCTAATGACGTTGATGGTGAAAAACCAACCGTTTTATCGCTACAAGGTTGTGTAATTAAAGTATTCAACGCAGTTTCTATAAATGGAGATGACAAGAACGATAGATTCTACATCCAAGGTTTAGAATGTTATCCTGACAATACGGTTCAAATTTTTAACCGTTGGGGAGTTTTGGTTTTTGATCGTGATCATTACAACAATAATGACATTGCCTTTAGAGGTATTTCTGAAGGACGCGTTACGGTCAAAGATTCAGATGGATTGCCGGAAGGAACATATTATTATATCATTAAATATAAAGACAGCCAATCTAATCCACATCAGGAGGCTGGGTATTTGTACCTGACCAAATAATATTCTGTACTAATAAAATGGCTTAGTCAAAAGGCTAAGCCATTATTTAAAAATAAAATAAATGAGAAAATTAGTTTTAGTTTTATTGTTTTGTTCTACTGCAGGTTTTGCTCAGCAAGATGCGCAGTTTACACAATACATGTATAATACCATTAATATAAATCCAGCTTATGCCGGTTCCCGGGGAGTGATGAGCATTTTCGGATTGTATCGTACCCAGTGGGTTGGGCTTGATGGTGCACCGGAAACCAGTAGTTTTTCATTAAATACACCAATAAACAGTAATGTAGGTTTGGGAGTATCATTGGTCAATGATAAAATCGGACCAACGAATGAAAACAACATATCAGCTGATTTCTCTTACTCAATACCAACATCAGCAACCGCGAAACTTTCTTTTGGTATTAAAGGTTCGGCCAATATATTCAAACTGGATCCTACAAAGTTAAGCCCGGAACATCAGGGAGATACCCAATTTCAGGATTTTCAGAATAAATTTTCTCCCAATATTGGAGCAGGGGTTTACTGGCATACCGATAAAGCTTATGTGGGATTATCTGTCCCTAATTTTATTCAAACCACCCGCTATGACGATAACGATTATTCAATTTACAAAGACCGTATCAACTATTATTTCATAGCAGGTTATGTATTTAATCTGAATAGTTATGAAACCATAAAATTCAAACCGGCCTTAATGACTAAAATGGTAGAAGGCTCACCATTACAGGTAGATGCTTCGGCCAATTTTATGTTTAATGATAAATTTGTTATTGGGGTTGCTTACAGATGGAGTGCGTCAATTAGTGCCTTGGCTGGATTTCAGATAACCGACAGTATGTATTTAGGTTATGCTTACGATCGTGAAACCACTCGATTAGTAAACTACAACTCAGGATCGCACGAGATATTTTTGCGTTTTGAGTTCTTAAACAACTACAGCCGAATTACTTCACCAAGATTCTTCTAATACTTCAATTATGAAAATTAAAAATTTAGTTTATAACATTTTTTTAGTGCTATTTGTTTGCAAGGGGATTGCACAGACAGGCAGTGTTGCCAGTGCTGATAAAAAGTACGATAAATATGCTTATATCGATGCGATTGCTGCTTACGAAAAGGTAGCAGAAAAAGGATATAGAGAGGAGAAAATGTTCCAACGACTGGGTAATGCCTATTATTTTAATGGCGAGCTGGTGAAGGCATTAAAATGGTACAAAGCTCTTTTTGGAATGAATGATCAACAGGAATTTGAGTATTATTACCGATATGCCCAAACATTAAAAGCAACAGGAAATTATACCAAAGCCGATAAAATATTAGAGCTTTTCAATCAAAAAGCAAGTACTGATAAAAGAGGATTGTTATTTGAAAAGAATAAAAATTATTTGGAGCAGATAAAAAACAATTCAGGTCGATTTAAAATAGCCGATGCCGGAATTAATTCAAAGTACTCAGATTATGGAAGTTCTTTTTTAGATAACAAATTGGTATTTGCGTCCTCCAGAGATACGGGAGGAGTTGCCAAAGTAAAATTCAAATGGACCAATAAATCGTTTACAAATCTTTATTCGGCAGAATTAAACGCCGATGGTAGTGTTGGAATTCCGAAGCGATTTGAAAGAAAGATCAATTCAAAATTTAATGAATCGACTCCCGTTTTTACAAAAGACGGATTAACGATGTATTTTACCAGAAACAATTTTCTAAACGGTACAAAAGGGACAGACGACAAGAAAGTCACTTTGTTGAAATTGTATAAGGCAAGTTACATAGAAGGTAAATGGACGAATATTGTTGAATTGCCTTTTAACAGCGATCAATACAGTGTGGCACATCCCACATTAAGTATAGATGAAAAAAAGTTATACTTTGCTTCAGACATGCCGGGTACTTTTGGACAATCAGATTTGTATAGTGTGACTATTAATACTGATGGCAGTTTTAGTAAACCTGAAAATCTCGGAGCTGCAATTAATACAGAAGGAAGAGAAACTTTTCCTTTTATATCAGGAGATAATGAATTGTATTTTGCCAGCGACGGACGACCAGGATTAGGAGGACTTGATGTATTTGTTTCGACTATTAAAAAGGATTTGACGTTTAGCGAAGTTCAGAATGTTGGAGCTCCTATTAATACAAAACTGGATGATTTTGGTTTTATAATAGACAGTAAAAGCAGAACTGGTTTTTTCTCATCAAATAGAGATGGAGGACATGGCTACGATGACGTCTACCGTTTTTCGGAAACCAGAAAATTGCCTTGTGAGGAGATTTTATTAGGAACTGTTATAGATGCCGAAACAAATTTGGTACTAGAGAATGCTAAAGTAAATTTACTTGACAATCAGCTTCAGATAATAGGAGAGGCAATAACTGGAGCCGATGGGAAGTATAGTTTTAAAGTAAATTGCAATAAAGAATACTTTGTTCGCGCTGCAAGACAAGATTATGATACTAATGAATTGCCTAAAGCGATCGATAAAACAAGTTTGACATTACCTTTGAAAAGAACCCCTCAAAAAGTGGTCGAAAAAACGATTGAAAAATTGATTGTTGGTGATGATTTGGCTAAAATTTTACACATAAAAATGATTTACTTCGATTTAGGTAAATCTATTGTTCGAAAAGAGGCTGCCATTGAGTTAGAAAAAATCCGTCAGGTGATGATTCAAAATCCAAGCATGAAAATTGATGTTCGCTCGCACACAGACAGCAGACAAACACATGCGTACAATGAAAAACTATCCGACAGAAGGGCTAAAGCAACAGTGGCATGGCTTGTTAAAAAAGGAATAGCTGTTGATCGTATAACCGGAAAAGGATACGGAGAAACACAATTACTGAATAAATGTGCTGATGGCGTAAAATGTACTACAGAAGAACATCAGGCAAATCGAAGAAGTGAGTTCATTATTGTTTCGATGTAATAAAGAGTTAGCTTTTTTAATAAAGTTGAGTTAATTAAATTGTTATGAAAAGCTGCAGGGTAATCTTGCAGCTTTTTTGTTTTCTGTTTTAAACTTCTAGGGTTAAAGAAAAAATAGTTTGTAATTAACGATAGAAAAAAGTATTTTTAAGCTATAAAAAGAATGATTTTGAGCACGACAGAATTTTTAACCCGACTTATAATTGCACTTTTTGCAGGATTGATCATTGGTTTTGAAAGACAGTGGCACCACAAAGAAACTGGTTTAAAAACCAATATGCTGGTCGCAACTGGCGCAGCGACATTTGTTTTGTTATCGATTAAAGTGGCAGCAGCAGCACCTAATATAGATGTAACCCGTATTACGGCTCAAGTGGTTATGGGAGTTGGTTTTTTGGGTGCCGGAGTTATTTTTAGAGAAGGCCCCAATGTACACGGTCTGAATTCAGCGGCCACGATATGGTGTAGCGCGGCTATTGGCTGTATTGCTGCATCGGGCTATTTTGTTGAAGCACTGATTTGTACCTCTCTCGTTACAATCGTTAACACAGTTCTTGAACCAATTGAAAAATGGTTGCGAAATAGAAAATAAAAGCCTGTTTTTAAATAATTAGGGCAACGAAGCGATCAAATATTCGACCTCTTTTTTTTGTTCTGCATATTTCTGTTGAAGCTCTGAACCTTCACCCATTCGATTGTAATACTCCAGGCCTTTTTGAGCGAAGAATTTTTTGTGGAAATTTGATATTTCAGGAACCTGAGGGAATAAAACACGAAAATTCATTTCATAGTAAGCCTGCCATTCTCTTTCGTTTTTATCTAGTACGTAAGGTTTTATTGTTTTTTGACTTACATGAACCATCTCATGCACCATTAGAGTAAGCATTAGTTCCAGTGGGAACTCAAAAGTATTTTCTGGAATTCTTATAATTTGTGGTTTTCCAAAGTCTCCTTCAGTTGTCATCAGAATAAAATCGGGTTTAGCTTTTTCCCTAAACTCAAAGCCTTTAAGATTACTTTTTTTAAGCTTATACTTTTTTAAGAGCCAGTAAACAGCCGTAATTACCTGCCCATTTTGCCGAAAAGTATTTATTCTTTGTTTTATTTCTTCAAAAAGTACATCCATTACACAAAAATACAGAAAAAAGTAAAACGTGACATCCGCTTAATGAGGTACTCTTTTATGTTTTTTGGGGACTTTTTTGATCTTGTTTTTACCAGTTATGCGCAATATCATACCAGTTATTACTTCATTCGTACTAGTTATGCATTTTGGATAATTAACGGATAATGAGTGCAGTAATTTTGTCTCTGAATTTAATGATTAGATTAAAAAGATGAGAAAGATAATTTTGTATGCTATACTGTTGACTCCTCTTCTTGTATTGTGTCAGACAGATGTTCAGAAACAATTGTCAGATGTATCGTCGCGTTTAGATGTAATTTATAAAAATGAAGAAATAATGATTCCAAGAGTAACATTAAAAAGCAGGTTTGATAAGTCAACAGTTGTAGATGCGGATACCAAATTTATTTTGGTTTTTAATACAGCAAATTGTGCCAATATTTTATCCGGTTATTACTATTGGTATGATAGTAAATGGAACAATCTAAGAAATTTGATAGAACAAAAAGGTGTTCCAAAGGACAATGGGAAGACGGGAGACATTTTTATAGATTTTTCTACGAGAGACGTTTATTTTTTTAATGGAACGCTATGGCTTTCGATGTCAACGCATAATGAAGCCTTTAAGGAGGTAGTATTTGATGATAAGAGTGGTGTTTTAAGGTACAAGGATAATACAGGAGAGGATATTGTAATTAATCTTTCAGAGATAATCCCTAACTTCAATAAACCAAAAACTATTTCGCTGAACGCAGCGAAGAAAACCCTTAATTATATCGACGAAAACGGGGGATTAACAATCATAAAACTGGATGTTTTATTGACGAAGAGCAAAAAGGTAAATCTAACCTCGGCATTCTAACGTAAAACGGATTTGCAAGAATCTAAAAATGATAAGATCAGATCATACAGATTTCAAAAACCTGCCAATTTTATTAATAGAAACTAGTTTTATAAGGTTTTAGAGCCTTATAAGAAGATTTGAATAACAATAAAAACTAGTAAACACTTTAAAATTTTAAACATATATGGAGAAATATTACAAACCATCAGGTAAATTTTCGTTAATTTTCATTTTGTATTTCTTATTGATTAGCATTACAGCTTTTCCAATTTTGGCATTAATATATGCTTACTGTATATGGTATATTCCTTTTGTCTATATAAGATTTTTTATTACAATAGGTTTTGGTCTTCTTGTTGGAGTTGTAATTCTTCAATTTGTTATAAAAAAAGGAAAAGTTAGAAATCCACTTCTAGGATTTATTATTGGATTTGTTGGTGCTTTTTTAGCATTGTATTTTCATTGGACAATCTGGATCGATTTGGTCATTAAAGCTGGAGAAAGCCAAGATTCTAATAATGTTAGTATTTTAGTAAGTAATATTGATTTTCGACAAGTATTTTCATTAATTTTTCGACCGGATTTAGTTTTTGAATACATCAGTCAGATAAATGAATATGGTATGTGGAGCATTAAAGGAGCAATGGTTAATGGTACATTTCTTTGGGTTATTTGGTTAATAGAAATTAGTATTGTCGTTGCTATTTCGGGTATTCTACCTTATTTAGAAACAAAGAAACCTTTTTCGGAGTCTACTAATTCGTGGTATGAGGAAGTTGTATTGCCTGCCTTGGGACATATAGAAAACAAACAGCAAATGATAGTAGATATTTCACAAAGCAATTTTGCTAATTTTGATTTTTTAATTAAAAACATTAGTAGCAAAAAAGATAGTCACAGTATATTTACGCTCTATAAATCTAAATCTGGAAAAAACTATTTATCAATAGAGAACAAGACATTAAAGATAGATAATAAAGGTAAGATTAGATTCGATACTGATCAAGTTGTAGAGTATATTGCTATTAGTAGTGAATTTTCAAAAATATTAGTAGATAAATAATAAGTGACTTATCTGTTTGTAATTACAAAAAAATATAGTAATTTTGCAGACCTTTTGGCAGAGAAGAGTTTCCATTAGGTATCAACCATTTATGTAAAACAACTTCTGTATTTTCTATCGCATAGAGAAACTCGAGAAAAACAGAATACAAATTTTTTATCAGCATGTCTGAACAATTAAAATCACAAGAAGAGTTTTTAGCAAATTTTAACTGGCATAACTTCCAAGAAGGAATTGATGCAGTAGATGAGAAAAACTTACAAGAGTTTGAAGAACTAGTATCAAAAACTTTCATCGCTACAGATCAAGAAGAAGTAGTTGAAGGAGTTGTTGTTAGAATTACAGATAGAGACGTTATCGTTGATATCAATGCTAAATCTGAAGGTGTTATTTCTTTAAACGAATTCCGTTACAACCCAAACTTAAAAGTAGGTGACAAAGTAGAAGTATTAATCGACATCCGTGAGGACAAAACAGGTCAATTAGTATTATCTCACAGAAAAGCACGTACTATCAAATCTTGGGATAGAGTTATTGCAGCTAATGAAACTGGAGAAATCGTTAACGGTTTTGTTAAATGTAGAACTAAAGGAGGTATGATCGTTGACGTATTCGGTATCGAGGCGTTCTTACCAGGATCTCAAATTGACGTTAAGCCAATTAGAGACTACGATGTATATGTAAACAAAATGATGGAATTCAAAGTGGTAAAAATTAACCACGAATTCAAAAACGTTGTTGTATCTCACAAAGCTCTTATCGAGGCTGATATTGAAGTACAGAAAAAAGAAATCATCGGTCAATTACAAAAAGGACAAGTATTAGAAGGTGTTGTTAAAAACATTACTTCTTATGGTGTGTTCATTGACTTAGGTGGTGTTGACGGATTAATTCACATTACTGACCTTTCTTGGAGCAGAATCAACCACCCAAGTGAAGTTCTTGAATTAGACCAAAAATTAAACGTTGTAATCCTTGATTTCGATGATGAGAAAACAAGAATTCAATTAGGATTGAAACAATTAAACGCTCACCCATGGGATGCTTTAGATGCTAATTTAACAATTGGTGATAAAGTAAAAGGTAAAGTAGTTGTAATCGCTGATTACGGTGCATTTATCGAAGTTGCTGAAGGTGTTGAAGGTTTAATCCACGTTTCTGAAATGTCATGGTCAACTCATTTACGTTCTGCTCAGGACTTCGTGAAAGTTGGAGATGTTGTTGAAGCAGTTATCTTAACTTTAGACAGAGACGATCGTAAGATGTCATTAGGTATCAAACAATTGACTCAAGATCCATGGACTGACATTACTTCTAAATACCCAGTAGGTTCTAAACATACAGGTATCGTTAGAAACTTTACAAACTTTGGTATTTTCGTAGAATTAGAAGAAGGAATCGATGGATTAATTTACATCTCTGACCTTTCTTGGACTAAGAAAATCAAACACCCATCTGAATTTGTAAATGTTGGTGAGAAACTTGATGTAGTTGTATTAGAATTAGATGTTGAAGGACGTAAATTATCTTTAGGTCACAAACAAACTACTGCTAATCCTTGGGATCAATACGAAGATTCTTTCGCTGTAGGAACTATCCACAATGGTGAAATTTCTGAAATCGTTGACAAAGGAGCTACTGTAGAATTCGGAGATGATATCGTTGCTTTCATTCCAACTCGTCACCTTGAAAAAGAAGACGGAAAGAAATTGAAAAAAGGTGATACTGCTGATTTCAAAGTAATCGAATTCAACAAAGAATTCAAAAGAGTAGTTGCTTCTCACACTGCTATCTTCCGTGAAGAAGAAGAGAAAAACGTGAAAGCTGCAACTGAAAATACTTCATCTACATCTACTACTAATGCACCAGCTGCAACTTTAGGAGATAACAATGATGTATTAGCTGCATTAAAAGCTAAAATGGAAAAAACGGAGAAAAAATAATTCTTAGTTTCCTCTAAATAGAAAGTCCCACAGTAATGTGGGACTTTTTTTGTTTTACTTTTTTAAATTTTAACAGAAAAAGTTGTGTTATTGTGTTAAAGGGTTATTTTTGTGTAAAAATACCACTTATGAAGAAACTCTACTTTTTAGTTTTTACTTTTTGTTTTTTTAATAGTTTAATGGCACAGGTTGTCACTATTCCTGATATCAACCTTAAACTTAAATTGATAGCAGCAAATGTTGATACCAATCGTAATGCCGAAATTGAAGTTAGTGAAGCATTAAGCATAAATTTTTTAGACCTAAATAATGCGGGTATAAATTCTTTGCAGGGATTGGAAAAATTCACCAATCTTGAAACTTTACTTTGTAACAACAATCCAATCTTCACTGGTGTTGATTTTAATGTATTTAAAAAACTAAACTTTTTAAGTTATTCTTCTATTGCTAATGTTAGCTATCTTAATTTTGAGAATACAAATCTTAGCACATTAATTCTGGAAGGTTTAAGTAATTTAAATGAACTTCAGTGTAATGGAAACAAAAATCTTGTAACATTAAGGCTAAGTGGTGCACAAAATTTAACAACGCTGTGGTGCAATAATAATAAACTGTCAGCATTAGATATTACAGGATTAACCAAGCTTAAAACAGTAAGATGTGACGGGAATCAATTGCAAACATTAGATGCCACTAATTTGGTAAATCTTACCAGTTTAAGCAGTTCTGGTAACCTATTAACGTCATTGAATGTTTCCGGGTCAACAAACCTTAAAGCTATAACTTGTTTTAGTAATAAACTACAGTCACTAAACGCGAGTGGCTTAACAAACTTAACGAGTTTAGTTTGTTACTCGAATGAATTGACACAATTGAATGTAAACGGTTTAATAAACCTAAAAGAATTGTATTGTGATGGAAATCGCCTTCCGTCGTTAAACGTAACTGGTTTAACCAATTTGGAGTATTTAAACTGTACCAATAATCAATTGCTTGAATTGAATGTAAACGGTTTAACAAAACTGAAAGGAATAAAATGCGGTTACAATCAATTGACAGCTTTAGAGGTGACAGGTCTAACAAATCTGTTAAATTTAGAATGTTACCATAATCAGATAAAAACTTTAGATTTAAGCGATTTAAAGAATATTGAGGGATTTAGCTGCTATCAAAACCAGCTTACCTCGTTATTTATCAGAAACGGAAGCAACGAAACACAACTATTAGATTTTTCACAAAACCCGGGTCTGCAATATGTTTGTGCAGACGAAAGTCAATTAGAGCTAGTACAGCAGTTAATTACCAAATATGGCTATGTAAATTGTAATGCAAACTCTTATTGCTCTTTTAAACCAGCTGATACCTATTATACAGTAAACGGAATTAATAGATTTGATTCTAATAACAATGGCTGCGGCGCTTTAGATCCTATTGTACCAGGTTTAAAATTTGAATTGTTTGACGGAACAAACACCGGAACTGTAATTTCTAAAACAAACGGCAGTTTTTCTATTTTCCTACCGGTTGGTACACACACGATAACTCCGGTTTTAGAAAATCCGTCTTATTATACCATTTCTCCAAGCAATAAATCGTTCACCTACCCGGGAGAATCAAGCCCTAAACTACAAGATTTTTGTATAGTAACAAATGGTGTACATCCCGATTTAGAAATTACTATTTTACAAATAACTCCGGCCAGACCAGGGTTTGAAGCAAAGTATAAAATAGTTTACAAAAACAAAGGAAACGTTACGCAATCAGGTACTGTAAACCTAAGTTTTAATGATGCGGTTCTCGACTTGGTTACTGCAAGTCCTGCTGTTGCGACTCAGGCACCAGATAAGTTAACCTGGAATTTTAGTAATCTAAGACCTTTTCAGTCTGCAGAACTTAATTTTACATTTAAAGTAAATGCTCCAACTGCTGTTCCTGCCGTAAACAATGGCGATGTTTTGTCTTTTAGAGCAACGGTTTCGTCAGTAGACACAGACGAAACTCCAATTGATAATGCATTCACTTTGAATCAAACAGTTGTAGGATCTTACGACCCAAACGACAAGACGTGTCTGGAAGGTTCCGTAATTACCCCAAGTTTAATAGGGGAGTATGTGCATTATATCATTCGTTTTGAAAATACGGGAACTTATCCGGCACAAAATATAGTCGTAAAGGACATGATTGATCTTTTAAAGTTTGATATTTCAACATTAATCACCACAAGCGCAAGCCATTCCTTTGTAACCAATATTTCAGCAGGAAATAAAGTGGAGTTTATTTTCGAAAACATCAATCTCCCTTTTGATGATGCCAGTAACGATGGTTATGTAGCGTTTAAAATCAAAACAAAACCAACACTTGCTGTAGGTGATACTTTTACAAACGATGCCAATATTTATTTCGATTATAATTTCCCGATCTTAACCAACAAAGCGACTTCAACTTTTAAAACAGTAACACTGGGAGCTCCCGATTTTGAGTTTTCGAACTATTTTACGTTGTATCCAAATCCGGCAAATCATACTTTGAATATTAATGCAAAGGAAGGCATAGAAATACAATCACTATCCATTTATGATATGTTAGGACAATTGGTAATTGCAGTACCAAATGCAAAATCGGTTTCTAGTATTGATGTTTCAAAACTTACCGCAGGTAATTACTTTATAAAAGTAAAATCGGATAAAGGAAGTTCAGGAATGAAATTTATCAAATATTAAGAATGTCCTTTAAAAATAAAAGGTCTCACATTGCTGTGGGACTTTTTTGTTTTACTATTTTTCTTATTTAAATTTTAACAGAAAAAATTGTGTTATTGTGTTAAAAAGTTATTTTTGTGTAAAAATACCACTTATGAAGAAAATTTACTTTTTGCTTTTATTTTTATGTTTTTATGGATTGAATGCACAGGTGATTACTTTTGGAAGTACTCCTTTTAAAGATAGATTGCTTTCGGCAAATGCAACCAATGGATTTGCAAAAGATATAAACGGGAATAACATTGTTGTCGATTCCAACTTTGATAAGGAAATTAATGCTGTGGAGGCATCAAAAGTTTATTTTTTGGAACTAGGAGGCACGAAATCGACGATTTATAATTTAATGGGAATTGATTTTTTTGTCAATTTAAAGACTTTGAATTTTTACGGACAAAGAGTAACCGCTGATTTGAGACCGTTGAAAAATTTAGAAAGAATAAATTGCGGAGGAGATTTAGTTACAAAAGACCTCAATATTAACGGGCTTAATTTAAAAGAAATACGCGCAGAAAGCAGCCTTTCAATAATGCCCTATTTATTGGATAATGGTCCGACAGGAATTTCTCAGTTTGCCAATCTGGAAGTTTTGTTTTTAGGGGGAGATCGATTAGAAACAATCAACCTTCAAAACCTAAAATCGTTAAAAACACTGATGATTACAAGATCAAAAATAAAAAGCCTTGATTTAAGCAATCAGACTAATCTGGAGTTTTTGTATTGCAATAACAATCTATTGACAGATCTGGATTTAACCAGCTGCAAGAATATAACTGGTGTAGAAGCTAATTTGAATAATTTCACTACAATCCTGGTGAAGGACCTGCCTAAATTGGAGTATCTTAGAATTAGTGAGAATAGTACATTAAGCGAATTAAGTGTTGTAAATACCCCAAATCTAAAATCGTTAGATGTTTATAAATGTAGTTTAACCGATTTAAATTTATCTAATTTGGTCGCTCTGGAGTCGATTAATTGCAGCAATAATAAACTAACAAATTTGAACATCAAAGGTTCTATAAACTTGTTGAATATATCTTGTGACAATAACTTAATAAAAGAGCTTGATTTGTCTTTATGTAAAAAGTTTGAGTCTTTATATGCTGGTTATAATAAGTTTGAAAGTTTAGAATTTTATGGTAAGCTAGGATCCTATCTTAATATTTCAAATAATTTAAATTTAAAATATCTTTCCATTAAAAATGGGATCATCAATCAATCCAGTATAGAATTTGCCAACTGTCCCAACTTGAAATACATTTGCGTAGATGAAAATGATAATGAAATTGCTACGGTTCAAAATTTAATCAAAACGTATAAATACACAGATTGTCATGTAAATTCCTATTGCAATTTTCATCCGGGAGAGGATTATTTTGTAATTCAGGGATCACAGAGAATTGATTCGAACAAAAATGGCTGTGACAATTCGGATCCATTTTATCCTAATTTAAAATTTAATATTGTGGGAGCTTCTTCCGGAACATTTGTTAATAATTTATCGGGTAATTATTCTATTCCTGTTTTAAAAGGAACGCACAAGATAACTCCTGTTTTAGAAAATCCGTGGTACTTTTCTGTGACACCGGCAACCGCAACGATTGTTTTTCCGGCGCAGACAAGTCCGTATACTCAAAATTTTTGTATCACTCCAGTTGGTACTTATCGGGATTTAGAAGTTACGATATTACCAATTGATGTTGCAAGGCCCGGTTTTGATGCTAAGTATAAAATCGTATATAAAAATAAGGGTAATGTAGTGCAATCGGGTTCGATAAAATTTGTGTTTGATGATGCCATATTGGAGTATGTCTCTTCCAATACTGCTTTTTCTTCTAAATCAGTTAATGCTATAGAATGGAGTTTTGCAGCTATTCAGCCATTTGAAAGCAGAGAAATAGTATTTACTTTAAAATCAAACAAACCAACAGATTTACCTGCTGTAAACAATGGTGATGTTTTAAAATTAACAGCAACTATTGTCTCTCAGGACAAAGACGAAAGTCCAATCGACAATACTTTTATACTTAATCAGGTAGTAGTAGGTTCTTACGATCCAAACGATAAAACCTGTTTAGAAGGCTCTGTTATTACACCAGAATTAATAGGGGAGTATGTGCACTATATGATTCGTTTTGAAAATACAGGAACATTTGCTGCAGAGAACATTGTCGTAAAAGACATGATCGATTTGTCTAAATTTGATCTTACAACTTTAGTTCCAACCAGTTCAAGTCATCCTTTTACAACTAAAATTACAGCAGGGAATAAGGTAGAATTTATTTTCGAAAAGATCAATCTTCCCTTTGATGATGCCAATAACGACGGTTATGTAGCGTTTAAAATAAAGACAAGATCAAACTTAAGAGTTGGAGATACCTTTGCGAATGAGGCCAATATTTATTTTGATTATAATTTCCCGATTTTAACCAACAAAGCAACTTCAACTTTTAAAACAGTAACACTGGGGACTCCCGATTTCGAGTTTTCGAGCTATTTTACGTTGTATCCAAATCCGGCAAATCATACTTTAAATATCAATTCAAAGGAAGGCATAGAAATACAATCACTATCCATTTATGATATGTTAGGACAACTGGTAATTGCAGTACCAAATGCAAAATCGGTTTCTACTATTGATGTTTCTAAGCTTAGTTTCGGGAATTATTTTATAAAAATAAAATCAGACAAAGGAAGTTCAGGAATGAAATTTATCAAATATTAAGAATGTTTTCTAAAAATAGAAAGTCCCATGTAATGTGGGGCTTTTTTTATCGCTAATATTTAGTTTTAAGGAGCTATTCCTGCTGTCCGCTATATCTTTTCCTGGCTAAAGGAGCCAGAAAAAGGATGCCGCTACCATCAGGGCTAGGACAATCGTTTTCAAAAGAAGTTTTATTTTATTGTTAGTAATTTTGTTTCTTTGGGATTGTAATAATCTACAATGGCGTAAGAATTGATTCCCGTAATGTTTATTTCATCAAGAATGTTAACTAGATTCCCGTAATTTGATTTTTTGCTTGGCTTTATGATTACAGTAACTCCTTTTGTACTGCCTATTTCTGCAGAGTATTGATGCACTTTTTTATTAACGTTTATCAATTCTTTCCTTATTCCATCTTTTCCATAATGTACTTCTTTTGGGGTTTGAATAGGAGAATCCAGTATTCCCATATATGTTATCATTTTATCGTTATCGTCAAGTAGGATCGTTAAAATACGATTTTCGTCAGGCTTATTGCATTCTGGTTCTGGACCACAACCTCGACGGTATCCATAATCGTATTCCATTATTTTGGGTTTAGCCAATTCAATTGTGACCATAAAAAATATAATCAGCAGAAAAGATATACTGACCATAGCAGTTAAATCAACTCTTGAGTTTAATTTTTTGCTTCTGACTTTTTTAGGTAGATCTTGCATAGCTATAGTTTTAGTGATTGAGAAAGTTTTAATTTAAGGCTAGTAAATTAGATTCTTCTGGAGTAAATTCATTGACAATGGCATAGGTATCAATTTTTGCTATTGCCATTTCATCCAGAATATCGACAAGATTTTTAAAATTGCATTTTTTGCTAGGTTTAATAATAACAACAGCTCCTCTGTTAGTTCTTCCCATGCTTGCAGAATACTCAATAATTTGTTTATTTTTTTTGAATAACTCTGTACGAATACCATTTTTACCATATTCGACTTTTTTGATCTCATGTGAATCATATCCTAAAAGACCTCTGTATATTACTATTTTGTTATTTTCATCAAGTAAAATAGTAATTAAACGTTCTTCAACCCCCTTGCCACACGTAATTACACCTGTTAGATCCGGATCTTTTTCTGGTAAACATAAATCCATAATTTTAGGCTTTGACAATTCACCAACTACCATAAAAAAGATGATTAATAAAAATGAAACACTAACCATTGCGGTCAAATCAACTTTTGTACTTAGCTTTTTACTTCTAACTTTTTTAGGAAGATTTTCCATAATAAATCGATTTTTTTTCTAAAGTTAAAAAAATATTCGAAGTCGAACATGATTTTGAGAAAAATGATCCCAAGTATCCGAAAATACAGGCGCAAGTTTTTTATAAACAGGTAATTGTACTCATTTTTTAACTTTTGATTTAATGTAATTTAGTATAGTTTTTCAAAACTCAAAAAAAGCATTTTTAGATGATGTCCTTAGGGAATAATTAGCCTGTTAAAAGGCAGAATTTTATACTACTACTATTATTACAGGAACTAAACACTACTGTTTATAAATCATAAAACCCCAATATTATGGATATAGTTACTGACCTTACTGCTGAAGCAATATCATATCTGACGCTTTTTCAGGATATTTTAAAAAAAAACTCCGATAACTCGTTTCCCAGAGAGTTTTTGGGTAGAAATTCCTGGAGTAATTTGGGTAAAAATAGTGATCAGGATTATGGGATAATAGAAGGATTGACTCCGAGTCAGATAGACGAAATTTCTGATTTAGTCTGGCACAGCCCTGATAAACGTAATGATGAAATTCTGATAAAAATATATTTGGATACTGTTTATGATCTTTTAGAATGGCTTGCTTCTAATATTGATATAAAATATAAGGATAAGAGCTCGTCATCTGAGCTTTTATTATTTAGAGTGCCTGTTTTTTGGAGGCAGCAAATACGGGCATTACTTTATAAAGAAGGGTTTAAGGAACGAAAGAAACTCGCAGCAGTACTTCGATATATGCCGGTACAAGTGGTTCAGGTTATTTCTCGTCAGAGTAATTCGGCAT
>NZ_CADCST010000120.1 GCF_902804485.1 Flavobacterium collinsii | reverse complement strand
ACATAGAGTAGTCTTTTTGTGTACGCTTTACATAGCGTATTTCTTGAGGTACTTCCATAATGATACTTTTTGTGTATCGCTATTTCAGGACTAGACATGGGAATTATATAAAAGAATCCATTCGTTATACGAGTGGATTTTTTTTATTTGGGGTACTTTTATCATTCAAAATCAGTAAAATATCAATTATGAAAAAAATAATAGTAATATCCATGATAATGCTCGCTGTTTTTATTTCCTGTAAAAAAACGACTGATACCGATCCGGTGCAGATAGCACCAAGTCCGCCAAAAGAAGCTGAGATTGCTGAACCGGCAGGAGATCAATGTTATGCATCAAGAACTCGTAATAGCGTGACTGAGATGAGTCTTAATGTCAATTCGCATCAGGAAGTAAACGGGAAACTAAGTTATAACATATCAGGGAAGGATAGAAACGAAGGAGCTTTGATTGGAAATATGAAAGGTGATACATTAATTGCAGATTATACTTTCATATCTGAAGGAGTTACATCTGTGAGGGAAGTTGCATTTTTGAAGAAGGACGGAGCTTTTATTGAAGGCTATGGTGATGTAATCGAAGTAAACGGGAAGTTCTCTTTTAAAGATAAAAAACAGTTGAAATTTGATCAGAAAAATGTTCTGACTAAAGTAGATTGCAAAGCAGAGTAAGCTCTAATTGTATTAAAAAGAAAAAAAATCCATTCGTTACACGAATGGATTTTTTTTATGGGTAAAATTGTTAACTGAGGCTGATGCTGAAAACTATTTACAAGTATTTTAAATACGTTTTTCTCTGGCAGTGCACTTTTGGGTCGAAATTTTTCCAAAGTAAATGAATGGCTGTATTATCAGCTAATTCAGGGGTTCTGATACAATTTTGAATCCCTTTTTCGGAAAAAGTCTTATAATATTCATCAAAAATAATAGCGGTAACTCCTTTGTTTTGATACTCGGGATGCACTCCAATCAGGTAAAAAACAACATCTTTACTCTTTTTACGGGCTCTTAGTAAATGAATAAATCCAAACGGGAATAATTTTCCTTTTGCTTTCTGTAAAGCTTCAGAAAAGCTAGGCATTACAATACTAAAGGCGACCAGATTATCGTCTTTGTCAACCACAAACTTGATATATTCCGGATTGATAAAGCTGATGTATTTCTTTTTGAAGTATTCTTTCTGAACATCCGAAATCGCTACAAACGAAGCTAATTTAGCGTATGAATCATTAAACAAATCAAACATTTTGTCTACGTGAGGCATGATGTCTTTTGTTTTGGTAAAAGTCAATGAGCGTAAGCCGTATCTTTTTTTGATGAGTTCCTGTGCTTTAAGGAAAAATTCAGGTTTCACGTTTGAAAAAGGAAAGATGCTTTCGAGGTACTCTTTTTCAACCTGAAAACCCAATTGTTCAAAATGTGTGACATAATAGGGATGGTTGTACCATGTAATCATAGTTCCCAACTGATCATAGCCTTCGGTAAGGACCCCAACTTTGTCTAAATTCGAAAATCCCATTGGACCTTCAACATGTTCGAGATTGTGCTGTCTTCCTAATGCATACACTTTATCAAGTAATGCTTTTGTAACCTCAATATCATCGATTGCATCAAACCATCCAAAACGGACTTTTCTTTTATGCTGATCATTCACCTCGGACCAGTTGATAATGGCGGTAATTCTTCCTACAATCTCATTGTCTTTATAAGCCAGATAAAAATAGGCCTCGGCATTTTCAAAAGCAGGGTTTTTAGTTTTATCAAAAGATTCCAATTCATCTGCGATAATAGGTGGCACCCAGTATGGATTGTCTCTATAGAGTGAAAACGGAAATTTGATATAGTCAGTTAATTCCTTTTTGGTTATGGCTTCTTTAATTGTAATCATTAAGATTCTGTATGTAAATAGTGCTCCTTACTGAGCGTTTAGTTATTAAAATTTTATTCGTATTTCGATTTACGTTTACGTTCTTTTGCCTGGTAATCTATTTCTTTTTGTTCTAATTCGTTGTCTTTATTCTTTTTTGCTCTTTCCTCTCTTTTAGATTGTACCTGATTTTCTTTATAACGCCCATCATAACGCCAGGAAACACCAACGCCTCCATACAATATAGAAGGTGTGTTCTTGAAATTAGTACTTACAGATGCGTCAACCTGAAGGTTGGAGTTGATGAGGTAAGCTGCTCCACCACGTACAATAGCATCGCTGTAAAAATCGCTTTTATAGCCCTGATTTTCTACAAAGCCCGACCATTTATCGTTAAATCCATGTGTAAGTGTAAGTACATAGCCGTAGCTCGGGTAGTCTGTTGAAATATAATCGGCAATAATATTGGTAACAAAAACCCATTTCCCGCCACCAAAAAGGTTTTGAGTAATCAACATCACTTTTGGAGAAATACTCGATTGTGGAGAAAATGAATAAGGATTGTCAGCACCCACAAAATTAGCTCCTGCAAAAACAGAAACGGCAGGGATTAACTCGTGCCAGTTAAAGCTGTGATTGGCTTTGTAACTGTAGATGTTAGCTTCTTTTTTGTAATTTTTATAGGGATCGTAAATTAGATATTTGGCTCCTAAAACCGTTTGTCTGAAATTGTTCTTTTTGTAACTTGTATATGGAGTATCAAAATTCTCCATTTGGTATTGTAAATCCACAATAAACTCCAGTTTTTCTAAAAAAGCACCGTAACGAAGAGTCAGATCTGTACCGAAACCACTTGCGTCATAATCGAGCAGATTGTGTTTTTCTTTGATGCCATATACACCAAGTTCTGCCTGTATAACTGATTTTCCAACCGCATAAGCAGACATCGTTTCACCCGGACGGTTTGAATTGATGACATCGGTATACTGCGCGAAAAATAATTGTGGGAATAAACAAAGAGCTACAATAAAAAAGGTTTTATTTTTTAACATACACGTGTTTTTGAATTAAAAAGTAATAACGCATTTCAAATGTACTATATTTTATTATTTATTTAAGATTGATATTTTAATTTTAAACAATGGATTTATTAATTTTGGAAAAAAAATTATATGATCATGCAAGAAGCATCTTTTGTAAATCTGTTTAAAACGATAATGTGGATCATTGCGTTTTATTATATTTTTAAATTTTTAGCACGAATCTTTTTACCGGTATTGGTGAAGAAAGCAGTCGAAAAAGCTGGAGAGAATTTTCAGAGACAACAACAATATAGTCAGGATACTACATGGCAAAAAACACGTACTAATAATGATGAAATTATTATCGATACGGCCAATGCAAAAAAATCCCGTGAAACCAAAAAGGTTGGCGATTATGTTGATTACGAAGAAATAGATTAAATTTGTGACCTAGATTTATAGGATTCATCATTTAACCCAAACCAGCCTAAATTGAAAATAGTAAATAAGTTCTATCCGCATGCCCTTGTTATCCTGGGCTTTATCCTCGTTTCTTTAATTTATTTTTACCCGGTTTTACAAGGAAAACAAATTTTCCAGTCGGATATTGCTCAATATACCGGAATGGCCAAAGAGCAAAACGATTTTAGAGCAGCAGAACATGCTGAACCTTATTGGACAAATTCTGCGTTTGGAGGTATGCCAACCTATCAGTTAGGAGCAAATTATCCAAATGATTTTGTAGGGAAATTAGACGATGCTTTGCGTTTTCTGCCTCGTCCTGCCGATTACTTATTTCTATATTTCTTAGGATTTTACGGTCTGCTGTTAGTTTTAAAAACAGATCCCTTAAAAGCATTTATCGGGGCGCTTGCCTTTGGTTTTTCGACTTACTTAATTATCATTCTTGGCGTTGGACATAATGCAAAAGCGCATGCCATTGCTTATATGCCGCTTGTTATTGCCGGATTTATAATGGTTTTTCAGAAAAAGTACATATGGGGAGGTTTGCTCACCATGTTTGCGGTTGCATTAGAAGTTAATGCCAACCACTTTCAAATGACTTATTATTTATTAATTTTCTTATTGATTCTTTCCACTTATTTTGCGTTTAACTTCATTAAAGAAAAAGAATTTAAACCGCTTTTAACGGCAATTGGTGTTTTGGCGGTAGCCGGAATTTTTGCTATTGGTGCCAATGCTACTAATTTGTTGGCGACCAGCGAATATGCTAAGTTTAGTACACGTAGCAACAGTGAATTGACTTTCAATCCTGATGGCTCTAAAAAGACGAATGAAAATGCTTTGAGCCGTGAATATATCACAGAATACAGTTACGGAATTGCTGAGAGTTTTAACTTAATCGCGCCAAGACTTTTTGGTGGCTCCAATCATGAAAATGTAGGGACTGACAGTCGTATGTATTCGTTTATGATTGAGCAGGGAGTACCATCAGAGCAGGCACAGGATTTCGTGTCCGGAATGCCTACGTATTGGGGAGATCAACCTATTGTTGCGGCTCCTGCTTATATTGGAGTTGTGGTTTTCTTTTTGGCGGTTTTAGCTTTGTTTATTGATGATCGAAAAATAAAATACGTATTTCTTACCGGAGCATTATTTTCATTAGTGCTTTCTTGGGGGAAAAACTTCGCGTTATTGACAGACTTTTTTATCGATTATGTTCCAATGTATGATAAGTTTAGAGCAGTGTCATCAATTCAGGTTATTCTTGAATTGTGTTTCCCTGTTTTGGCTGTTATGGGATTACAATCGTTTTTTAAAGCAAAAGAAGATCCTAAATTGCAACAAAAAGCACTCGTGCAAACGGGAGTTTTTGGATTGGGCGTTATTTTGATTTTAGTCTTTGCTAAGAGTATGTTCCATTTTACAGGAAGTAGTGATAATTATTTCTTAGAAAGTTACGGACCCGCTTTTGTAGATGCGTTGAAAGAAGACAGGAAGAGTTTATATTCTGCTGATTTATTAAGATCAGGTTTTTTTATTGTAGTTACTTTTGGAATCTTGTGGTTGTTCATTAAAAACAAACTGGCTCAAAATACTACTTTAATTATCGTTGGTATTCTAATGATTTTTGATTTGTTCTTTGTGGATAAAAAATATGTTTCGGCCAAAGATTTTGTGAGTCCGGTACAAATTGCAGCACCATTTCAGGAAACACCTTCTGATGTTCAGATTTTAAAGGATACCACACATTACAGAGTTTTTGAAGTAAATGGTAATATGTCCAGTGCACGTGCTTCTTATTTCCACCATTCTTTGGGAGGATATCATGCTGCAAAACCAAGAAGGATGCAACAGTTGTTTGACTATCAGATTGCAAAAAATAATGTCGAAGTTTTAGACATGTTAAATGTCAAATATATCATCCAGACGGATAAAGAAGGAAAAGAGTTTCCGACTATAAATCCAAATGCAAACGGAAATGCATGGTTTGTTAGTGCTGTAAAATTGGTAAACAAACCAGATGATGTAATGAAGGCTCTGGATCATATTGATACTAAAACAGTGGCAGTTTTCAATGTTCACGAGCACGAAAGTAAATTTAAGAATGCCCGAATGAAAAAACAATGGGATACCACTGGTACCATTCAGGTAGTACAATACAAGCCCAACTATATCAAATATAAATCGAATAATGGAAAAGATGGTTTGGCTGTTTTTTCTGAGATCTATTATAAAGATGGATGGAATGCCTATATTGATGGTCAACTAACGGATCATTTCCCGGTTGATTATGTTTTAAGAGCTATGGAAATTCCTGGTGGAGAGCATACAATCGAATTTAAATTTGAACCACAGGTCGTAAAAACTGGTAGTTTGATTACATTGGCAAGTTCAATTGGAATGTTTCTTCTTTTAATTGGAGGGGTTTATTTCGAAAAGTTCTTCCGCAAAGATTCACAAAGAAATCACGGAGATACGCTAAAATAATTTAAAGATCTTTGTGGGATTTGGTGAAAACTTGGTGAATCTCTGTGAAATGAATGAAATCTGATGGAACAAAAAAAACTCTTAATCATTACCTATTATTTTCCACCGGCTGGAGGTCCAGGCGTACAGCGTTGGTTAAAATTTACAAAGTACCTACCGGAATTTGGTGTTCAGCCAATCGTTTATGTTCCTGAAAACCCAACGTATCCAATTGTGGATGAAGGATTGGTTAGTCAGATTTCTGATAAAGTAATTGTCCTTAAAAATAAAATCTGGGAGCCTTATCAATTGGCTTCCATTTTTTCAAAAAATAAAACTAAGAAAATTAGTTCCGGAATTTTCCCGCACAAAAAAAAACAGACCTTTTTAGATAAAACCTTTCTTTGGGTACGAGGCAATTTATTTATTCCGGATGCCCGTGTTTTCTGGGTAAAACCTTCTGTAGCTTATCTCGAAAAATACATCAAAGAGAATAATATTGATACGATAGTTACTTCGGGGCCACCGCACAGTTTACATTTAATTGGTTTGGAGTTAAAAGAAAAGCTGAATGTAAAATGGTTTGCTGATTTTCGCGATCCCTGGACTACAATTGGATATCATAAAGCATTACGCCTGTCTGATTATGCTGCTAAAAAGCATAAAGATCTCGAGCATAAAGTACTGAATAGTGCTGATACTATAATTGTTACGAGTAAAACTACAAAAAAGGAGTTTGAGGCTATCACCAATAAGCCTATTTCGGTGATTACAAATGGTTATGATATCGAGAATGTAGAGAAACAGGCTTTGGATACCAAATTTACTTTGGCACACATTGGATCTTTCTTGTCCGACAGAAACCCTCGATTTTTATGGGAATGTTTGGTAGAATTACTTCAGGAGGTTCCAGATTTTAAGATGCATTTAGAAATTAAACTAATTGGAGCAGTCAGTCAGGAAGTATTAGATGCTATAGGGGAGTTTAATTTGAATGCTTATCTGAATCTTTTGGGGTATGTTTCGCATCATGAGGCAATTGCCCATCAAAAGAAATCACAGGTTTTGCTTTTAATCGAAATTAATTCCGAAGATACCAAAAGTATAATTCCGGGTAAATTATTTGAATATATGGTGTCTAATCGCCCAATAGTCGCCATAGGACCTCAGGGTTCTGATTTTGCCGATATTATAAAAGAAACTAATACAGGAGTATTTTTTGATTATTCTGAAAAAGCGAAGTTAAAAAGTGTAATTTTGGACTTTTATAATCAGTTTTTAGAAGGGAAACTACAAGCCAATGGTGTTGGCTTACAACAATATTCCAGAAAGAATCTAACCAAGCAATTAGCACAGTTGATTAACTAAGCTAATCTGCAATCTAAAATCTAAATTCAGAAATCCAAAAATGGGTATTGTTTTAAATCAGTCTTTCAAAAATACAATTATCACTTACATAGGTTTCGGTATTGGAGCCATTAATACACTTTATTTGTATCCGGTTTTTTTGGGTGCAACTTTTTATGGCTTAACTAATTATGTGACTTCTTGTGCCAATGTGATTATGCCTTTATTTGCGATTGGTATGCAAAATACCTTGGTTAAATTTTATTCACAATATCAAACTGAGGAAGAAAAATCCCGTTTTCTATCCTTTACGGTTTTGTTTCCTTTGCTATTAATAATCCCGCTTTTGCTGATAGGTCTTGTTTTTTATGATGAGATTCTGTTCTTTTTGTCAAAAAAGAATGCAATTGTTAGAAGCTATATATGGTTAATACCTTTTATTGGATTGTGTATGGCATATTTTGAGATTTTTTATGCCTGGTTGAGGGTAAATATGCATTCCGTTTTTGGAAATTTTGTAAAGGAAGTGGGCTTACGATTATTTTCATTATTTCTATTAATAGGTGTTTATTATAATTGGCTTAGCGTTGAAGGTTTTGTATATGCAACAGCAATTTTATATTTTTTAGCATTCCTGATAACCATGTTATATGCATTTAGTATTCAGAAACCAACTTTTCAGTTTACAATACCATCAAATACAAAGGATATATTAGTATACACTTTTTATATTATTTTATCCGGAAGTGTTGCCAATTTGCTTTTGGATGGAGATAAGATGATCTTAAATCAATATATGCAGATTGAAAATATTGCTTTCTATTCTGTTGCTACCTATATTGCTTTGGTTATTTCGGTTCCCAGCCGTGCGATGCATCAGATTGTGTACCCCATTACGGCAAAATTAATGCATGATAACAAACATGATGAGCTGAACCAGCTTTACAAAAAAACGTCAATAAACCTGCAGATTGTAGGTGGTTTTGTAATGCTTTGCATATTTGTAAATATCGGTCAGTTATACGAGTTGGTTCCAAAAGAATACAGTGGTGGAATTGCAGTTGTATTTATGATTGGCTTGTCTAAATACTTTGATCTAATTTTAGGAAACAATAATGCGATTATTTTTAATACTAAATATTACCGTATGGTATTGTATTTAGGATTAATGCTGGTTGCGTTGACCGTAATTTTAAACATGATCTTTATTCCAATTTTTGGAATCTTCGGGTCTGCTTTTGCTACTTTATTATCGATTACTTTATATAGTTTGGCAAAACTGCTTTTTGTGGTTAAAAGGCTTCATTTGTATCCTTTTACTATTCAGACAATATATTCGATGTTAATTACATTTGCATTATTTTTACTGTTTTACTTTTGGGAGTTTCCTTTTTATCAATTGATTAGTATTGTATTGAAATCAATTTTAGTAACCATTTTATATGTTTATCTAAATTATAAGTTTGCGATTTCTCCTGAGATCAATAAGGTAATCGACACTATTTTGAAAAAGATAGGAATTAAAATTTAAAGTGATTTCTGGATAGAAAGCGAAAGTAATTTACAATTGAAGCTGTTTTGTCTTTATATTTGTTAGAAAGGTTAACCAACTTATTGCTGACAGTATATGAAAAATAAAATACTTTGTTTTTTAACAGTTTTTATTACTTTGTTTTCTTCATTGGCTTTTGCTCAGAAAGACAGTTCTCAAACTCCAAAAATAGCCGTTAAGGAAGTAAAACCGAAAGGTTATCCTGTAAAACCTTTTAATGACACACTTTTTTATGTGTACAATAAAGTAGGTTCTTTTTCGCCCGAGAGCAGGGCAAATGCCATCACAGAGAAAATAAAGAAGCTGTACGAAGATTCTTTTTTTGTAGCAGATTCTATTGCTCTTGTTTCTTCAGATATTTCTCAGGATATCGTCTACAATAATGATTTTGTAATCATGTCTGTTTTAGATGTGGATGGAAAAGCTGAAAATCAAACGGCAGATTTTATCGCAAAGCGAAATTTAAATCTGATCAAAAGAGCTATCGTTTATCAGAACGATAATTATTCGATGCTTCCAAAAAGGCTTGGTTATACCGCACTGTTGGTTTTGATTATTGGTTTTGTTTTGTACTTTGTCGGCAAAATTTTCAACAGAGTAAAACTGTACATTCTAAAAAATAGCGACCGTTATTTTAAAGGTTTCAAGTATAATAGTATTAGTATTCTTTCACCTCAAAAGCAACAGTTTTTGCTGATGCGATTGTACGGTGTTATTAAAGCCATTACGCTGATTTTAATCGTATACCTTTCATTACCCTTATTATTTAGTATTTTCCCCGCTACAGAAGCTTATACGACGACCTTGTTGCGTTGGATTCTTTCGCCGGCAAAACTTGCGGTTATGGGCTTTGTTGGCTTCCTACCAAGTTTAGTTACTATTGTAGTTATTGTTATCATTTTTAAATATTCGATAAGGGTTATCAAATTCTTTTTTGATGAAATTAAAAAAGAGAATATTAAAATTGATGGTTTCTACAGTGATTGGGCGATGCCGACTTTCAATATCATTCGCTTTTTGATGCTTGCTTTTATGCTGGTCGTTTTATTTCCGTATTTGCCGGGGTCGGATTCTCCTATATTTAAAGGGGTTTCGGTATTTGTAGGTATTTTGTTTTCATTAGGATCTTCCAATGCAATTGCCAATATGGTAGCAGGATTGGTTATTACTTATATGCGTCCGTTTAAAATTGGAGATTTTATTAAGATTGGCGATGTAAGTGGAGAGGTAATTGAAAAAACAGCATTGGTTACCCGAATCAGAACCCCTAAATTTGAGGATATTACGATACCTAATGCCACCGTTTTGTCGAGTACTTCTACCAACTTTTCGGCGAATACCAAAGAGGTAAATAACGGATTGTTGATTCATACCACGGTTACAATTGGTTATGATGTTCCCTGGAAAGACATTCACAAAGCATTGATTGAAGCTGCTTTAAAAACAGAAATGACGGAGCAGACACCGGCACCTTTTGTCCTGCAAACAGGTCTCGAGGACTTTTATGTTGCGTACCAGATTAATGTCTATACCAAAATGCCTACGAAACAGCCTCTCATTTATTCGTCCTTGCATCAGAACATTCAGGACTCCTTTAATGCTGCCGGAATCGAAATCATGTCTCCGCATTACAGTGCATTGCGAGACGGGAATACCACAACAATTCCGGAGAACTATTTGAAAAAAGATTATGAAGCGCCTTCTTTTAATGTTAAGAATAGAGAATAGAGGAGCGAAGGAAGAGATTATAGAGCTAAGAGAGTGTGGAGGAGTGAATATAGAGTATAGAGTATAGAGTATAGAGTATAGAGTATAGAGTATAGAGTATAGAGTATAGAGT
>NZ_CADCST010000119.1 GCF_902804485.1 Flavobacterium collinsii | reverse complement strand
GTATATGTAGTTTATCATTTTTTACATAAGGACTGAAAAAATTCACTTTTGTTTCTATTATATTTTTTTCATGATCGAGATTATATTCAAATACAGACTTTAATTCTTCATTTTTGAATAACCTCCCTCTGATTATTGTATCTGCCAAATAATTGAAAACCCATTTGTTTATATAACTTTCATTTTTTAAATAGTTGGTTTCGAACACCTCAAGACTCTTGATATCACCTTCTTTAACTTTATACAAATCATCAGTATTGGGTTTATTTATTAATTCTGATGGAATTGAAGTTTGTGAAAATGCATTTAACGCATTCAATAAAAAATAAAAAAAAAATATAAACTTTAGATTTTTCATAGGACTAATTCTAAAGATCTCTGTCCATCTGCCTGCAACTCAATTGAAATTGTAGAAGTTTCTTCCGGAAGCAGATTCGCAATTTTTTCCGACCATTCTATAAAACACCAGTTTCCGGAGTACAAATAATCATCAACCCCCATATCCAAAGCTTCGGTTTCTTTGTTTAATCGGTAAAAGTCAAAATGATAAACAATCTCATTATTAGAAGTATAGTACTCGTTAACTAAAGAAAAAGTTGGACTGCTGGTCGCATCCTGAACGCCTAAACTTTTACACAACTGCTTGATTAAAGTAGTTTTTCCAACACCCATTTCTCCATTAAAAAGAATAATTTTTTTTGGATTTGAGGCTAAAATTTGCTCTGCTACTTCTTTGATTTGATCTAATGAAAAAACGATATTCATCTTTGTTTATTTTTAATAGTCTCAGTTTTCAGTCTTTATTTGAGGCTGTAAACTGAGACAGGAGACTTTATTTAGGGTTAAATACCAAAAACGGAATAATCATTTCTTCTAATGAAATTCCTCCGTGCTGATAAGTGTTTTTGTAATAACTCACATAATGATTGTAGTTGTTTACGTAGGCTAAAAAGTAATCATTTTTAGCAAAAATAAACGAACTGCTCATGTTTATGGCAGGCAAACCAATCACTTTAGGCTCTTTTACCACATAAACATCCTTTTGCTCGTACGTTAAACTACGCCCGGTTTTGTAGCGCAAATTTAAGCTTGTATTTTTATCTCCAACAACTTTTGAAGGATTTTTTACATTGATAGTACCATGATCGGTTGTTAGAATTAATTTAAAGCCTAGAAGCTGTGCTTGTTGGATGATTTCCAAAAGAGGTGAGTTTTTAAACCAGCTTAAAGTCAGAGAGCGATACGCTTTATCATCAGAAGCCAATTCTTTTACTACTTCCATTTCGGTTTTAGCATGTGACAACATGTCTACGAAATTATAGACTACAGTTACCAGGTCGTTACCTTTTAAGGCTTTGAAGTTTTCCGCTAGTTTTTTTCCACCGGCATAATTGGTAATTTTAAAATAATCTTCTTTAATATTTAGACCTAAGCGTTTTAATTGTGCTGAAAGAAATTCGGCTTCATACAGGTTTTTACCACCATCTTCCACGTCATTTTTCCAGTATTGCGGAAATTGTTTTTCCATTTCTATTGGTAATAGACCAGAGAAAATAGAATTACGCGCATACTGGGTAGCTGTTGGAAGTATAGAGAAATAAGGCACTTCTTTTTCTAGTTTGTAATAATTAGAAACAACAGTTTCAAATGATTTCCACTGATCGTAACGAAGATTATCAATAACCACAAACAAAATCGGTTTGTCTTTCTTTTTGATCTCTGGAACTACTAATTCTTTAAACAAATTGTGTGACTGAATTGGTTTATCTGCTTTTGGAGCAAACCAGTCTTCGTAGTTTCTTTCAATATATTTTCCGAATTGTGAATTAGCTTCAACTTTTTGAGATTCAAGAATTTCGATCATGGCCTGATCGTTAATATTCTCAAGTTCTAATTCCCAAAAAATCAACTTTTTATATAGTTCAATCCAGTCTTCAAAAGAATTAACCATAGCCAGTTCCATAGAGATCTTTCGAAACTCTTTTTGGTAATCTAAGGTTGTTTTTTCAGAAATTAATCTCGAATGATCCAGGTTTTTCTTTAGACTCAATAAAATCTGATTCGGATTGACAGGTTTGATCAGATAATCAGCGATTTTAGAACCAATGGCTTCTTCCATTATATATTCCTCTTCACTTTTGGTAATCATAATCATCGGAATTGCCGATTTTTTCTCTTTCATTTCAGAAAGCGTCTCGAGTCCACTCATTCCCGGCATATTCTCATCTAAGAATACAATATCAAAATTATCCTCTTCAAATAAAGCAATAGCGTCTAAACCATTGTTACAAGTAGTTACATTATAGTTTTTCTTCTCCAAAAATAATATATGTGGCTTTAAAAGATCGATTTCATCATCGACCCAAAGTATTTTTATCTTGTCCATAAACGTTTTTTATTTTAATGCAATTTAGAAGTATAGAACTTAAAAAGTATTAAAAATAGTATAAATTTCAGAACTAAGAATGGTATTTTTTGCAGAATAAGTTTTTAAGTTATTGCTATTAATTTGATATTCAAGCTAAACGTTTAGCAATTTTTAAGCAAAAAACGCAAACTTCGTTATAGTTAATTACTTATATTTGTTGACTTAAAAAAAACCAAATAGTGACTCATATCAATAAGTTAAAAATATTTAATGATCCCATTTACGGGTTTATTTCCATTCCGAATGAACTTATTTACGATTTAATTCAACACCCGTATTTTCAGCGTTTACGCCGCATTTCGCAAATGGGATTGTCGTATTTGGTTTATCCTGGCGCTAATCATACGCGTTTTCATCATGCTTTAGGCTGTATGCATTTAATGCAGAAATCTGTAGACACACTTCGCTTTAAAGGGGTTGCGATTTCACCTGAAGAAGAAAATGCGCTGTACATTGCTATTTTGCTACACGACATAGGTCATGGACCCTTCTCGCATGCAATGGAAAAAAGTATCGTCGAAGATGTGAATCATGAAGCTATTTCGCTGTTGTTTATGAATCAGCTGAATGAAGAATTTGAAGGAAGACTGAGTCTGGCCATTCAGGTTTTTAAAGGGGATTATCATCGAAAGTTTATGTTACAACTGATTTCAAGTCAGCTGGATATGGATAGAATGGATTATCTTAAAAGAGATAGTTTTTATACCGGTGTAGCCGAAGGAAATGTAAACTCTGAGCGTTTGATTCAGATGATGAATGTGGTGGATGGTGTTTTGGTCATCGAAGAAAAAGGAATTTACTCAGTTGAAAAGTTTCTGCTTTCAAGAAGACTAATGTATTGGCAGGCTTATTTGCATAAAACAAGTCTGGTAGCAGAGTTGATTTTGATGAAGGTGTTAAAAAGAGCCAGAGAATTGACTTTAAAAGGTGTGATTTTACCGTGTAGCGAGCCTCTTTTTTATTTTATGAAGAACAGAGTAACTTTAGAAGACTTTGATGCTGAAAAATTAGATTTATTCTCTCAACTTGATGATTTTGACATTATCAGCGCTTTGAAAGCTTGGCAGAAGTATGATGATTTTATTCTTTCGACTTTGAGTAAGATGCTTATTAATAGAGATTTGCTTAAAATTAAACTTACTGCAGAGAAAATACCTGCGGAAGAATTGCAATCTCTGAAAGAAGAATTCGCTAACGAACACCATATTACACAATTAGAGGCGGGTTATTTTATCTTTGGCGGAAAAATTAAAAATCAGGCATACAGTAAAGAGGCTGAACCGATACGAATTTTGAAAAAAGACAAAACAATTGAAGATGTTGTAGAAGCATCTGATCAGTTGAATTTAAGGTCTTTATCTAAATTGGTTACAAAATATTATATCTGTTTCCCAAAACAACTTATCTAAAATTAACATTTAAAATCTATTTTTTATATTTTTGTCGCAATGAAATTTACAGCAGAACAAATAGCGGGAATTTTAGAAGGAGAAGTTGTTGGTAATCCCAATGTAGAAGTTTCTCGGTTATCTAAAATAGAAGAAGGTGAGGAGGGATCGCTTACTTTTTTGGCCAATCCAAAATATATCAACCACATATATACTACAAAAGCATCTGTAACTATTGTTAATGATAGCTTTATACCAGAACAGGAAATCACCACGACTTTAATAAAAGTAGAAGATGCTTACGCTTCTTTTTCTAAGCTTTTAGAGTTTTACAATCAAGTAAAACTAAATAAAAACGGAATAGAACCACAGTCTTTTATTACAGAAGGCACTAAATATGGCGAAAATTTATATTTAGGAAGCTTTAGCTATATTGGGCAAAATGTAGTTTTAGGAGACAATGTAAAAATTTACCCAAACAGTTTTATTGGGGATAATGTTGTTATTGGCGATAATGTGTATATTTTTGCAGGCGCTAAAATTTATTCAGAAACTATAATTGGAAACAATTGTACGATTCATTCCGGGACTATTATTGGTGCGGATGGTTTTGGTTTTGTACCAAATGAAGAAGGCGTTTATAGTAAGGTACCACAAATTGGTAACGTTATTATTGAAGATAATGTTGATATTGGTGCTAATACGACAATAGACAGAGCAACTCTTGGTTCGACAATTATAAGACAAGGAGTTAAATTAGACAATCAAATTCAGATTGCACATAATGTTGAAATTGGCAAAAACACAGTAATTGCAGCACAATCAGGTGTTGCCGGTTCAACAAAAATTGGTGAAAACTGTATGATTGGCGGGCAAGTTGGTATCGCAGGCCATTTGACAATAGGTAATAATGTGAGATTGCAGGCTCAATCGGGAGTAGCAAGAAACATCAAAGATGATGAAATTTTACAAGGGACACCGTCTCTTGGATATACTGATTTTAATAAATCGTATGTTCATTTCAAAAATCTGCCTAAAATAGTTGCCGAAGTAGAAGAATTAAAAAAACAAATAATAAACCCAAAAAATGGAAATAATGGTTAAACAGAAGACCATCAAAAATGAAATTTCACTAACAGGCGTTGGATTACACACTGGGAAAGAAGTTACAATGACTTTTAAACCAGCTCCAATTAATAATGGTTTCACTTTTGTAAGAGTAGATTTGCAAGGTCAGCCAGTCATTGAGGCTGATGCTAATTACGTTGTAAATACGCAAAGAGGTACTAATTTAGAAAAACTAGGCGTAAAAATTCAAACTCCTGAACATGTTTTGGCGGCATTAGTTGGATGTGATTTGGACAATGTTATTATAGAATTAGATGCTTCAGAACTTCCTATCATGGATGGTTCTTCAAAATATTTTGTTGAAGCAATTGAAAAAGCTGAAATAGAAGAACAAGATGCAAGCCGTAATGTTTATGTCGTAAAAGAAGTAATTTCATTTACTGATGAAGCAACCGGAAGTGAGATTCTTGTAATGCCAAGTGATGATTATCAAGTGACTACAATGGTAGATTTTGGTACTAAAGTTTTAGGTACTCAAAATGCTACATTAAAAAGTATAGCAGATTTTAAAACAGAAATTGCAAGTTCAAGAACTTTTAGTTTTCTGCATGAATTAGAATCTTTATTAGAGCATGGTTTAATTAAAGGTGGTGACTTAAACAATGCAATTGTTTATGTAGACAAGGAGATTTCTGAATCTACAATGGCGAATTTAAAGAAAGCTTTTGGAAAAGACGAAATATCTGTAAAACCAAACGGAGTTTTAGATAACCTTACCCTACATTATCCAAACGAAGCAGCAAGACACAAGCTTCTTGATGTAATTGGAGATTTATCTCTTATTGGAGTTCGTATTCAAGGTAAAATTATTGCTAATAAACCTGGTCATTTTGTAAATACTCAGTTTGCTAAGAAATTAGCAAAAATCATTAAAATAGAGCAAAGAAATCACGTTCCTGTTTACGATTTAAACCAAGAACCGTTGATGGATATCCATAAAATTATGGCAATGCTTCCTCACAGACCTCCATTTCTATTGATTGATAGAATCATCGAAATGTCGGATCGTCATGTGGTTGGGTTGAAAAATGTAACAATGAATGAAAATTTCTTTGTTGGACATTTTCCGGAAGCACCAGTTATGCCGGGAGTTTTAATTGTTGAAGCAATGGCGCAAACGGGTGGAATTTTGGTTTTGAGTACAGTTCCGGATCCGGAGAATTACTTAACTTATTTCATGAAAATTGACAATGTTAAGTTTAAACACAAAGTATTGCCAGGTGATACATTAATTTTCAAATGTGAATTGATTTCTCCAATCAGAAGAGGAATCTGTCATATGCAGGCAAATGCTTACGCAAATGGAAAATTAGTGACCGAGGCAGAATTAATGGCTCAAATTGCTAGAAAACAATAATAATTAATCAATTTTATTGTTTAGGTTTGTTGCCCAAATTAGATTATTTTAATTTAAAATATAAAAAACACATATGAATCAACCATTAGCATATGTTCATCCTGGCGCTAAAATCGCTAAAAATGTTGTAATTGAGCCTTTTACAACAATCCACAATAATGTAATTATTGGTGATGGTACTTGGATTGGTTCAAATGTGACGATCATGGAAGGAGCCCGAATTGGTAAAAATTGCAATATTTTTCCAGGAGCGGTTATTTCTGCGGTACCACAAGATTTGAAATTTGGAGGAGAAGATTCTCTTGCTATCATAGGGGACAATTGTACCATTAGAGAATGTGTAACTATAAACAGAGGTACAGTTGCTTCCGGACAAACTATTCTTGGAAACAATTGTTTGGTTATGGCGTATGCTCACATTGCTCACGACTGCGAAATTGGTAATAATGCCATTATCGTAAACGGAGTAGCATTGGCAGGTCACGTTGTAGTTGGAAATCACGCAGTAATTGGTGGTTTGGCAGCGATTCATCAATTTATCCATATTGGAGATCATGCTATGATTTCGGGTGGATCTTTGGTTAGAAAAGATGTTCCTCCTTATACCAAAGCCGCAAAAGAGCCGTTATCTTATGTCGGTATCAATTCAGTAGGTTTAAGAAGAAGAGGTTTCAGCACTGAGAAAATCAGAGAAATTCAGGAAATCTATCGAATTTTATACCAAAAAAATTACAATACAACACAAGCTTTAAGTATTATTGAGGCTGAAATGGAAGCTACTCCTGAGAGAGATGAAATTCTTGATTTTATCAGAAATTCATCAAGAGGAATTATGAAAGGTTACTCCGGAAACTATTAAAAAATCGTTTAATTGTTTATTCGTTTATTTGTTTAATCGAAAAAACAGTCAAAAGTTAACCGATTCAACAAAAACAAAACAAAAAATAAATGTGATTTAGGATTTTAGAATCTGAAAATTACATTCTAAAATCTAAAATAAAAAAACAAATGGCATCTACATCAGATATTAGAAACGGTTTATGTATCAAATACAACCACGATATTTATAAAATCATTGAGTTTCTTCACGTAAAACCTGGAAAAGGCCCAGCTTTCGTAAGAACTAAATTAAAAAGTTTAACTACAGGAAAAGTATTAGATAATACATTTTCTGCAGGACATAAAATCGAAGACGTTCGTGTAGAAACACATACTTTTCAGTTTTTATATGCTGAAGGAGATGAGTTTCACTTTATGAATGCAGAAACTTTCGAGCAAATTTCTTTGAATAAAAATATTCTTGATAACCCTGGATTATTGAAAGAGGGAACTAACGTAATGGTTCAGATCAACACTGAAACTGACCTTCCTTTGTCTGTTGATATGCCTACATCTGTAGTTCTTGAAATTACTTATGCTGAACCGGGAGTAAAAGGAAATACAGCTACTAATGCTACAAAATCTGCAACAGTAGAGACCGGAGCAACTGTAAATGTACCTTTGTTCATCAACGAAGGTGATAAAATTAAAATTGATACTGCTTCAGGTTCTTACATGGAGCGTGTAAAAGAGTAGTTTTTATAAGTTTTCAGTTTTCAGTCGCAGTTATCAGTTTGTTAATGCAGATTGAAAACTGAGACTGAAAACTGAGACTGAAAACTAAATAAATATATGAAATTTCCAAAGATTCATTCTTTACAAGAAATTGCAAATTTGCTTGATTGCGAATTTATTGGTGACCAAAACTTTCCCGTTTTAGGCATGAACGAGATACATGTCGTTGAGCCCGGTGATATTGTTTTTGTTGACCATCCCAAATATTACGATAAAGCTTTACAATCTGCTGCTACAATAATTTTAATTAATAAAAAAGTAGACTGCCCTGAAGGTAAAGCACTTTTAATTTCTGATGATCCTTTCAGAGATTTCAATATCCTAACCAAACATTTTAGACCTTTTCAAGGCACAAGTGTATCGATTGCTCTTTCTGCAACTATTGGAGAAGGAACAATTATTCAGCCTAATTGTTTCATTGGAAACCATGTTACAATCGGAAAAAACTGTTTGATTCATCCAAATGTTACTATTTATGA
This sequence comes from Flavobacterium collinsii, assembly GCF_902804485.1. GTDB lineage: Bacteria > Bacteroidota > Bacteroidia > Flavobacteriales > Flavobacteriaceae > Flavobacterium > Flavobacterium collinsii. The sequence continues at coordinate 55,303 of NZ_CADCST010000119.1, read as the reverse complement.
TCATACCGTAATTGGAGATAATGTAATGATCCACGCCGGAACCATTTTAGGAGCTGACGCGTTTTATTATAAAAAACGCCCCGATGGCTTTGATCAGTTGGTTTCAGGTGGAAGAGTAGTTATCGAAAACAATGTAGGTATTGGAGCACTTTGTACAATCGACAAAGGTGTTACCGGTGATACGACTATTGGAGAAGGTACAAAACTTGACAATCAGGTACATGTAGGACATGATACTGTGATTGGTAAAAAATGTTTAATTGCATCGCAAACAGGTATTGCTGGTTGTGTCGTAATTGAAGATGAAGTTACAATTTGGGGACAAGTAGGAACAACCAGCGGAATCACAATAGGAGCGAAAGCTGTTATTATGGGACAAACGGGAGTTACTAAATCGGTTGAAGGAGGAAAATCATATTTCGGTACTCCAATCGAAGAATCAAGAGAAAAGTTAAAACAATTGGCCAATATCAAAAAGATTCCTGAAATTCTAAATAAATTGAAGTAATTATGTCTATAAAAGAATTTGTTCAAAAATTTTACAAGTCTGATGCCTTAATTGATAGCGAAATCATGAAAACTTACCTTCATCCTGAGGTAAAGTTAGATTGGAACAGCACTAAAGGACTAATCGAAATGGATTACGATTCGATGACTGCTATGGCAAACGAGCTGAGTCGTGCTTATGTGCGTTCTAAGGTCAGAATTAGCCACATTATTGCAGAAGATGATTTGGTTTCAATACGATATTCTCATTTTGTAAAAACGATTGAAAACCCGAGAGAAGAGATGTTATTAGCTCATTTTACCACAATTTGGCAAATAAAAGATGATAAATTATATCGCGGTTATCAAATGAGTCAATTTTCTTAATTTTTTTGACGACAAAAAGGTTAAAATACGTTACAAAACCTTACTTTTGCATCACAATTTTAAAAACTACATAAAATATATATCATGAGTGTTTTAGTTAATAAAGATTCCAAAATAATTGTTCAAGGATTTACAGGAAGCGAAGGAACTTTCCACGCTTCTCAAATGATTGAGTACGGTACTAATGTTGTTGGTGGTGTAACTCCTGGAAAAGGAGGAACAAGCCATTTAGATCGTCCGGTTTTTAACACAGTAAAAGATGCTGTAGAACAAGCCGGAGCTGATACATCTATCATTTTTGTTCCGCCAGCTTTTGCTGCTGATGCAATTATGGAAGCTGCTGACGCTGGAATTAAAGTAATTATTGCTATTACAGAAGGAATTCCTGTAGCAGATATGATTAAAGCGAATAACTATGTTAAAGAAAGAAATTCTAGATTAATCGGACCAAACTGTCCAGGAGTAATCACTCCGGGTGAAGCTAAAGTTGGTATTATGCCAGGTTTCGTTTTCAAAAAAGGAACAGTTGGGATCGTTTCTAAATCAGGAACTTTAACTTATGAAGCTGCTGACCAGGTTGTAAAACAAGGTTTAGGAATTACTACAGCTATTGGTATTGGTGGAGATCCAATTATTGGGACTACAACTAAAGAGGCTGTTGAATTATTAATGAACGACCCTGAAACTGAAATCATCATTATGATTGGTGAAATCGGTGGTCAATTAGAAGCTGATGCTGCTAAATGGGTAAGAGCTGATGGTAACCGTAAGCCAGTTGTTGGTTTTATTGCTGGAGAAACTGCTCCTGCAGGTAGAACAATGGGTCACGCAGGTGCTATTGTTGGTGGTTCTGACGATACAGCTGCTGCTAAAAAACAAATCATGAGAGACAACGGAATCCACGTTGTTGATTCACCAGCTGAAATTGGTAAAAAAGTAAAAGAAGTACTTGGATAATCTCCAATATTTGAAATAATAAATTCCAAAAAAAGTCTCAATATTACTTGAGACTTTTTTACATTTTAAAATGCTGGGGTATAAATAGAAAAAACTTAGTATCTAAGAACCTCAGTACCTTAGAAGCTAAAAAAAGAAATATGTACAAAGAATTAGAAAAATTTAAAGTAAGCAATAGTTTTACTTTTACAATTGAAGACAGTTTAGAGCAAGTTTGTAATGCCCCTGAAGCAGGTGCAGGTGTTTTTGTAGTCTATGCAGTTGAAGGAGATGCAAAAGAATTAATCATGGTAGGTTCTACAGGAACTGTTCAAAACGATGGTACCTTAAAAAGTAAAAACGGTGGTTTATACGACAAAATCGTAAACGGACACCAATTTGCTAAAACCGGAAGAAAATACTCTTGGCCAGCACAAATGAAGCTAGAGAATATTACTGCACTTGAAGTAGTTTGGTATGAAACTTTTACTGCAGATGTAAAAGGAATTCCAACCACTGTAGAAGGACAGGTTTTGCAAAACTTCTTAGATGAAAACGCAAAATTACCAAGATGGAATGTAGCTTTCTAGAAGAAACTTCAATATAAAATTGTCGAAAGCCTTGCTAAATATTTTAGTAAGGCTTTTTTTTTTAAAACACATAGAGCCATAGACTTGATGTACTTATAAAAGGCGCTTCACTAATATTCGTTATAGAAAGAATATTAGATTTCCTGTAAAACTTTTGGATTAAATTGGCTGTAAGCTCTAAAGCGCAAACATAGTGCAATGCACTATGACTAAATGAATGTGATACATTGCCCAGAAGGGGCAAGAGCATGCTTAGATTATATCGCTCTCAATAAAAGGAGTGTTTGTTTTCTTAAAAAAAAGTATACACAATTATTAACGCGTCTTTTGTTTGAGGTTTATCTTTCGCCCTTTCAGGGCTTAAAAAAAAAAAAAAACATTTAACCATTAAATAGTGCGAAGCACTATTCTACCGCTAAGGCTCTTTCAGAGCAGGTATATAAAATCAGAAAAAGACTCGAAAGATCACTTTGTGTAATTAATATATGTGAATAATTATTTATTTATTGAATAATTATTTATTTATTGAATAATTATTCAAGCCTTGTTATTGCTAGCTATTTTTAAAGACATAGAGACATAGATTTGATACTCTTAAAAAAAATACTTGACTAATATTCTTTAAAGAAAGAATATTGGATTTGCTGTAAAACTTTTCGATTAAGTGGGCTGTAAGCCCTAAAGCACCAACATAGTGCAGCACACTATGACTAAATGAATGCGACATATTGCCCTGAAAGGGCAAGAGCATGCTTAGGTCATATCTCCCTAAATATAAAAGGCGTTTCACTTATTGAAAATACACAGAGACTACTAGGTGTGAGAAACATGTTTCTTTTGTATTCTTTTAGCAAACATATCCCGATGTATCGGGACTATGTGTTAAATAGTTACTTATTGAATAATTTTTCAAGCCTCGCCATCATTTCATCTTTCTCTTTCAACATGCGCTCATATAACGCAATCTTTTCCTCATGAAGCTTAACGAATTGATCAATTTGATTAATGGTAGAATTGTAAAATACAGATGCAGGTTGCTGACAATTATCAAATGTGTTAGAAATAATATTTATCGCTTGTTCTTCATCAAAATTCTGAAAAGCTTCAACAGGAATCTTTAGTAGTGCAGAAATTTGTTTCAATAAACTATCTTCAATTACTTCTTTCTGCTCCAGCATAGAGATTTTCTTCTGATTCCATTCTTCTCCCAGATCATACGCTAATGCTTCCTGCTTTATGTTAAGCATTTCTCTAAAACGTTTTACGTTTCTTCCCTGATGTATTTTCTGTTCCATAACAATTGTCAATTTTCTAAAGACTCAAAGATAAGGTCTTGGCTGAGTTTCAAAGATAAAAAAATATCCCGTAAAATATTCCTTTTGTCAGATATTATATCCGTATTTCAAATAGATTATCCTTTTAAAAAAATAGAGCTTTGCTTACGATTCTCTTGTCAATCTCCGGTTTATTTTTTTATTATATTTCAATTTGCAATTTGAATTTAACAATAAAGACTTATTTTTCAAGTAAAGCTAAAATTGTAACAATGTAACAAATTAGAACAAAGCTAAAACTGTTATTAAAGATAATGTTAAAAAAAAACTAAAAAAACTTTAGTAGTAAAATCTGACATTTGAAAAAAATAAAACAATACTTTCGATTTTGTTTTTTTAGTCTAAACCCCGTGTTTTCAACAAAAAAAGCCTTCATTAGCACGTAAATTCGTATGTTTTATTTGTTTACTAAAATTTGTTTTATATGTTTGCTTTTATATATTTATCGCACAGATATAAAGAATAATGTTAACAAATCTTATTCTTTGTGTTAAAAACTAGTGCTTATTTTCAAGAATTCTATTGCGATTTTATATGAATACCAAAACTCTACAATTCAAAACTTCTGACGATCTTACGCTTTGGACTAACTTGAAAAATGGAGATGAAAAATCATTCTCTCTGTTGTTTGAAAAATACTATGGTGATTTGGTAAACTACGGAAATTCGCTTTCTCCAAATGCTGAAAAGGTGCAGGATTGTGTTCAGGATGTTTTTACCGACATCTGGGTTTACAAAAACGGGCTTCAAAGTTCAGTTGTAGTAAAAGCCTATTTATTGTCGAGTGTGCGCAAGCGTATTGCACGCTTGTACGAACGCGATCATATTTTCCGCAAGTCAGCAAGCACAGATTCCATTGCTTTTCTTTTAGAATTCTCGGTAGAACACGATCTGATGGATGACGATTATGCTACAAAAGAAAAAGTAGTTCATTTGAACAAATTATTAAACAATCTACCGGCAAGACAAAAAGAGGCCTTGTATTTAAGATATCACCAAGGCTTAACAGTTGATCAAATTGCCGATATGCTGGAGGTAAATTATCAATCAGCAAGTAACTTACTACACCGCGGTTTACTTACTCTTCGCAAAGAATGGAAGGGTAGTGTTTCGTTAATTCTTCTTCTTTCTTCAGTTACTTTTTAATTTTATTTATACAGAATTGAAAAAAAATCATAATTTGGTGAGTATATAATAAGAAAACCGTCCTCTATGTTTTTGTAACCCTATTTCTAGATGCAAAAACGTAATAAATATACCGAAATTGAAGATTTCTTATCTGACGAATCATTCCAGTCATGGATTTTGTTTAAAATTGACAATGATGGCTGGGAAGAATGGACATTAGAAAGTCGTAAGCGTGCTAAGTTGGTGGAAGATGCGAGAGTCTTGTTACTGGCAATGAAAGTACCAGAGCATTCAATATCTCCAGCAGATCTTCATCATGCTTTGCAGGCCACTTGGATTAAAATCGAAGAGAAAGAAAACGATAATAATTCAACTCCAATCTCAAAAATAAAATTTCTTAAAAAATATTTTCTTAGCGGTATTGCTGCGGCTTTGATTATTGGCTTAGGATCCCTTTGGTTTTACAATAACCAAATTACACCTGATAGCAAAGTAGTAACCTACAACGAACTTATCAATGAAAATAATGAGGGATTAGTAGAACAAACGAATAACTCAGACAAAGCACAGATTATTACTTTATCTGACGGCAGTTCTGTTTTGCTGCAGCCTAACAGTAAACTAAGTTATCCTAAGATCTTTACCGGAAACGAAAGAAAGGTGTATTTATCCGGCGAAGGTTTCTTTGAAATTAGTAAAAATCCTAAAAAGCCTTTTTTCGTTTACGCAAATGAAATTGTTACGAAGGTAGTCGGGACTAGTTTTAGAGTCAAAGCTTATTCTGATCAACCTAATGTTGAAGTTCTTGTTCGCACCGGTAAAGTAAGGGTAAAATCTAATGATCTCGTTTCCAGATCGGATCAGGAAGAAGTTGTTTTATTGCCTAATCAGGCACTTCGTTTTCAGAGAAAAGATTTAAGCTTTAACAAAATTACAAATATAACCCAGGATGTGGTTCTTACCCGCAGTGTCGGGAATATTGAACAACTGAGTTTTGAGTTTACAGATATTCCTGTATCGCAAATTTTTGAAACAATAGAACAGGCTTATCTCGTGGATATTGACTATCCAAAAAACAAACTAAAAGACTGTCATCTTACAACTTCTCTTAGTGACCAGCCTTTGATGGAAAAACTAAAAATTGTCTGTAATAGTATTGGTAACAATAGCACTTTTGAAATGAATGGAAATCAAATTATTATAATATCTGAAGGATGTAATTAATCTTGCTTTATAACTGTAATTGTAAAGTTGGAATTTAAAAATAAAAACAACCAAAAATAACCAAAACCAAAATTAATAATTATGCCTATGTAAAAGAGAATGCAGAAAAAAAGTGCCGAAATGCTGTAACATTATCGACACTTAAGGGAATCAAATCGCTCTCTGTAAAGAGCAATTGAGTACGTTTCTAAAAATACACTCGAATCAGTATTAATCAAAACAAACCAAAATTATGAAAAAACCAGTTGTTAAACAACGATTACTCCATCGAATCATGAAAATAACACTATTTCAGTTTGTTCTGGCACTTGTGTTTTCAAGTGTTGCCATGGCAAATGATGTAAATGGGCAAAAAAAACTAGATACTAAAGTTACAATTAATATTACAAATTTAACTTTAGACAATACATTGTCTAAATTACAAAAGTCTGCAAACGTAAAATTTTCTTACAATTCAAGATTACCACAACTGAATCAGAAAGTTAGCATAGATGCTAACGATGAAGCATTGTCGAGTATTTTGAATCGAATTTTATTGCCATTTAATATCACTTATACCGAAGTCAGCAATCAGATAATTCTGCAGAAAAATGGATCAGCAGTTCCTTTTACAAGTGCTGAAACATCAAATTCAGTATTTGAAAGCTTAACTGCTGCAGGTCCGATTATTAAGGGTACAGTTACAGATGTTAGTGGTAGTCCATTACCTGGAGCTACCGTATTAGCAAAAGGAACTAAGATTGCGGTATTAACAGATTTTGATGGTAAATTTTCTATCGAAATGCCAACTAACAGTGACAGACTTGTAATTTCTTATGTTGGAATGGAAACAAAAGAAATAGGAATAAGTAATACAAATCCGGTTATCGTTTTAAATGAAGCAGGGCAAAATCTAAAAGAAGTTGTAGTTACTACAGGTTACGAAAAAACTTCAAAAAGAACTTTTACAGGAGCAATCAGTAAAATTTCCGGCAGTGAATTAAAAGTCGATGGTGTTGTAGATGTGAGCAGAATGATTGAAGGTAAAGCTGCCGGTGTTACTGTACAAAACGTTACAGGATCTTTTGGTTCGACGCCAAAAATTACTGTTCGTGGATCTTCTTCTATTTTCGGAGATACAAAACCTTTATGGGTTATTGACGGGGTTGTTCAGGAAGATATTATCAACGTTTCATTTGCTGATTTAGCATCTGGAAATTCAGCAACATTATTAAGTTCTGCAGTAGCAGGTTTGAATGCAAATGATATTCAAAGTATTGAAATTCTTAAAGATGCTTCGGCTACTTCAATCTATGGTTCAAGATCTTTAAATGGGGTAGTAGTTGTAACTACTAAACAAGGACGTAGAGATTCTCCTCTAAAAGTGACCTATTCTGTTGAAAATACAGTGAGAACTGTACCGAGTTATACTCAGTATGATATTTTAAATTCTCAGGAATCAATGAGTATTTTTCAAGAGATGAGAACCAAAGGTTACCTTAATCAAAGTTCGTCTATTACTGCAAGATTTAGTGGTGTTTATGGTATTTTGGCTAAAGAAGTTAATCGTTATAATGAATCTAACGGTCAGTATGGTGTTAGAAATGAGCAGCCATACATCAATGAATTTTTGCAAAAATATGAGTTAGCAAATACAGACTGGTTTAAAGTTTTATTCAGACCATCTATCACACAGAATCACTCCTTAAGTTTTTCAGGTGGTGGAAAAAATAATACATTTTACGGTTCTCTAGGATACTATACAGATCCGGGATGGACTTTAGCTGATAATGTAAAACAATTGTCATCAAACTTAAAAGGAACATTCTTTATTAACGACAGATTAAACATTACTTTATCGACACTTGCTTCTATACGTGATCAGGAAGCGCCAGGTACATATGAAAGTAAAAATGATGCTGTGTTTGGTAAGATAACAAGAGATTTTGATATTAACCCTTTTAATTATGTATTAAGTACAAGCAGAACGCTTAGACCTTATGATGAAAATGGTAATTACGAATACTACCAAAACAACTGGGCTCCTATGAACATCTTAAAGGAGTTGAAAAATAATACTATGGGGATAAAAGTAAACGATATTCGTTTTCAAGCTGACATAGATTATAAAATAAATAAAAATTTGACCTATAACTTTACGGGTTCTGCGCGTTATGCCAATACATCAAGAGAGCATAAAATTTACGAAGATTCAAATGTAGTAGGGGCATATAATGCAGGTGTTGGTGCGACTCTAAATACTCAAATCCAAAAGGATAATGTGTTCTTGTACCAAAATCCAAATGATTTAACAGCACCTAAAATATCTGTATTGCCAAATGGTGGATTTTTAAGAAAATACACCAACGATATGACTTCTTATAATGTTAGAAATAGTATTACCTACAGAAACACCTTGAATGACAAACATGAATTAGAAGGTTTCTTTGGTACGGAGTTTAGATCAGTAGACAGAAATAATGACAATTTTACTGCTGCAGGAATTCAATATGAAAAAGGGCTTAGTGCTTTTATTGACCCTAAATTAATTGAAAAGTTAGTAAACGAAGGAAACTCTTACTACGATTTTGGAGCTGAAAGAGAGAGAACAGTTGGTTTCTTTGGAAAAGTAGGATATACTTACGATCGTCGTTATACAGGATCTATTACAGGTCGTTATGACGGGTCTAACAGACAAGGAGATACAGGATCATCAAGATGGCTTCCTACTTACACCTTAAGTGGTAAATGGAATATTAAAGAAGAAAATTTCATGAAGAATGTTGAATCTGTTAACACTTTGGCACTTAGAGCTTCATACGGTTTAACAGCAACAGCAGGTCCTGCTACAAATTCATTGGCGATTTACAGAAGTTTTATCACAAACCGTTTTAATACCGGAGACAGAGAAAATGCAATAAACATTTCGGATTTACAGAATGCAGATTTGACATGGGAGAAACAATTTGAAACTAATATTGGTTTAGATCTTGGATTGTTCAGAAACAGAGTACAAGTAACTACAGATGTTTACAGACGTAAAGCATTTGATCTTATTGATTATGTAATTACTTCCGGTGTTGGAGGACAATCTGTTAAACAGGGTAACAATGCTGATATGGAGACTAAAGGTGTCGAGTTTGGTTTTACTACTCAGAATATTGCTTCGAAAGATTTTAAATGGTCTACAACATTAAACTTTTCTGTTTATGATCAAAAAATTACAAAATTAGCCAACAAACCAGCAGTATTTGATTTGATAGCCTCAAATGGAGGTAACACAGTAGGACATCCTAGAAACTCACTTTATTCTTATCAGTTTACAGGTCTGAATCCTGAAGGATTGCCAACTTTTAAATTACAGGATGGTGCTGAAAATAATATTACAGAAGCTAATTTTCAGGATACTAACAATGTAATGAAATATTTAAAATACGAAGGATCTGTTGAACCAAATAAATCTATTGGTCTTGCCAATACGTTTACTTACAAAAACTGGTCATTATATGTTTTCATCGTAGGATCAGGAGGAAACAAAATCAGATTGAATCCAGTGTATAATAATGTTTACACAGATCAGACTGTTTTTACAAAAGAATTTGCAAACAGATGGATCAATCCAGGAGACGAAAACTTCACCAATGTACCAGTTATTGCAGATAGATTGTTGAATAGAAATTATGGTGAGAATGACTTACAGATTGCCTACAATACTTATAATTTTTCTGATGTTAGAATTGCAAGCGGTGATTTTGTAAGGTTAAAGAATATTTCTCTTGGCTGGGAATTTCCAAGTGATTTTAAGAGAAAGTTAGGCGTTAGCAGCTTTACCCTTAAAGGATCCGCAGTTAATCCATGGCTGATCTATTCAGACAAAAAATTAAACGGACAAGATCCTGAATTCCGTAATACAGGAGGGGTAGCTTTCCCTATTACAGCACAATATACTTTTGCAATAAATATTTCATTCTAATACTAAAATTGATTATGAAAAATATAAAAATAACACTATCACTATTATTGCTGATTGGTTTTAGCAGTTGTGATGATTTCCTTTCAGAAGTACCAGATAACAGAACGCAGATAGATACACCTGAGAAAATATCCGAATTATTAGTTACAGCCTATCCTAACGCTTCCTATTTTGCACTTGCAGAAGCTATGTCTGATAATGTTTTTGACTCAGAGTTAAAACAGGCTGCGAATGTAAACAATGATAACAGCTATAATTGGGAAATGCAAAATCAGATCGGAACAGATACTGAAAATGGATTTTGGATCGGATCATACGAAGCTATAGCGGCCGCAAATCAGGCATTGGATGCCATTGAAAAATTAGGCAGTCCAACAAGTTTAAATCCACAAAAAGGGGAGGCTTTGATTGCGAGAGCCTATTCTCATTTTATGTTGGTTTCATTATGGGCGAATCGTTACAATCCTGCAACTGCGGGATCAGATTTAGGAGTTCCGTATATTACAAAGCCGGAAACAGCCTTATTGGTACAATACAAACGTAATACAGTAAAAGAAGTTTTCGATTTTGTAGAACAAGACATTATAGAAGGTTTAAAATATGTAACAAATGATTATAAAGAACCTAAGTTTCACTTCAACAGGGATGCTGCCAGAGCCTTGGCATGTCGTTTTTACTTAATAAAAGGGGATTGGGACAAAGTTCTTGAATTTTCTGAAGGACTTGGTTCTAAACCAACTAAAATTAGAAGTTATCTTGCATTTAATGCTGTTCCTTTCTCTCAAATGTCTTTAGAATACTCTAAAGCAGAGCAAGAAACCAATCTCTTAATTGCTTATCCTAACTCAATTGCAAACAGAGCAGGTGCTTACCGATTTGCTCTTGCAGGAAATAAGTCAGATGAAATATTAGGAAATCAAACCAATATGTGGGGTAAACCAAATTTAATTAAAGCTCAGGGTCAATATTACAGCGGAGTATTGGTTGTGGTTCCCAAACTTTACGAACATTTTAAAGTTACAAACCTAACATCTGGTATTGGAGAGCCTTATACTGCTACCGTTTTACTTAGCAATGACGAGTTGTATCTGAACAGAATTGAAGCATTAGTCATGAAGAATAGGATGGCAGAAGCTAATATTGAATTAGGATACTTTTTAGGAACCAGAACATCAGGATACAATGCTGCAACAGATCTATTCAATGAATCACTAGTACAGGCTAAATATCCGGTAATCTCAAATGAGTTTACTCCGTTCTATACCTTAAGCCCACTTCAGGCTTCCTATATAAAAGCATTAGCAGAGGCAAGAAGAAAAGATTTTTTACGTGAAGGACTTAGATGGTTTGATATCAAACGTTTTAATCTGGTTGTAACTCATAATACACTTGAGTTCGGTAAAGTAATTCGAAAAAACGTTTTAGAGAAAGACGACAAACGAAGAGCGTTACAAATTCCGCTTAGAGCTTCAGATAATGGTATTGAAAAAAATCCTAGATAATTTTTAATTAAAGTATAGTATGAAAATAGTAAAAACATATAAAATAGCATTAATGGCAGGGGTTTTACTTCTAGCTTCTTGTGCTCATGAAGTGCAGCCAAAAGAAAGTCAATTTGATTTTTCAGCACTGTCAAAAACAGATTTAGATAAATGGATTGGGACCACTTTCTTAAACCCTTATAACATAAATGTATATTATGAGTGGAATCAAAATTTAGTTGATAATACTAAATATCTATTCCCACCACAAGTAGATAAAGTTCAGCCGGCAATGGAAGTGGTAAAGAAAATCTGGGTGGACAGTTACACCAAGATTGGTGGAGTGAATTTTGTAAAGAAAATTGCTCCAAGAGAATTTGTACTTGTTGGAGGTGTTAATTTAAACACTAACGGAACAGTGACTCTGGGATTAGCAGAAGCCGGTCAAAGAGTTACGCTATTTGAGGTAGATAAACTTAATAAGAAAAACAGAGCTAATGTTACACAATTTATTCACACCATTCAGCATGAATATGTGCATATTTTGAACCAGACTAAGCCATTTGATGAGCAGGCCTGGTCAAAGTTAACTCCGGTAGGTTATACTTCTACATGGTATACAGAAGCACTTTCAACTTCAAGATCATTAGGTTTTATAACCAGTTATGCAAGATTAAACATTTATGAAGATTTTGCCGAAACTGCCGCTACAATTTTAACCAGTTCAAAAGCAGAATACGATGCCATTTTGGCGGGTGTTACAGATGCTACTGCAAAAGCAAATATTAAAGCAAAAGAAGCATTGGTTGTAAAGTATTATAAGGATTCTTTTAATATAGATTTCTATGCCTTAAGAGATGAAGCTCAAAAAAACACTGATGTTGTAGTTAATAACTAAGGACAATAAATTTTATAAAAATCATATTATGAAAGCAAAAAATATATATAAGTATTTAGCGATTTCTTTTATAGCTTTATTACTGGGGTCTTGTACAAGCACAGAAGTAGACGCTAAATTTGATAAAAATGCTACAGAAAGATTAAGTTCCCGTCAAAAAGAGCTGAACGATGTTTTACTTTCATCTTCAGAAGGATGGAAAGCAGTTTATTATACAGACAGCACACAATTAGGAGGGTGGACACATTTATTTAAATTTCTTCCAGAAGGAAAAGTAGATATGGCCTCCGATTTTAATAGTCTGACAGGAACTTACAAAAGTCAGTACGAAATTCAGGTTGGTAGCACTGTAAGTTTAGTTTTTACAACCGAAAACAGAATACATCTTTTGTCTGATGCAAATAATTCTCCAACAGCCGCACTTTTAGCCAAAGGATATTTAGGAGATTTTCAATTCTTTTATTATGGACAAAAAAATGGAGACATTATTTTTAGAACCAATAGAAACGGACACGAAGTTCGTTTTGTAAAAGCGACAGCAAAAGATTGGACAGATTTAGCTAAAAACACGCCAATAATAAATGCCATAACAGGAGATGAAGTAAGCCCGCTTTATAGATTGTTACAGATTAATGATGGATCTACAGTTCAAAACTATGATTTTGATTATAATACAGCTGCGCGTTTTGGAGTGGCAACATCTTTATTGGCAGGGTCAAACGACGTTCAGAATTTAGCTTTGGCTTTTACACCAACCGGAGCTACAATAAAACCAGCACTTACAGTAAAAGGTCAAAAACTAACTAATTTTGTATACGATACCGCTACTAATAATTTTGTAGCAACCGGAACTGGCGGAGTAAGTGCAACTCTTAAATTTAGTAATGTTCCACCAAGATTAACAGATGATTATAAGATACTGCTTCCGGGGAAAATTTCTGCCAGATTTGGTTATTATGTTGATGATTATACAGAGGATGCATCAACAAACTCGCAATTGTTTATAAATGAGCTAGCAAAAATTAACGCAAGTTTACCTAAAGGTGTAACCATAACATCCGTTCAGCTTTATTTGAATCACTCGCTTGGAAATTTCATTTATTATACGTTCGCAGGTGGTCAGCCAGCAATTTTTCACTACATAGATGTTGTGGAAGACGCACCGAACCAAAAGATCATTCTAAAACATAAGTCTTGGAACGGAAACACAACTGCTGCAGCTCCTGCATTCTTGGCTAGTTTTGATAAAAATCTTGTCAATACCACTGGTGTTTTTGTCAAAAAAGAAAACTTCAAGTTAGGATATATCAATACAGTTTATACGTTTACTAGTGCATCAAGTTCATTTAGAATGACAACCTGGCTGCTTTAAGTTAAACGTAAAAATGCATTGTAGTCTTTTAGAAAGAGCAGCTACAAACTACAATGCGTTTTGTCTTTATTTTATTTTATTTTATTTTGAGTTGAGGCAGCCCTAACGGGCTGCTTTTTTAAGTGAGAAATCAGAACAACTCGTTTTACTTGATTTAAAAACCAAACTTATATGTAATTTAAGAATATCTTTAGGTCTGAAACTCAAGGGACAAAAAATGATTGAGCTAACCAACTATTAAACAACCAATTTTATAATGTTAAAAACTATTTTAAATTTCTCAGGAGTTGAAGTACTAGGCAAAGAAGAATTAAAAAGAGTAAACGGAAGCGGTGGAGTAAGATGTACTATTCCATGGACACCTTTTCCTTATAACGGACCATGTATTATGCTCCCTCCTGAACAACCTGTAGAACCAATATGCAGAGCAACAATAGATGGTGTGATTTGTGAGTAGTTTTTAAAATGTGACTTCCTTAAAGAAAAATATTCAACCAATGCAAAAAGTTGAATAAATGACTTTTAAAGAGCATTTTTTTATAGATTAAGAAAAACCGTTTCAAATTATGAAACGGTTTTTTTATGATTATCAGTAAAGAATCATTCTTAATCCTAAATTATGCCGTGACTTAATTTTTTTAAAAAGGGAATTATCATATATTTGACAAGTCATTCACAGCACCGTTTTTTACCCTTTTTTCAAGAGAAAGTAAATAGCCGGTTAGCTGGAAATAATATTAACATTAATTTTGAATATGAAATTACTAGAAGGAAAAGTTGCCATTATTACGGGCGCTAGTCGTGGAATTGGAAGAGGAATTGCTGAAGTTTTTGCTAAACATGGCGCAAACGTTGCTTTTACATACAGCTCATCTGTAGCTTCTGCAGAAGCTTTAGAAGCTGAATTGAACGGTTTAGGAATTAAAGCAAAAGGATACCAATCAAATGCTGCCGATTTTAATGAAGCACAAACTTTTGTTGATGCAGTTTTAGCTGATTTCGGAACCGTAGATATCTTAATTAACAATGCCGGAATTACAAAAGACAACCTCTTAATGCGTATGTCTGAAGCAGATTTCGATCAGGTTATCGATGTAAACCTGAAATCTGTATTTAATATGACAAAAGCAATTCAAAAAACCTTTTTGAAACAACGTTCGGGTTCTATTATCAATATTAGTTCAGTAGTAGGGGTTTCAGGAAATGCAGGACAAACAAACTATGCAGCTTCAAAAGCAGGTGCAATTGGTTTTACTAAATCTGTTGCATTAGAGTTAGGATCACGTAATATTCGTTGCAATGCAATTGCTCCTGGTTTTATTGAAACGGAGATGACTGCAAAATTAAATGAAGATGTAGTAAAAGGATGGAGAGATGGAATTCCATTAAAAAGAGGAGGAAGTGCAGAAGATGTTGCCAATGCTTGTCTTTTCTTAGCTTCAGACCTGAGTTCTTACGTTACAGGACAAGTACTTAATGTTTGCGGAGGAATGCTTACTTAAAAAAGTCTCAGTTCTCATTCTCAGTTTACAGTTTTATTCCTGATCCTCATTATTAGTTCTCAGGTTCTGAAAACTGTGGCTGTAAACTGTAAACCACAACCGTAAACCAAACAAAATATGACTATAAACACGATTCTATTAATATTACTTTCTTTAGTAATTGCGGTTGGTTTGTCGTATTTTCAATATTTTTTTAAAGCCAAAAACAAATCCAATGTGATTTGGTTTTTGGCTTTTTTACGCTTTTTAGCCATTTTTGGACTGCTGGTTTTATTGATAAACCCAATAATGACCAAAAATTCGCTTGAGATTACCAAAACACCACTTGCAATTGCTGTAGACAATTCAAGTTCAATTACCGCTTTGGAATCAGATCAAAAAGCAGTCGAACTGCATCAGAAATTAATTACAAATCCTGCGTTACGTGAAAAATTTGAAATTCAATCTTATCAGTTTGATGCCGATTTTAAGCCTTCTGAGAAATTTGACTTTAAAGGAAAACAAACTAATCTAGATGAAGTAGCTAAAAATTTAAAAAGCATCAACAAAAATCTGATTTTTCCAACCGTCATCATTACTGATGGAAATCAGACTACAGGAAACGATTATGTCTATCGTTTTGATCCTGCCAATAAAGTTTATCCTTTGGTTGTGGGAGATACAACCACTTTTTTAGATCTTAAAATCAATCAGCTTAACGTAAACAAATACGCTTTTCACAAGAATAAATTTCCGGTAGAAGTATTTCTTCAATATGCAGGAAGTCAAACCGTAAATACCGATTTTACAATATCACAAGGAGGGAAGGTCGTTGCCAAAGAAAAAGTTTCTCTTTCTCCTTCTAAAAAAACAGCAACCTTAAACTTGCTTTTACCAGCCGATAAAGTAGGTTTACAAATTTTTAAGGCAGCAGTTTCTTCAAATATCAAAGAGAAAAACAACTACAATAATATCAAGAATTTTGCCGTCGAAATTATCGATCAAAAATCGACCATTGCAATCGTTTCTGCCATAAATCATCCCGATATTGCAGCCTTAAAACGTTCGATTGAAACGAATGCACAACGTAAAGTAATCCTCGTTAAGCCAAACGATATTAACCAGTTACAAGAAGTGTCAGTTTTAGTTTTGTATCAGCCAACCACTGCCTTTAAAGCAATATTTGACAACAACAAACTGGCAGCGACAAATACCTTTATCATTACCGGTAACAATACAGATTTTAACTATCTGAACCAACAGCAAAAAAACCTAGTGTTTAAAATGAGCGGACAAAGGGAAGATTATCTCTGCGAATTTCAATCGCAATTTAATTTATTTGCAGTAGACAATATTGGTTTTGAAAATTTTCCGCCCCTGCAAAATTTATTCGGAACAGTTACAACTAACGGAAATGCATCTGTTCTACTTTCTTCAAAAATAAGAAACGTTGCTACAAACGCCCCATTATTGGCCTTTACTGAGGATCATGGAAAGAGAACCGCTTTTCTTCTAGGAGAAAATAGCTGGAAGTGGCGTTTACAAAGTCATATTGACAATCAGTCGTTTGAAAAATACGATATTTTTATAGATAAAACCATTCAGTACCTGGCTTCCACAACCACCAAAAAATCGTTGGTTGTTACGCACGAAAGCTTTTATAATTCCGGTGAGGCTATTGTCATCAACGCCCAGTATTTTAATAAAAATTATGAGTTTGACGAAAAGGCAAGACTAACTATTACAGTAACAAATACTGAGACCAAACAAGTTAAAAACTATGATTTACTAAAAGGAAACAATTCCTTCTCTGTCAATCTGGACGGATTATCAACGGGAAAGTATAACTTTACGGTAAAAGAATTGAATACAAACACGGCTTATTCAGGGCATTTTGAAATTTTAGATTTTGATATCGAAAAACAATTTGTAAATCCGGATGTTCAGAAATTAAAACAACTGGCACTTCAAACCAATGGAAAAGCTTTCTTTGAAAATCAGGCAGATGATTTAATTCAACAACTTTTGGAGAATAAAGAATACAAATCGATTGAAAAAAATGTTTCCACCAAAACCCCTTTGATTGATTGGGTTTGGCTGTTGATTTTAATTGCTTTGGTATTGACAGTAGAGTGGTTTGTAAGGAAGTATAATGGGCTGTTGTAAAGGATTTTTTGCCACAAATTTCACGAATAAACACGAATTTTATTTTCACATAAATTAGTTATTCTTTTTAATGTTAGAATCATTTTTATTAAATATGACACATTTTGATCCTGATATTTGGGGAACA
This sequence comes from Flavobacterium collinsii, assembly GCF_902804485.1. Lineage (GTDB taxonomy): Bacteria > Bacteroidota > Bacteroidia > Flavobacteriales > Flavobacteriaceae > Flavobacterium > Flavobacterium collinsii. Next base: position 37,741 of record NZ_CADCST010000119.1, on the reverse strand, counting down.
GTTTCTGATTGGTTTATGTTTTTAATAACATCCCTTACGGCTTTTTATTTGTACAAAACTTTACAATCCCAAAAAGAAGTCCAAAGAACTCAAAATGAACTATTTAAAATAGAAAGCTTAAGATTTAGAGAAAGCATAAGACCTAATCTAAACTTCACAATTTCAGATAAAATAATAATACCTGAAGAAAATACTAATGGAAAAATATTTACAATTGAAATTTCTAATGAAAATGACAATACAGCTTTAGATATATCAATTGAAAATAGGCAAACTTCAAATGCGTTCCAAATTTCTATATTTCCACCGAAGCAAAAATATTTAAAAAAAGGAAGTGAACCATATTTGTTAAATTATTTGATTGAAGATTTTAATAAAAATTTAAATGATATAATATTCTGGATACATTATAAGGATATTTCAGGAACGAAATATAAGCAAGGTATCATATGTAATATTGATAATTTTGGTAATGATATCAAAGTATTATTGCCGGAAGAAATGAATTAATTTTTTTTTAAATATTAAAACTATATGGATTTCAGGCTAAAAGTATTCTACACTGTTGCAATCCGCCTTAATTTTACTAAAGCGGCATCAGAATTGTATATTTCTCAGCCAGCAGTTTCCAAACACATTCAGGAACTGGAAGAAACCTATAAAACCAAACTTTTTGAGCGTAACGGTTCCAAAATTGCTTTAACTCCGGCTGGAGAAATCCTGCTGAAACACACCAAAAGCATCTTTGAAATCTATCGAGAAATAGACTTTGAAATGAGCTCTTTTATTAACGAGCGTCAAGGATTACTGAGGTTAGGAGCAAGTACCACAATTTCTCAGTATATCATTTCGCCAGTTTTAGCACGTTTTCATCAAAAACAGAAAGACATTAAAGTCAATTTGCTCAACGGAAATACAGAACAAATTGAGAATGCCTTAATCAATAAAGAAATCGAAATAGGAATTGTCGAAGGACAATCCAAAAACCAATCGATTAAATATACTCCGTTTTTAAAAGATGAACTGGTACTGGTGTGCAATACCAAAAATCCGATGATAAAACAAAATGAACTTTCATTGGAAGATTTAAAATCGATGAAATTCATCACCCGTGAGCGTGGATCTGGAACACTTGAAGTTATAGAATATGCTTTAAAACAACTCAATGTAAAAATAAGTGATCTACAAATCGAAATGCAGTTAGGCAGTACTGAAAGCATTAAATCTTATTTGCTAAATTCCGATTGTTTGGCTTTTATGTCAATACATGCAGTAGACAAAGAACTAAAAAATAATGAATTAATGATTCTTGACGTAGCCGGTTTATCGGTTGAGCGTTATTTTTACATCATTACTTTACTAGGAAAACCGAATGCCTTGTCAGAGCTATTTATTCAAAACATCTCTTCTTATTATAACTTAGAGTTATAGCCTATCGTGTTTTACAATTGGTAATTATGATATAAACGACTGACCTTTGTACAAGAAATATCAAATTACTTATTTTGAAAACAACGCAACATACCTCGGCTCATTTATTTGAAATCAATCAACATCTGCAACAAGCATTATTTGCTTTTATAATTGTATTGTGTTTATTCTCGATCATTTCACCTCCAATAGCTTTATTACTGGGTGTAGTGCTTGTAAATGTTTTTGGGAATCCTTTTGTAAAATTCAATGCTGTAGCCATCACTTTTCTACTTCAATTTTCAGTTGTAGGTTTAGGTTTCGGAATGAATGCCACAGCAGCATTATCGGCCGGAAAAGAAGGTTTTGTACTTACCATATTTTCTATTTTCAGTACCTTAATTCTAGGGACTTTTCTAGGAAAATGGTTCAAAACCGAAAAGAAAACATCACACTTAATCTCTTGTGGAACTGCTATTTGCGGAGGAAGTGCCATTGCGGCCATAGCACCGGTAATTAAATCTAATGAAAATCAGACCTCAATTGCTTTGGGCGTTATTTTTATACTCAATTCGATAGCATTGTTTGTGTTCCCCTTTATAGGTCATCAACTTGATTTGTCGCAAAAAGATTTTGGATTGTGGTGTGCTATTGCTATTCATGATACTAGTTCTGTAGTAGGAGCGGCTAATAAATACGGTGCTGAAGCTTTACAGATTGCTACTACCGTAAAACTTGCCAGAGCGCTGTGGATCATCCCAATATCTCTTTTAACAGCGGTGCTTTTCAAGAACAAAAATTCTAAAATTAAGATTCCGTATTTTATAGGTCTATTTATTCTGGCAATGCTTTTCAATACCTATGTGCCACAAACCGCTATCCTTGCGCCACATATTGTGGCTATCGCTAAAGTTGGTTTAACGATTACTTTATTCTTGATTGGCGCTACTTTGAATGTGACCACTTTAAAATCAGTAGGAGTGATGCCTTTGTTACAGGGAATTTTTCTTTGGATATTTATTGCAGTTCTGGGGCTTGTATCTATACTATTTTTCCACTAAAGAGAAATATCTATTTCACATTCGAGAATCTAACAACAGGCTTATCAATCAGCTTATACTGTTTTCCTTTAAACGAATAATGTCTTTCGATCTCGAAATTAAACTTCTTTTTAGTTTTGGCCATTGCAACAATTTCGTCGGGTAAAATGACTTCAAATTCATCATTAGCTTGGGCAGCTTTGCTAAATGAACCACTTGTTTTAACGATAATATCCCTAAAGTGTTTTTTAACCGTATCATTTACCACCTTATAGGAACCCGACCATTCCACACTGGCAACATTGGTGAGTTTGTAATTGTAAGATTCTAAAATAGATTGGTATTTTCCGTCAAATCCGGCTATCAGATAGAGAATCCCCTCAAATGGACCGCCCGCACCACCATTTACGTGGGTGAGTGTAAAAGCGTACTGATCTTCTCCAATTTCTACCAATTTTGGAGAAGGCGCCTGAGCAAAAGAGCCAAAGGCCGCAATCCCAGGTTGAAAAGACCTCATTTGCCAGGTTTTGTTGTTTTTTGCAAACTTAGCAACGCCAACAAGTCCTCCGGAAAATCTCCCTGTCTGCAACCCGTCTTCGTCGTAAAAAGAATGATTAAAAAGAAGCAATTTAAACTGATTCCCTTTGGAATCTGTATAATCAAGAGTGCCCAAAACCCTGGTTGCAACGCCATTTTCATAAGGAAACAACTGATCGCCTTCGACACCATTGACATCAATATAGGCGGCAAGTTTGCAATTGCTGCATTTCCAGCTTATAAAAGTGTTATGGTCGGAGAGATTGTATATTTTACCCGGAAACAATTGCTGCATCGTTTTAACCGGATCGAACGGATCCGCTACCTGTAATGTTCTTTTGGTGTTTAGAATAGTATCTTGAACATTTTTCAATTCGACAATATCTTCTTGTGCAAAACTGCTGGAAGTATAGAGCAGGAAAAGAATTCCTATAGAAATCAGGCGCATATTTTTAGATTTTGATAAAAAGTAACGAATTTACGAAGAAACTTTTAATTTGAATTTCAATTACTTCGGATTCAAAAAAAAATAAATGAAGTTAATTTTGCAATCTTTACGATTATTCACTTTGAAATGTACATAAATAAAATAAATTTGCACCTCTAACAAAAATAAAAATGAAAAACTTAAAAATGAAACCAAGACTAATTGCATTATTCGCATTAGCAATTGGTTTTTTGACATTATCCTGGGGAGTGGTTGGTCACGAACGCATTAATAAAGCCGCAGTTATGGCTTTACCACACCCGCTTCAGGTATTCTTCTATAATCATATAGATTTTATTACACAAGAAGCTTCTGTACCAGACATTAGAAAATATGCCTTAAATTATAAAGACGAAAATCCAAGACACTATTTTGACATGGAAAGTTTTGGTAACCCAGCAGATTTCCCACAGACTTTAGAAGCAGCAAAGCAAAAGTACGATGCCAAATTCTTAAACGAGAACGGAATCCTGCCTTGGTATATCGAAGAGATGATGGTAAAATTGACGAAAGCTTTTAAAGAGAAGAATAGAGCTGAAATCTTGTTTTTAGCAGCAGATTTAGGTCATTACGTTGGTGATGCACACATGCCATTGCATACTTCTTCAAATCATGACGGACAATTGAGCGACCAAAAGGGAATTCACTCTCTTTGGGAAAGCAGACTTCCTGAATTATTTGTTAAAAACTACAGACTAAACGTTCCGCAAGCGCAGTACTATGAGGATGTCCACAAAGCAACTTGGGATATGATTAATGATACTCACAGTTTAGTTCAGCCTTTGCTGGATGTAGATAAAAAGCTAAGAACGACAACTCCGGAAAATGAGACTTTTAAAATGGATGCTGAAGGGAAAGTACTAAAGAGCAAATACAATACAGCTGTTTTCTCTGACGAATATGCTAAAAAACTGCACAAAGAATTAAACGGAATGGTGGAGAATCAAATGAAAAAAGCCATTGCAGCAACAGCAAGTTTTTGGTATACAGCTTGGGTAAATGCAGGAAAACCTGATTTAAGTGACTTAGATGCATTTGAGCTGACACAAAGAAATAATCAAGCCTTAAAAGATGACGCCAGATTATTTCAACAAGGAAACTTATTTGGAATGAAAAATCAGAATGATTAAATAGTTTACTATATAAGTATTCAGTCTCAGTCGCAGTCTCTGTACTGTGTTTAGTTTACAGATTATAGCTAATTATTATAATGAGAACAGCCTCAAATTCTAATGAATCTGAGGCTGTTTTTTTGCAATATTTCTTACTTAATTTTATTTTAGACTTCATCTGCGATCAATACCACAATAGTAAGCAGCATTCAACTGTGAGCACAACTGAATACTGCGACTGAGAGTGAATACTGAGACTGAATACTGAGACTGGAGACTAACGCTGATACTTCTTCTCTTTAAGCATATAAGAAGCTGTTTGATAAAAAGAAATGGTTTCTTTTACAAGATCAGGTCTCTCCGTTTTCATCGGCGTTTCGTTGTAATCAATTTGAAATTCAGGAGCAATACCCGGTTTAGAATTAATTTGCACATTAAATTGTTTTACCTGCTGCTTAGGTGACAAAATCGTCAGAACATTGTCTTTAATTAGACCCATGTCCTGATAGGTGGCAATAAATGCTCTAGGTTTATAATCCGATTTTAAAACATCCTGACCAAAAAACTTACTTTCGTAATTAAAATTCAATAAGCCAAAAAGAGTAGGCATCACATCGATCTGAGACATTAACTGATTGTATTTTTGAGGTTTTCTATTCGGATCATAAATAAACCCCGGAATTCTATACTTATCTAAAGGAAGCTCAGTTTTTCCTGCGCTTGAGGCACAGTGGTCGGCTACAATTACAAAAATGGTATTTTTGTACCAAGATTGCTTGCTTGCCATTGCAAAGAACCTTTTTAACGAATAATCCGTATATTTTACACCGCCTTCACGTGATTTGGCATCACCTGGAATATCAATTTTATTATTCGGATACGTAAATGGCCTGTGATTGCTTACCGTCATAATATGATTAAAGAAAGGTCTATTCGCCTTTACTTCAGCATTCATCACCTTTATCGCTTTGTTATACATGTCTTCATCGCAAACACCCCAGACATTTGAAAAAGTAATTTCTTCTGGAGAAAAACTAGATTTATCTACGATCTCATAAGCGTTTCCGGAAAAGAAATCCTGCATATTATCAAAAAAAGCATCTCCACCATACAAGTATTTCACATTGTATCCCTTTTGCTTGAAAACAGCTCCGGTCGAAAATTTATTCTTGTTATCTTCTCTTTTCACCACACTTTCACCTGCAGTTGGAGGCAAACATAAAGTCACAGCTTCCAGTCCGCGAACTGTTCTGTTCCCTGTCGCATACAAATTCGTAAAAAGAAGGCTTTTTTGAGCCAGACTGTCTAAGAAGGGAGTGATATTTTGCTCATTTCCATACATTTTCATGAAATCGGCACTATAGCTTTCAATAGTAATAAGCACCACATTTTTATGAATTTCAAGAGAATCGCCGGTAATGGTTCTTTGAGTAGATTGTCCCTTAATAGCAGGAAACTGTTGCTTTAGAATTGCAAAAGCCTCCTCATTAGGTAACGTTTTATAAAATGTAAAATAATCCAGTTTGCTATTCTGAAATGCCAGGAAGAACTTGTAGATGCCGTTTGCCTGTAATTCGTTGACAAACACATTCTTTGAATTTTCAGATTTTGCTATTGTAGGGATAGCTATTAAAGAAACAGCAAATAAACTAAGATACACAAGACTAATCTTTACTTTTTCACTTATGGTTGGAATAGCATCAATATAGTTTCTCGATCTTTTAATAATAAAGTAAGTTACAATTCCCGTTACTAAAAATAAAGCGGAAAACAATGGAATAACAGGGTAGGACTCCATGATGTTACCAATAACCTCATTGGTATAAATTAAATAATTTACCGCAATAAAATTATACTTTACACCAAATTCGTTCCAAAAGAAATACTCACTTAATCCGTTTTGCAGAATTAATAAAACATATAAGAATATCACAAATGCAAATAACCAATATCTAATTTTAGCTCTTAGTTTAGGAAGAAACAGTAAAAGTGAAAAAAGTACCATCTTAATTCCGATAAAAATCAGAACAATTAGAGGCAATGCACCGCCGTATTCGTCAAAAATACTTTTTCCTGAAGCCACATAAACAAACAAAGTAGCAAAAACTCCTAAAATAATATAACCAGAGGGTTTGTTGTATTTAGAGTTTGATATAAAAATTAAATACAACCATAAAAAAACACTGGCGACAACAAAAACAAAAAAATCAGAAACAAGTCCTAAGACAAAGATTTTTAAACTCTCTATAATAGTAAATGAACTTTGTGTTATAGGATGAAAGAATAAAACAATTCTTAACAGAAAGCTAATAATAAAATAAAACAGAGCGAGGTTGTAGAATGGGGAAAACTTTTTTAAAAGGGTCATTTATTCTTTTTTTTATTCAGATAATTATTAATTTTAAAAGGTAAATCATTTGCAAGATTATAAAATTAACAAAAATAACACACTTTTTCTCATTCATAACTAATAATCGACATGTTTTAACGCATAATATGGAAATCTTGCTCCTTATTGAGGCAAAAATAATGGCAATAGCTTAATTCAGAATAAAGTTATCCTTTTGCCTTACTTAGTGTTAACTTAAAGTTTCCTTAAGCCTAACTTTTTTCCGCTATTCTCATGGTATTAAACCTATTCTGACTACAAAAGTTTTATCTTTGAGCTTAAAAATTCATAGTTTAATCTTAAAGACATCAGTAAAATGCACATTCTAATAGTTGAAGATGAGTTAGGCATTGTTCAGTTTTTGCAACAAGGACTGCAGGAAGAAGGATATCAAATTACTACAGCCAATGATGGCTCTAAAGGTTTTGAATTGATACACAGCCAGCAGTTTGATTTAATTTTATTAGATTGGATGCTGCCTAAAATTAACGGATTAGATTTGTGCAGAGCCATAAGAGTTAAGGATCAGAAAACTCCAATCATTTTCCTCACAGCAAAAGATACTGTTCAGGAAACTATTGAAGGCTTAAAGGCCGGAGCCAACGATTACATCAAAAAACCATTTAGCTTTGAAGAACTGGTGGAACGCATTAAAGTTCACTTTAGAAATCAAAAAGGCCCGGAAAACCTGACTCTGGGCACTATCAAAATCGATTTATTGAAACATATTGTCCTAAAAAACAATGAAGAAATCGCCCTGACTCAAAGAGAATTTGAACTCCTAAAATATTTAATTCAGAACAAAGGAAAAGTCTGTACACGAAATCAGATTCTAAAAGATGTTTGGGAAATTAATTTTGAATACGACACAGGCGTAATTGATGTTTTCATGAACGCCATCAGAAAGAAACTCAACTTAAAAATTGAAGAAGATTATATTAAAACAATTCGCGGTATTGGCTATATCGCAAACGATCTATAAATGACACAGCTTTCTTTTAAAAACAGAATTGCATTAAACTATATCATTACAACCGGCCTATTAATCCTGGCCGTTTTTTCTGTTATATATTCTATCGTAAAACACACCGTTTACAGTCATATTGATGAAAAAATCAAAGTTGAAATTCAAAACCATCTCCAGGAAATCAAAGAGGTTAAGGGTAAAATAATTTTAATAGATGAGGAAGAATGGAACGAAAGAGAGCACAATACTGTAGATGTAAACCCTGTGTTTGTAGAGTTTCTGGATCTCAACAAAAAAATAATTGAAAAAGCACCAAACTTAAAAACACAAACACTCAAATTTAATGATTCTGTGGAAGATTTTGAGCTGTTTGACACTAAAATGGGAGATCATGCCATTAGACAAATTCAAGTTCCGCTTCACCTTAAAGACAAAAAAATAGGGTATGTAATTGTAGCCATGTCATTGGCCGACTCTAAAATGGTACTGAACAATCTCTTCGACATCATGTGTCTCTCCTTTCTGGGTATTTTAATATTATTGTTTTTTATTGCCCGATTCTTTGCAGGAAGAAGTATAAAACCAATAAACACCATAATTAATACTTCGAAGGTTATTACAAAAGACAATCTAAAAACACGTATTGCCCTTCCTAAAACGAAGGACGAACTGTATACGCTGTCCAAAACTATAAACAATCTTTTAAACCGAATTGAAGATGCAATTGAGCGCGAAAAAGAGTTTACCTCCGATGCCTCTCATGAGCTAAGAACACCACTTACCGTTATAAAAGGAACACTTGAGGTTTTAATTCGTAAACCTCGTGATAACAAGGAATATGAAGATAAAATTAACTATTGCATTAAAGAAGTTGACCATTTAAATATGCTTGTAGACCAGTTGTTATTAATGGCTCGTTTTGAAAATCAGAAAAAAGACATCAGCACGGAACCGGTATACTTAAATTCAGTCATTTTAGACGTTTTCAGATTAAACTCAGAGAAAATTAACAGCCAAAATATCAAAGTCAAATTTGATGTTGCTCAGGATTATTACATACAATCGGATAACTTTTTAGTCATTACCATACTTCGAAATATTATCTCTAATGCGATCAAATACTCGCATAGTGGAGGAGAAGTGACCATTTTACTTTCGGAACAAAATGAAAAAATAGTCTGCAGCATTTCGGATAACGGAATCGGAATAGCAAAACAGGATTTAGACGCTATTTTTAGTCCGTTCTTCAGATCAAACTCTACAGAACACCCTGAAATTAAAGGAACCGGATTAGGACTTTCAATTGTAAAAAGGGTTACAGAATTACTCCATATTAAATTTAAAATTGAAAGCGAAATAGGAGTGGGGACAACTGTTATTTTGTATTTCAATCAAAATAAGAAAACGTTATCGTAAATTTTGAAAAACTAATAAAATCAAGGCCTGAACATTTATTTAACAATAAACTATCGTTAAGTTAAATTAAAAATTGCTTTTTTATGAAAATAACTATTATATTTGCAACCGAATCAAAGAATTAAAAAACAAAACAACTCATGATTTCTATTCAATTACATCATCATCATTTTCATTATTGCTCTCAGGCGATGTGTTAATGGTATGCGTGTAAATCATCATATTTTAAAACCCGTTTGAGTACATCAAACGGGTTTTTTTATACCACTTCTTTGTACTCAGACTATTAATTTAACAAAAAAACTAAAAAATGAGTACATTAAAAATTGCAATTCAAAAATCAGGTCGCTTAAACGAAGACAGCATTCAAATCCTTAAAGATTGTGGTATTTCGATCAACAATGGCAATGATCAGTTAAAAGCCGAAGCTTCTAATTTTCCCTTAGAAGTTTTATACCTTAGAAATTCAGACATTCCACAATATCTGATTGATGGAGTTGTAGATTTGGCTATAGTTGGTGATAATTTGCTAGTTGAAAAAGCCAAGCACATCGAAGTCATTCAAAAACTCGGATTCTCTAAATGCAAAGTATCTGTAGCTGTCCCTAAAGCCTTTGAATATAACTCCATAAAAGATTTGGCTGGTTTGCGTGTAGCGACCTCTTATCCCAATACCGTTAATGAGTATTTTAACTCTTTTGGATTAACAGTTGATATTCACCAGATTTCAGGTTCTGTCGAAATTGCTCCCAATATAGGACTAGCCGATGCCATTGTAGATATCGTATCCAGTGGAAGCACTTTATTCAAAAACAACCTGAAAGAGGTCGAAGTAATTCTGAAAAGTGAAGCGGTTTTAGCAGTTTCTCCAAAAGTATCTCCAGAGATTCAAAAACACATTGACACCTTAAAATTTAGAATCCAGTCCGTTTTAAGAGCACGTAATTCAAAATACATACTGATGAACGTTCCAAACGAAAAAATTGAAGAAATTGGAAAAATCCTGCCTGTTCTTCGAAGCCTTACCGTCCTGCCATTGGCTCAGGAAGGATGGAGTAGTGTTCATTCGGTAATTGACAAAGATACCTTTTGGGATGTAATTGACAAATTAAAAGATGCCGGAGCCGAAGGAATTTTAGTTTGCCCAATCGAAAAAATGGTTCTTTAATGCACTTCGTGCGCTGTAAGCAATAAGCTTTAAGCTATATGCTGACAGATTAAAGAAAAAACAAAACTGCTTATAGCCTAAAGCTTAAAGCCTAAAGCATTAAAAAAAATGAATAAAATAAACAATCCAAAACCAGACACCTGGTCAGAAATACTAAAAAGACCAACTAAAACGATCGATGATATCGAAGTTACAGTTAAAGAAATCTTTAAAGAAGTACAGAAAAAAGGGGACGAAGCCGTAGCAAAATACACTTCAATTTTTGACGGAATTGCTTTAGATAACTACGAAGTTTCACCAGAAGAAATTGAGGAAGCCGTTAATTCGGTATCTAATGAATTAAAATTAGCTGTTCAATTAGCAAAAGAAAATATTTATAAGTTTCATACCGCTCAAAAAACAGAGAAAATTCTAATCGAGACCACAGAAGGAGTAAACTGTTGGCAGGAGAAAAGACCTATTCAGAAAATTGGCTTATACATTCCGGGCGGAACAGCTCCTTTATTTTCAACCGTTTTAATGTTGGCAGTTCCAGCTGAAATTGCAGGCTGCAAAGAAATTGTACTATGTTCTCCACCAGACAAATCAGGGAAAATAAATCCCGCTATTTTATACGCAGCTAATTTATGCGGCGTAACCAAAATATTGAAAGTTGGCGGAATCCAGGCCATTGCCGGAATGACATTCGGAACAAAATCAATTCCGAAAGTATATAAAATCTTTGGACCCGGAAATCAATTTGTAACCGTGGCAAAACAACTCGCTACTCAGTTTGGAGTAGCAATCGATATGCCGGCAGGACCTTCAGAATTACTTGTAGTTGCCGATGATACCGCCGTTCCTGCCTTTGTAGCTTCAGATTTACTATCACAAGCAGAGCACGGAACTGACAGTCAGGTAATTCTAGTTTCGACTTCTAAAAAACTAATTGAAGCGGTTGAAAAGGAAGTACAAATTCAGATTGAAGAACTTCCGCGAAAAGCGATTGCCAAAAAAGCCATTGAAAATTCAAAACTAATTTATGTAGAAAACGATCAGATTGCTTTGGATCTAATCAACGAATACGGGCCAGAACACTTTATAATCTGTTCAGAATACGATGATTTCTATTGCAACGGAATTGTAAATGCAGGTTCTGTTTTTATTGGGAATTATACTCCTGAAAGTGCGGGCGATTATGCATCCGGGACTAATCACACCTTGCCGACAAATGGCTACGCTAAAAATTACAGCGGAGTAAATCTGGATAGTTTCATGAAAGCAATGACTTTTCAGAAAATCTCCGAAAAAGGAATTCAAAACATTGGCAGTGCGATCGAAATTATGGCTGAAGCCGAAGGGTTACAAGCACATAAGAATGCAGTGACATTGAGATTAAAGAGTTTGGAGGGAAGAGAATAGAATCAAGAGAATAGAATCAAGAGAATAGAATCAAGAGAATAGAACAAAGAGAATAGAACAAAGAGAATAGAACAAAGAGAATAGAAGTAAGAATACTAAAATTACAAACCAGACAAGAAGTCTACTCTCTTTGTTCTTGACTCTATTCTCTAAAAAGAAAAGAAATGAAATTCGACATAAACACAATAACAAGAGAAAACGTAAAATCTTTGAAACCCTATTCATCAGCACGTGATGAGTTTGAAGATTTTGATACTGCCGAAATGATTTTTCTGGATGCCAATGAAAATCCATTTCAGAATGGAGTGAATCGTTATCCGGATCCACAGCAGAATTCGGTTAAAGCACTACTGGCAAAGAATAACAAAGTGAAATCAAATCAGATTTTATTAGGAAACGGGAGCGATGAAGTTCTGGATTTACTATTCAGAGCTTTCTGCGAACCGAAAATCGACAATATTATCTCATTACCTCCGACATACGGAATGTACAGCGTTTTGGCAAATATTAATGCAATTGAAAACAGAGAGGTATTGCTTTCAAGCGATTTTCAGCCACAAGTAGATCAAATTTTAGATGCCGTCGATGAGCAAACAAAAATTATCTTTTTATGCTCTCCAAACAACCCAACAGGAAACTCTTTTTCAGACGAAAGTGTTGTGAAATTGCTTCAAAATTTTCATGGACTTATAGTGATTGATGAGGCTTATATTGATTTCTCGAAAAAAGAAAGCTGGCTAATTGAGATCGACGAATATCCAAACTTAATCATTACACAAACTCTTTCAAAAGCGTATGGATTGGCCGGAATTCGTTTGGGAATTTGTTATGGATCTGAAGCTGTAATTTCAGTGTTGAACAAAATAAAACCTCCGTATAATGTAAACGAACTAACACAACAAAGAGCAATAAGCCGATTGAACGATTCTGATAAAATAAAACAGGAAATATATTCAATTATTGAGCAAAGAGAAGAATTAATTAAAGTTTTACTTCAAGTGAATTTTATTGAAAAAGTATATCCGACCGAAGCTAATTTTGTATTGATAAAAGTTGATGACGCCAATAAAAGATACAAACAGCTTATTGAGAGAGGAATTGTAATTCGAAACAGAACCAACCAGCCACTATGCGAAAATTGTCTGCGTTTGACTATTGGAACAAAAGAAGAAAACGCTGTTTTGATAAAGGAAATAAATTCGTTGAAATAGATTCTTACGCACAGATTGAGAGATTAGGAAATATAAAAGTGACGACAGAGGTCACAAAAATATAAAATATGAAAAAAGTACTTTTTATCGATCGTGACGGAACGATCGTTTTAGAACCTGAAAATTACCAGTTAGATGCTTTAGAGAAAGTAGAATTTTATCCAAAAGCGTTTCAGTATCTGGCTAAAATTGCCAATGAATTAGATTATGAACTGGCTATGGTTACGAATCAGGACGGACTAGGAACAGATAGTTTTCCTGAAGATACATTTTGGCCAACACAAAATTTTATTTTAAAAGCCTTTGAAAATGAAGGTGTTTTGTTCGACGAAATTTTTATAGACAGGTCATTTCCGGAAGATAATGCGCCAACTCGCAAACCCAGAACTGGAATGTTGACAAAGTATATTAATAATCCGGAATATGATCTGGTAAATTCCTTTGTTTTAGGGGATCGCTTAACTGATGTTGAATTGGCCAAAAATTTAGGTGCAAAAGCAATCTTTATCAATGATAACGATGGAATCGGAAGTAATGAAATCTCATCTAAACGCGAAGAGTTAGATGAAACGATCATTCTTCAGACCATGAGCTGGAAAACGATCTATGAGTTTTTAAAACTGGAAGCACGTTCTGCTTCAATTACACGCAAAACCAATGAAACGGATATATTTATTAACTTAAACCTGGACGGTACCGGAAAAAGCAAAATCGAAACTGGAATTGCTTTCTTTGATCACATGTTAGATCAAATTTCCCGCCACGGACAAATGGACCTGGAAATTCTCGTAAAAGGTGACTTGGAGGTTGATGAACACCACACCATTGAAGATACAGCAATTGCTTTGGGAGAAGTTTTCGCCAAAGCACTAGGAAATAAACTCGGAATCGAACGTTATGGCTTTTGTTTGCCTATGGATGATTGTCTGGCACAGGTCGCAATCGACTTTGGCGGAAGAAACTGGCTGGTTTGGGAAACCGAATTCAAACGCGAAATGGTCGGTAAAATGCCAACAGAAATGTTTTTTCACTTCTTTAAATCATTCTCAGATGGTGCAAAAGCAAACATAAACATCAAAGCTGAAGGAACAAACGAGCACCACAAAATCGAAGCCATCTTTAAAGCTTTTGCAAAAGCAATAAAAGTAGCAGTAAAAAGAGATACAGAAAAAATGATTCTTCCTTCAACTAAAGGAATGTTGTAAAACGCAATAAGCTATAAGCAGTAGGCAATAGGTCTAAAGCTTAGCGCTTAAAGCATAAAGCTTTTTTAATGAAAATAGTAATCATAAATTACGGAGCGGGAAATATTCAGAGTATTATGTTTGCAATTGAAAGGCTTGGTTATAAAGCCGTTTTAAGCAATAATGCCGATGAAATCCAAAAGGCCGACAGAGTAATCTTCCCGGGAGTGGGAGAAGCAAGTTCAGCGATGGCAAAACTTCGAGAAAGCGGACTGGATCATTTGATTCCAAATTTGAAACAACCCGTTTTAGGCATTTGTCTGGGCATGCAATTAATGTGCAAATCGACTGAAGAGGGAAACACTAAAGGTTTAGGGATTTTTGATGTCGACGTCATTAAATTTACTTCAAAAGTAAAAGTGCCACAAATGGGGTGGAATCAGATTTATAATCTAAAATCTGATCTGTTTAAAGACATTGCTGAAAATGAATTTATGTACCTGGTACACAGCTTCTATGCGCCAAATTGCAAATATATGATCGCAACAACAAACTATGATGTGGACTACGCATCGGCATTACAAAAAGATAATTTTTATGGAACGCAATTTCACCCTGAAAAGAGTGGTGATGTTGGGGAGAAAATCCTTGAAAACTTTCTAAAATTGAATGATTAAAAAATTTAAAGATTGAATGGTTAACCCCAGAAACTCTTTAAATTATTTAATTTTTAAATCTTTAAATAAAAAAAAATGAGAATAATACCTGCCATAGATATCATTGACGGAAAATGTGTTCGCTTGTCGAAGGGCGATTACAGTACCAAAATAATTTATAATGAAAATCCACTGGAAGTGGCGAAAACCTTTGAAGCACATGGAATTGAATATTTGCATTTAGTTGACTTGGACGGAGCAAAATCAAGTAAAATTATAAACTATAAAATCCTGGAGCAAATTGCGACACAAACCAGTCTTCAAATTGATTTCGGTGGTGGTTTAAAATCAGATGAGGATTTAAGAATTGCTTTTGAAAGTGGGGCAAACCAAATTACAGGCGGAAGTATTGCTGTAAAAAATAAAGAAATATTCCAAAAATGGATCTTTCAATATGGTTCCGGAAAAATTATACTAGGCGCTGACGCTAAAGACGAAAAAATAGCCGTTTCGGGATGGTTAGAAAATTCAGACGAAGATTTGATTCCGTTCATTCAGGAGTATCAAAACAAAGGAATTCAATACGTTATTTGTACAGATATTGCAAAAGATGGAATGCTTCAAGGTCCAAGTTTTGATTTGTATCAAAAAATACTAAGCGAAGCCTACGACGTAAAATTAATCGCATCAGGCGGGATTTCAACGTTCGATGAATTGCCCAAACTAGCCGAACTTGGCTGCGAAGGAACTATTATTGGGAAGGCAATTTACGAAGGACGCATTACCCTGAAACAATTAGAAAATTATATAATTAGAAAATAAAAACATATGGTTACTTGTCATTTAAAATACACAATAGACCCCTTCCAACTGGCTGTTTTCGAAGATTATGGGAAAAGATGGATTAAACTAGTAAACCGATTTGGCGGTCAGCATCATGGTTATTTCATGCCTTCTGAAGGAGCTAATAATATTGCGTTTGCAATGTTTTCCTTCCCCAGTTTAGCTGAATATGAAAACTATCGAAGATTAATTTTGGAAGATCAGGAATGTATTGAAACTTTTAAAATTGCGGAAGATTCCCGCTGTATACTAAGTTACGAGAGAACTTTTCTTCGTCTGGTATTCGAATAGATAAAATTAGAGAATCTTATAATTGATCAATTAGATAACTAAAGAGTAATCTAATTACCTAATTAATACATTAAATAAATGTTAGCAAAAAGAATCATACCCTGTTTGGATATAAAAAACGGAAGAACGGTAAAAGGAGTGAACTTCGTTGATCTTCGCGATGCAGGTGATCCCGTTGAACTGGCAGAAATTTATTCGGCGGAAGGTGCGGATGAATTGGTTTTTCTAGATATTTCGGCTACCGAAGAACGTCGTAAAACGTTGGTTAATATGGTACGAAGTGTCGCAGAGAAAATCAACATTCCATTTACCGTAGGTGGCGGAATTTCAAGTATCGAAGATGTTGAAATACTGCTGAATAATGGTGCTGATAAAGTTTCGATCAATTCATCGGCAGTTAAAAATCCGCAATTGATTAATGATTTGGCTCAAAAGTTCGGGAGTCAGTGCGTTGTAGTCGCTATCGATGCCAAACAAATAGACGGGCAATGGATTGTGCATTTAGTTGGCGGTAAAGTACCAACTGAGTTAAACCTATTCGATTGGGCAATTGAAGTGGCAGAACGTGGTGCAGGTGAAATATTATTCACTTCGATGGACAATGACGGTACAAAAAATGGTTTTGCAAATGAAGCTCTAGCCAAACTTTCAGAACTTATCAATATTCCGATAATTGCTTCGGGTGGCGCAGGAAATATTCAGCATTTTGTCGATTCATTTAAAATAGGCAAAGCTGATGCAGCACTGGCAGCGAGTGTTTTTCACTTTAAAGAGATTGAGATTAAGACTTTGAAGGAAGAACTTAGGAATAATGGGATTGAAGTTAGGGTTTAGAGAGTAGAAAATAGAGAAAAGAAGAAAGATTCTTGCAATCTAAAGTCTAGAATAATAAAGAGTATGATATAATTAAAAAACAAAAAGAATTCAGCAATCTAAAACCTGAACTCTAAAATCAAGAATAACATATGAATGTAGATATAAAAAGCGCACACGGATTAATTCCGGCAATCATTCAGGATGCAGAAACCAAGAATGTTCTGATGCTGGGGTATATGAACGAAGAATCACTTCAAAAAACAATAGAAACACAAAAAGTAACTTTTTTCAGCCGATCCAAGCAAAGATTGTGGACAAAAGGCGAGGAGAGTGGTAACTTTCTCGAGCTTGT
The DNA here is from genome assembly GCF_902804485.1 of Flavobacterium collinsii. GTDB lineage: Bacteria > Bacteroidota > Bacteroidia > Flavobacteriales > Flavobacteriaceae > Flavobacterium > Flavobacterium collinsii. Next base: position 20,461 of record NZ_CADCST010000119.1, on the reverse strand, counting down.
GAGCATTAAAAACGACTGTGATGGCGACACCCTTCTTATTCAGGCAAAACCTGTAGGACCAACATGTCACACAGGCGCTGATACCTGTTGGCAGGAAGAAAACAAAGAAAATTTTGGTTTCATTTCTCAACTAGAAAACACTATTAAAGCGCGAAGAGCAAATGCCGATTCCGAAAAAAGTTATGTAGCTTCTTTGTTCGAAAAAGGCATCAATAAAATAGCCCAAAAAGTAGGAGAAGAGGCCGTAGAAGTAGTCATTGAAGCCAAAGATGATAACGATGATTTGTTCTTAAGCGAAAGCGCTGATTTACTCTTTCATTATCTGATTTTATTACAGGCAAAAGGTTTTGAACTAAAAGATGTAGTGAATGTTTTGAAGAAACGTCAGAAGTAAATCATTTCCAATAATAAAAATTTAAGGAAATCAAAATTAGTTTTTTGATTTCCATTTTTTGATAATTGAAAGGTTTTACAACTTATTTGAAAGTTAAATATTATTAAAATACTTTCTATTTCTATCTTTACTTTTTACATTTGCAAAAAAAAGAAAAAAATGGAAACGGAGATGGAATTTCTTAAAAAGCAGATTGAATTACTTAAACAGGATTATTTAAACAATAAAAGTTTAACCGAAAATGAACTTTTTTTTCTTTTAGAAGACATTATGGATACCGTAATAAGTCAGGGCAAATTCGCTAACACTTCACAAGATTTTTATAATTATAAAAATTATAGTCAAGTAAAAATTATGGTTTTAGATAGTGGTTTAGGGATTCCAAAAATTCTAGTTCCAAAGATTAAAAAGATACTTCCAATTGAAAGAAGATTTATAGAAAAAGAATCCAAAACAAAAATATACTTGGGAAGTTTTATGATACTGTTTAGCGCAGGATGTTATTTTCTATTTCAAAATGAATTTGGAAAGGCGCCAATTTTATTTGTAATTAGTGTTTTTTTATTTGGTTTGTTTTTTCTTTTTAGTGGAATAAATACCATTAGAATATTAAAGAATAGTAATTCTTAATTTTTTCAAAACTTTTTTAGTGTCGGCTTATTCAGTAAACTCAAAAACGACAAATTCCTGTGGTTGATGGAAACCAAATTTTAGACTTTTATAAGACTGTAAAGCAAGGTATTCCGTTGTATTACCATAATCAATTCTAAAAACATTTCCTTTCCATTTTGTACCTGCTTTTGGAGTTGAAAAATTACCATTTTTGATGCTGTTCAAACTGGAGAATGGAATCTTAATTTCAGTATTAAAACCTTCAGGAGTTATTTTACTTTGTGCTTCTATTCCCAAAACATCAAATGCTATATTCATGTTCCAGCCACCACAAAGTGGAGAGATACAGTTAAGCAGTAAATCGTAGTAAGATGAGTAAGCATTAACCCCAATTTCCAAGTAATTCTGACCATCGCCATCAGGATCTATAAAGATTTCGACTAAATCGTCTGTGCTAAAAATCTCGCTATCTTTTTGTTGTGCTTTACCAACTATTTTAGAATCTGTAGAACGATAGGCTATATATAGGTTTTCATTATTCCATGAAAAAGAAATATAGGTGTCCTGTGCTGCTTTTTTCCCTGAATCATGAACTACAAACGGTCCGAAAAAGGGAGTTTTCCACTCGGATAAATTGCCATCGATAGCTACTTTTTCAGTTGTTTTATGAACAGGAATATTTTGCGAATAAGTTGTGATCGAGCACATCAAACATAGTAACACAGTGATTTTAATGATTCTCATAAATAGCAGATCTAAATTTGATTCGCTAAAATACAGAAGAATAAACTAATTTTAACATTAAATTCTCTCAATCGCCGATATAAAATCCGCTAAAACTTGATTCGAATGTTTACATTTGTTCAAATATAAGCGGCTTAAAAAGCCTTTTTATTTCGACAAAAAGAAAATATCTACTACGTATGAAAAAATACTTCGGTGGCGTTTTTATCGCCTTTTTATTCGGTTTTACAGCTAATGCACAAGGACTTTTGAATAAGCCTGAAACTGTTTTTACACATCAGGACACTTTACGCGGAAGCATTACAAAAGAAAGAGCCTGGTGGGATTTAAAATACTATCATCTGGATGTAAAAGTTAACCCAAAAGAACGAACTATTTCGGGTTCAAATACAATTCGCTATACCGTTTTAACCGACTACAATACCATGCAGATTGATTTGCAGGAACCGATGCAGATATCTAAAGTAACGCAGAACGGAAAGGAGTTAAAGTTTAAAAGAGACGGAAATGCTTTTTTTATCACTTTGCTTGAAAACCAAAAAGTAGGGGATATAAAAGAAATAGTAGTTTCTTTTGGAGGAAAACCTAGAGAAGCTGTTAAGGCTCCGTGGGATGGAGGAATCAGCTGGAAAAAAGATAAAAATGGTAAAGATTTTATTGCTTCATCCTGTCAGGGATTGGGTGCCAGCGTCTGGTGGCCAAACAAAGATCACATGTATGATGAAGTCGAAAACATGTTAATCAGCGTGAATGTTCCGGGAGATCTTACAGATGTTTCGAACGGAAGATTAAAAAGTGTTAAAAAAGAGAAAGACGGTACAAAAACATTCAATTGGTACGTTTCAAACCCAATCAATAACTACGGAGTAAACATTAATATTGGAGATTACGTTAATTTCTCAGAGGTATACAAAGGTGAAAAAGGAGATTTAGACTGCAATTACTATGTCTTAAGAGACAACCTCGCTTTGGCAAAAGAACAATTCAAAGATGTACCAAGAATGCTTAAAGCATTTGAAAACTGGTTTGGACCTTATCCTTTTTACGAAGACAGTTACAAGCTGGTCGAAGTGCCTTATTTAGGAATGGAGCATCAAAGCAGTGTAACTTATGGAAATGGCTATAAAAATGGTTATTTGGGTCGTGATTTAAGCGGAACAGGCTGGGGATTAAAATTTGATTTTATCATTATTCATGAATCTGGTCATGAATGGTTTGCAAACAACATTACCTACAAGGATATTGCCGATATGTGGGTTCACGAGAGCTTTACTAACTATTCAGAAAGTCTGTTTCTGGAGTATTACTATGGAAAAGATGCTGCAGCAGAATATATAATCGGATGCAGAAAAGGCATTAGCAATGACAAACCAATAATTGGTCATTATGATGTAAACAATGAAGGCTCAGGCGATATGTATCCAAAAGGGGCAAATATGCTGCACATGATTCGTCAGATTATAAACGATGATGCAAAGTGGAAATCAATTTTGAGAGGGTTAAATAAAACTTTTTATCATCAAACAGTTACCGGAAAACAAATCCAGGATTATATTAATGAGCAATCAGGAATCAATTTCAATAGAGTTTTTGCTCAATATTTAACAACTACTCAAATTCCGGTTTTTGAATACATGTTTAAAAACGGAACTTTTGGATATCATTGGACAAATTGTGTCGCAAAGTTTGATATGCCGGTTCGAGTAAAATTAAACGGAGTTGAAACGTGGCTAAAACCAACAACCGAATGGCAGTCTGAAAAGACCACTAATGAAGATAGAAAAGTAGAAGTAGATAAAGATTTCTATGTAAAAACTTCGAATATAATCGAATAAAAAATTGATAAAGTTCAATATAAAAATCTCAAATTCCAATCTAAAGGAATTTGGGATTTTTTTGTGTCATAACCTTATTATCAAATTACCTTATTATCTAATCATTATCTACTATTCAGTTTCGCTTTCTCTTTAATAATATCAGCAATCTTTCTATTGTCTATTTTACTTTCCAGCCATGAAATAATATCCAGATACAGGAAAGCTCTTTTCTCATAGGTATTTTTCTCGAGTTCGATGAAACGCGCACGCATTTTGATGAACTCTTTCTTAATATCGGCAGGGTAGAAGTTGTTCAGATTCTTCAGGAACTTGATAATCTCCTTCTGAACTTCATGTAAATCATTCATTTTTAATAAGAACTTATAAGTATTCTTTAAATGATTTTCCAGATAGTAATCTTTACCCAATTCATAATGCGCAATCAATGACAAAAGCCTTGCAAAACACATTAAATCCTCACGCATCGATAAATTCTTATTGTTAATGATCTTGTCTAAATAATTAATCGACTCATTGTACTTTTCGTTTCCAAAATAGATGGAGGCAATTTTATAGTAAAACAACATCTCGTGATGCTCATCAAGATGCTCACTGTGAAGCTTTATCCTTTCTAAAATCTCCGGAATCAAATATTCGCTTTCGGCAAAAGTACCTTCAAGTATGTGCAGATTTAACTTATTGTTATAAACGTATAAAAAAGACAACGACGCAATGTTATCATTTACCGGAAACTTAGGATCTGCGATCGTCTCTTCTAATAGCGTCAAATACTTCTTAAAGTTCGACTGATACTTCAGCATATACAAAGACTCCAAAAAATAATGATTCCCTTTTAGGAAAAAAACAGGATTCAAATAAATCATATTAGGATTGTCATAAAACAATCTTACCCATTTATAAGCATATTTGTAACTCGCTAAGAAGTCCTGAACCAGAAAACTTCGCCAAAGATTGGCATTGTAAAACCAGTATTTCTCCCTAAAGCCAAACTTACTTTCATCTAATTTTGAAATATGTTTGTTGAAATAATCATCAATATACTTGTATTCTTCATCACTTTTTACATAACCGGTTTTTAACATGATTCCGTACAACTGCAGTGATAAATTCGATAATTTACTTGAAATGGTGTTGCGATAATTCAGTTCTTTCGCCTGAATTACCAATTCGTCTGCGCGCCCCTGAATACTTCGCGTAATATATTGTGATTCGATTAGTTTTTCGAACTCTACAATCTCATAAGCCATATATTTCTCGTCATTTTCAAGAGCCAGAAGTTTTGTTTTATCCAGAATTTTTAAACTCTGTCTGTACAAACCTTTATTGTATAAAATAACGGCAAAATCTATTTGCTCCCGCAACTGATATCGAATATTCTGACTCGGAATATTCAAACGTATACTTACCAAAATTTGCTTGTACAAGTATGATTTCAAGTTAGATAATTGAACTTTCTTAATGATTCCGCTCTTTAAAATAAGCTTTTCATCATAGGTTTCAGATTTATCTAAGATGTTAAATAATTCGATGAATTTAGTATTCGAACTCGTCTCTAAACGGCTTGCAAAAATCTTAAACTGTCTTTTTTCGGATTTAGAAAGTGATTTTATTAATACAAATAAGAAATCTTTTTGATGGTTAGCCATTGTAAAATATAATAATATAACTTATTGATTTTTAGTTAATTAACCTGCTTTAAATTGTTTTATGAACAGTATAATTTCAGTAAAATGAATTTGGTGCCGGCAAAGTACAATATATATTTGTTATCGAGATGTGAAATTACATTAAATAAACGAATATGAATAGAGAGAAAGTTCAAATTTTTGACACCACTTTGCGCGATGGTGAGCAGGTTCCAGGATGTAAGTTAGATACGAAACAAAAATTAGTTATCGCAGAACGACTTGATAAAATGGGAGTTGACATTATCGAAGCAGGTTTTCCTGTGTCAAGTCCCGGCGATTTTTTATCGGTCTCTGAGATTTGTAAAATTGTAGAAAATGCAACCGTCTGCGGACTAACAAGAGCCGTAAAAAATGACATTGATGTTGCTGCAGCTGCCCTCAAGCACGCTAAAAAACCTAGAATCCACACCGGAATCGGAACATCTGAATCTCATATACTCCATAAACTAAATACCACAAGAGAAGATATTATTGCAAGAGCAAAATTTGCTGTAGCTCATGCAAAATCCTATGTAGAAGATGTTGAATTTTATGCAGAAGATGCCGGAAGAACTGATAATGCTTTCCTTGCAAAAGTTTGCGAAGAAGTCATTAAATCCGGAGCAACTGTACTAAACATACCGGATACAACAGGATACTGTCTTCCCGAAGAATACGGAGCAAAAATTAAATACCTAAAAGAAAACGTAAAAGGCATCGAAAATGTGATCCTTTCCTGCCACTGTCATAACGATTTAGGAATGGCTACTGCAAATTCAATCGCAGGAGCTATAAACGGAGCAAGACAAATAGAATGTACCATTAATGGTATTGGAGAAAGAGCTGGAAACACAGCACTTGAAGAAGTAGTAATGATTTTCAAACAACATCCTTATTTAAATCTAGACACCAATATCAACACAAGAGAACTGAACGAGATGAGCCGTTTGGTTTCTGAAAGCATGGGAATGATCGTACAGCCAAATAAAGCCATTGTTGGAGCAAATGCTTTTGCACACAGTTCAGGAATTCATCAGGATGGTGTAATCAAAAACAGAGCAACATACGAAATCATGGACCCGTTGGATGTAGGTGTAAATGAGTCCTCTATTATATTAACAGCAAGAAGTGGAAGAGCTGCACTCGCTTATCGTGCTAAAAAAGTAGGCTACGAGCTTACTAAAGTACAGTTGGATTTGGTATATATTGAATTTTTGAAATTCGCTGATATTAAAAAAGAAGTAATAGATGCCGATATCCATCAAATTATCGAAGCTTCTAAAATTCAAGGAGAATTGATCCGAAACTAGTTGAAAAGAGAATAAAGAGGAAAGAGAATAGAATAAAGAAAATAGAATAAAGAGAATAGAATAAAGAGAATAGAATAAAGAAAAAAAGGATTTAAATACATAAAGAACGAGACGTTATGAATTTGAAAATAGCAGTTTTACCAGGAGACGGAATTGGACCAGAGGTAATTTTACAAGCCAAGAAAGCTTTATATGCTATTGGTGAGGTATACAATCATGAATTTGTTTTTGAAGAGGCGCTCATGGGAGCAATTGCCATTGACAAAACAGGGAATCCGTTACCGGAGCAGACTTTAAATCTTTGTTTAAACACAGATGCTGTATTGTTTGGAGCCATTGGAGATCCTAAATATGATAATAATCCATCGGCAAAGGTTCGTCCGGAGCAGGGATTGTTGAAACTGCGTAAAGAACTGGGATTGTTTGCCAACATTCGACCAATAAAGCCTTATAAATCACTCATCGATGCTTCTCCATTAAAAAGAGAAATTATCGACGGTGCTGATTTTACTATTTTTAGAGAATTAACAGGAGGAGCTTATTTTGGAGCAAAAACACTAAATGAAGAAGGAACACACGCTTCAGACTTATGTGAGTATTCAGAAGAAGAAATCAGTCGAATTGCACATCTAGCCTTTAAATCTGCACAAAACCGACGCAAGAAACTAACAATGGTAGACAAAGCCAACGTTTTGGAAACTTCCAGATTATGGAGAAAAGTGGTTCAAAAAGTAGGTCAAAGTTATCCAGATGTAGCTTTAGACTTTTTGTTTGTGGATAATGCAGCCATGCAATTGATACTAAATCCAAAACAGTTTGACGTGATTTTGACCGAAAATCTGTTTGGAGATATTCTTTCAGACGAAGCGAGTGTCATAACAGGATCTATCGGCTTATTGGCCTCTGCATCTTTAGGAGAGAAAAACGCCCTTTTTGAGCCTATTCACGGATCCTATCCTCAGGCGAAAGGAAAAAATATTGCCAATCCGATTGCGTCAATTTTATCTGCAGCAATGTTACTGGAACATTTTGGCTTGTTTAAAGAAGCCAGTATGATTTATAAAGCTGTCGAAAAAGCGATCGAATTCAAAGTAGTTACTGTTGATTTAAAACCAGATTCAAAATTCGGTACAAACGAAGTAGGGGAGTTTGTTTCTAATTTCATCTTCAGCAAAGACGATTTGCTATATTTTAATAATGATAACGTTCATATCGGACAATCAACAATTGTATAAGGTTTTCTGTTAAAAATTAGAATAAATAACAAGAAGTATGTAAAATGTTGAGATTTTGTTTTTTTAGTCATTTAAGTTTTCATACTTTTGTCACACTAAAAAAAAGAAAGTGCAAAACTCAATTATTATTATTTCTGTCATTACTGTAAATGTGATTATCACATCTGCACGGGGAATGGTATAAATATAATTGAAAAACTATATTACAAACCTTCCAAATACTGGAAGGTTTTTTTTTGAACAAAAATTAAAACAAATAACACAATAATGGAATTAAATAAGTACAGCAAAACCATCACTCAAGATCAAACACAACCTGCAGCGCAAGCCATGTTGTATGGTATTGGTTTAACTGAAGAAGATTTGAAAAAAGCACAGGTCGGTATTGTGAGCATGGGTTACGATGGTAATACCTGCAACATGCACCTGAATGATTTAGCAAAAGATGTTAAAAAAGGTGTTTGGGACGCAAATCTGGTCGGACTTATTTTTAATACCATTGGTGTAAGTGACGGAATATCGAACGGAACTGAAGGAATGCGTTATTCGTTAGTTTCCCGTGATGTAATTGCCGATTCTATCGAAACAGTTGCGGGAGCACAGTGGTACGATAGTATCATCGCAATTCCGGGTTGTGATAAAAATATGCCTGGAGCGTTAATAGCAATGGGAAGACTAAATCGTCCGTCTCTTATGGTCTACGGAGGATCTATTCACTCCGGAAAATGGAAAGGTGAATCTCTTAATATTGTTTCAGCTTTTGAAGCTTTAGGAAAAAAAGTGAAAAACGAAATTACTCCGGAAGATTTTAAAGGAGTTATTCAAAATGCCTGCCCGGGCGCTGGTGCCTGTGGAGGAATGTATACGGCCAATACAATGTCTTCGGCAATTGAAGCCTTGGGAATGAGTTTACCATACAGCTCTTCAAATCCTGCATTAAGTCAGGAAAAAAGAGACGAATGTCTTGCTGCAGGAGCCGCCATTAAAGTTTTATTGGAAAAAGATATTAAGCCAAGAGACATTATGACTCGTAAGGCTTTTGAAAATGCCATTACAATTGTAGCAGTTTTAGGAGGTTCAACAAATGCTGTAATGCATTTAATAGCTATGGCACATGCAGTAGATGTTGAAATTACGCTTGACGACTTTCAGGCAATTAATGACAGAACTCCGGTACTAGCAGATATGAAACCAAGCGGTAAATATATGATGGAAGATATTCACGAAGCAGGAGGTATTCCTTCGGTTATGAAATATTTACTAAAAGTTGGACTTATTCATGGAGATTGTTTAACCGTAACCGGAAAAACAGTTGCCGAAAACTTAGCTTCAACTCCGGATTTACAAGATGGACAACAAGTAATACATGAAATACAAAAAGCTTTAAAACCAACCGGAAACATTCAGGTGTTGTATGGAAATCTCGCCTCTGAAGGTGCTGTTGCAAAAATCAGCGGAAAAGAAGGAGAGTACTTTGAAGGCCCTGCAGTTGTTTTTGAAGGTGAGTTTGAAGTAATTCCTGGTCTTGAAGCCGGAAAAATTAAACCCGGTAATGTAGTCGTCATTAGGTATTGTGGACCAAAAGGTGGTCCGGGGATGCCTGAGATGCTAAAACCAACATCGGCCATTATTGGAGCCGGATTAGGAAGCAGCTGTGCTCTTATTACAGACGGTAGGTTCTCTGGAGGTTCACATGGCTTTGTGGTAGGACACATTACACCAGAGGCTTATGATGGTGGTGGTATTGCACTGGTAAAAGATGGTGATTTAATTGCTATTGATGCTGTAAAGAATACGATCAGCCTGAAAATATCTGACGAAGAATTTGCGGCTCGTAAAGAGAATTGGATTCAGCCTCCTTTAAAAGTAAACAAAGGAGTTTTGCTTAAATACGCCAGATCGGTCTCAAGCGCTTCAACAGGTTGCGTTACCGATAAATAATTTTACAATAACAATTTCAAAAAACAATGACAATATCAATAAAATAACAAAGTTCAATTGCAATAAAAAGTAGAAAAATAAAGAATCAGTTTTAAATTGATTTTAACATTGCCATTAAATTTTGAAATTGATTATTGACATTGAAAAAACAATATACTATGAAAATATCAGGGGCTGAAGCCGTTATAAGATGTTTGTTAGAAGAAGGTGTGGACTTGCTTTACGGTTATCCGGGAGGAGCAATTATGCCAGTTTACGATGAATTATATAAATTTCAGGATCAACTGCACCATGTTTTGGTACGCCACGAACAAGGTGCTACACATGCCGCTCAGGGATACGCCAGAGCGACGGGAAAAGTAGGGGTAGCTATTGCAACCTCAGGACCGGGAGCAACAAACCTGGTTACGGGAATTGCCGATGCTCAAATCGATTCAACACCAATGGTTTGTATTACAGGTCAGGTTGGAAAACATTTGTTAGGATCTGATGCTTTTCAGGAAACCGATATTATCGGGATTTCGACTCCGGTAACAAAGTGGAACTATCAGGTTACCGAAGCTGCGGAGATACCTGAAATCATCGCAAAAGCATTCTACATTGCACGCTCCGGACGTCCGGGACCTGTATTAATTGATATCACTAAAAACGCGCAGTTTGACAAATTTGATTTTAGCTATGAAAAATGTACTGGAATCAGAAGTTATACACCCGTTCCAAAACTAAAATTAGACAAAGTGGCAGAGGCCGCTGCTTTAATCAATAGCGCTAAAAAACCTTTTATCGTGTTTGGTCAGGGAATAATTCTGGGTCAGGCTGAAGCCGAATTTAAAGCTTTAGTTGAAAAATCTGGAATTCCGGCTGCCTGGACTATTTTAGGTCTTTCGGCCCTTCCAACAGATCATCCTTTAAATGTGGGAATGTTAGGAATGCATGGAAACTACGGACCAAATTTACTAACAAACGAATGTGACGTTTTAATCGCTCTCGGAATGCGTTTTGACGACCGTGTAACCGGAAACCTAAATACTTATGCTAAACAGGCAAAAGTAGTTCACTTTGAAATTGACCCTGCCGAAATTGACAAAAACGTAAAAACAGAAGTAGCCGTTCTTGGAGATGTGAAAGAAGCGTTAGTTGCTTTATTGCCGTTAATAGAGTCAAAATCACACGATTTATGGCATAACGAATTTAAAGAACTACAGAAAATTGAATATGATTCTGTTATTAAAGAAGAATTAAATCCAACCAATAATAAAGGAATTTCAATGGGTGAAACTATTGAAATGATTAACAAACACTCGAAAGGGGATGCCATTATCGTTTCTGATGTTGGACAGCACCAAATGTTTGCCTGTCGTTATGCCAAATTTAATTCGACCAAAAGCAACATCACTTCGGGAGGATTAGGAACCATGGGATTTGCTTTGCCTGCAGCCATCGGCGCTAAAATGGGAAAACCAGATCGAGAGGTAGTGGCTATTATTGGTGATGGAGGTTTTCAAATGAACATTCAGGAACTGGGAACGATTTTTCAGACTAAGGTGCCCGTAAAAATTGTCATCTTAAACAATGAATTTTTAGGGATGGTACGTCAGTGGCAGGAATTGTTTTTTGACAACAGATACGCATCAACAAAAATGATCAATCCAAATTTTGTTGCTATTGCTGAAGGGTATTATATCAAATCTAAAAAAGTAACACAAAGAGAGGATTTAGATGCTGCCGTCGCAGAAATGCTGGCTTCAAAAGATTCTTATTTCTTAGAAGTTATGGTAGAAAAAGAAAACAACGTATTCCCAATGATTCCAACGGGAGCATGTGTTTCTGAAATTAGATTAAGCTAAAGAAAAAGTTTCAGGTTTCAAGTTTCAGGTTTCAGGTTCAACAAATTGAAACATGAAACTTAAAACAAAATAAACTAAAAAAACAAATGGAAAACAGAACATTTACCATATCGGTATACTCAGAAAATAATGTGGGGTTATTAAACAGAATATCCGGAATATTCTTAAAGCGTCACATCAACATATTAAGTCTAAACGTTTCTGAATCAGAAATTGACAGTGTTTCCAGATTCATTATTGTGGTCGAAACAACAGAAAAATGGGTCAAAAATATCGTAGGACAAATTGAAAAACAAATCGAAGTTATAAAGGCATTCTATCACACCGATGAAGAAACCATTTATTTAGAAAACGCTTTGTTTAAAATTGCTTCAAGTTTGTTATTTGATGAAAAGCAAATTCAAAACATTATCAAGGACAGTCAGTCTACAATTGTAACGGTATCTCGTGACTTCTTTGTGATTTCGAAATCCGGAAGACGTTCTGAAATTGAAGAATTATATTCAAAATTCAAACCTTACGGCATCATGCAGTTTGTACGTTCCGGCAGAATATCGGTATCAAAAGAAAAAATGGAAATTTCAACGCTATTAGAAACATTCAAATAGTAGCGTTCCATCTATTAATCAATTATTAAATTACAACATTCATTAAATATTATAAAAAAAAATGGCAAATTATTTCAACACATTACCACTTAGATTACAATTAGAGCAATTAGGAGTTTGCGAATTTATGGAGCAATCAGAATTTGCAGATGGAATTTCGGCACTAGCAGGAAAAAAAGTTGTCATTGTAGGCTGTGGAGCACAAGGTTTGAATCAGGGTTTAAACATGAGAGATTCCGGTTTAGACATTTCATACGCGTTACGTGCAGATGCAATTTCTGAAAAAAGAGCATCTTATAAAAATGCTACGGAAAACGGATTTAAAGTAGGTACTTATGAAGAATTAATTCCAACTGCTGACTTAGTTTGTAATTTAACACCAGACAAACAACACACTGCTGTAGTTACTGCCATTATGCCTTTAATGAAAAACGGATCAACTTTATCGTATTCTCACGGATTCAATATTGTGGAAGAAGGAATGCAGATTCGTAAAGACATCACTGTAATTATGTGCGCTCCAAAATGCCCGGGCTCTGAAGTTCGTGAAGAATATAAAAGAGGATTTGGTGTACCAACACTTATCGCTGTTCACCCGGAGAATGATCCAAACGGTTTTGGTTTAGATCAGGCAAAAGCTTATGCTGTAGCCACAGGAGGTCACAAAGCAGGAGTATTAAAATCGTCATTTGTTGCTGAAGTAAAATCAGATCTAATGGGAGAGCAAACCATCCTTTGTGGATTATTGCAAACCGGTTCTATTTTATGTTTTGATAAAATGGTGGAGAAAGGAATCGATAAAGCATATGCTTCAAAATTAATTCAATACGGATGGGAAACCATCACAGAAGCTTTGAAACATGGTGGTATTACCAATATGATGGACCGTCTTTCAAATCCTGCAAAAATCGAAGCTTACGAAATTGCTGAAGAATTAAAAGACATCATGAGACCATTATTCCAAAAACATCAAGATGATATTATTTCAGGAGAATTCTCCAGAACCATGATGATTGACTGGGCTAATGATGATGTAAACTTATTGAAATGGAGAGCTGCAACAGGCGAAACAAACTTTGAAAAGACAGCTCCGCAAGAAGCTCCAATTTCAGAACAAGAATATTTTGATAATGGAGTCCTAATGATTGCCATGGTAAAAGCAGGTGTTGAACTAGCTTTCGAGACAATGACAGAAGCAGGAATTATCGAAGAGTCAGCTTATTACGAATCATTACACGAATTGCCTTTAATCGCAAACACTATTGCAAGAAAAAAATTATTCGAAATGAACCGTGTTATCTCAGACACAGCTGAATATGGTTGTTATTTATTTGACCATGCCTGCAAACCGTTATTGACTGAGTTCATGAAAACTGTAGAAACAAACGTAATCGGAAAACCATTCTCTACCTCAAACGGAGTAGATAATGCTATATTAATTGCTGTAAACAAAGAAGTTCGTCAACATCCTATCGAAGAAGTAGGAGCATGGTTGAGAGAATCAATGACTGCAATGAAAAAAATTGGATAATAAATTGGGAATTACCACATATTTGATTGTGGAATTTGCACTGTATCTCTGTTCTATGTAATATTTTGAATTAGTAAGCACTTATTAAGAAAAATGGATATAGATGCATATTGCATTCACTTAACTTCCGTAAGTAAGTATGTTAGTTAAGTGAAGCTAATCCCTAATGAAGGGGAGTATATTTGACACTAAATATACTTGTTGAAAGTTTCATTTTAATTAATAAAGCTGCTACTATTTTCAAAATATGACAGAACATTGTCACACCAGAAGTACAAAATTAATTGTTATTGAAATTGTTAAAATTGAAAAGGCATGGTATTCATTTATCGTGCCTTTTTCGCAAATATGCTTTTTTTCTTCAAAAAGCTATTTTTTAAATTATACCTATTAAAAAGCAATATTTTTTTTAATATGTGTTTTTTTTTACTATTATTTATGAATTAAATAATTTTAAGAATACACTGATATTTAATACATTTATAAAAAAATTCCAAAAACGTATGAGTTATTATAAAATTGAAAATTTAGAACAATATTTTAAACATTACAATAAGTCTATAAGGGAACCTAGGAAATTTTGGGGGAAAATAGCTGAGGAAAATTTTACCTGGTACCAACAATGGGAAAAAGTAGTTGACTTTAATATGGGGGATGCAGAAGTAAAGTGGTTTACGGAGGCAAAAGTTAACATTACCAAAAATTGCATTGACAGGCATTTAAGCAAAAGAGGAGAAAAAACGGCTATCATTTTTGAACCGAACGATCCATCTGAAAACGCCTTACACATAACGTATAATGAATTATACGAAAGAGTTTCAAAAATGGCGAACGTTTTGCGTGAGCAGGGTGTTCGTAAAGGAGACAGAGTTTGTATTTACTTACCAATGATTCCTGAACTGGCTGTGGCAGTATTAGCCTGCGCCAGAATTGGAGCCATTCACTCGGTTGTTTTTGCTGGATTTTCAGCTTCTGCTGTATCTGCCAGAATAAATGATTGCGAATGTAAAATGGTTATTACATCTGATGGAGGATACAGAGGTAATAAAAACATTGACCTTAAAGGAATCGTTGACGAGGCATTAGAGACCTGTCCGTCAGTTACTAAAGTTTTGGTCGTAAAAAGAACCAATACTCAAATCAAAATGAAAGAAGGTCGTGACGAATGGTTACAACCTTTATTAGATAGCGCTATGGACAATAGTGTAGCCGAAATAATGGACGCTGAGGATCCGTTATTTATTCTTTACACTTCAGGTTCGACAGGTAAACCAAAAGGAATGGTACATACCACAGCCGGATATATGGTTTACACCGCCTATACTTTTAAAAATGTTTTCAATCACGAAGAAAATGATATTTTCTGGTGTACTGCGGATATTGGATGGATTACAGGACACTCTTATATTTTATACGGACCGTTATTAAACGGAGGAACCACTGTAATTTTTGAAGGAGTTCCATCTTATCCTGATTTCAGCCGTTTTTGGGACATTATCGAAAAACATAAAATCACACAATTCTATACAGCACCAACTGCAATTCGTTCGCTTGCAAAAGAAAGTTTAGATTATATCCAAAAATATCCTCTAAAATCACTTAAAGTAATCGGATCCGTTGGAGAACCAATCAACGAAGAAGCATGGCACTGGTTCAATGATCACGTTGGGGACAAAAGATGTCCGGTGGTCGATACCTGGTGGCAAACGGAAACTGGTGGAATTATGATTTCGCCAATTGCATTTGTAACACCAACAAAACCAACCTACGCGACTTTGCCATTACCTGGAATCCAGCCAGTATTAATGGATGAAAAACGCAATGAAATAGAAGGAAATCAGGTTGTTGGTAGTTTATGTATTAAATTTCCATGGCCTGGGATCGCCAGAACTATTTGGGGAGATCACCAACGTTACAAAGACACTTATTTCTCTGCTTTCCCCGGAAAATATTTTACAGGAGATGGTGCTTTAAGAGACGAAGTTGGATACTACAGAATCACTGGTAGAGTAGACGATGTTGTGATTGTATCCGGTCATAATTTAGGAACAGCTCCAATTGAAGATGCAATCAACGAGCATCCTGCAGTAGCTGAATCTGCGATTGTTGGATTCCCTCACGATATTAAAGGAAATGCATTATATGGTTTTGTAATTCTGAAAGAGACAGGAGAAGTTAGAGACAGGTCGAATCTTAGTAAAGAGATCAATCAGTATATTTCTGATCACATCGGACCAATTGCAAAACTGGATAAAATTCAGTTTGTTTCTGGTTTACCAAAAACACGTTCCGGAAAAATTATGCGTAGAATTTTGCGTAAGATAGCCGAAGGCGATCTTTCAAATTTTGGAGATACGTCAACACTGCTAAACCCTGAAATTGTAGAAGAAATTACAAAAGGAAAGATCTAGTATCTTCACAAAAAAAGCTGTCCATTCGACAGCTTTTTTTATATCAATTATTTCTTTACTTCCTTAATCCTTTAAGAAGCGCATAAATTGCCATTGCGTGTCCGTGACCTAAATCAAAATCTGTTTTTAGCCAGCTCACAATTTCGGTTGCTTTTACTTCAGGTTTTAATTCTCCACTGACTGAAAATCCTTTTTCATCTGAAAGTTTTTTAAAATCATCAGGACCTTTTCCTGTCTTTGTTTTAATATTGGTTAAATAAGCTTGAAATGACATAATTTTGTAATTTTAATGGTTATCGTTTATTTTTCTACAATCGTTTTTATGTTCGTTAGGCTTTCTTCTATATCAGCTCCAATTATTTTATCCATATCAAAGAAAATAAGCATAAAATTCTTAGGCCAGTTCATTCCGCTATTATAAATCCAGATTAGCTTTGTTTGATTTCCGGTTAAACTTTTTGTTTCCATATGCCCATTTGCCGTAAATACATAAGGCGCCAGAAAACGAAGTTCAAAATCGATTCTGTCATTCTCTGCTTTTTTTATTTCCCATTCTCCTTTACCAGTCTTATGGTGTTTGCTTTCAAAAGTCAGAACAGAACCCGCAGTTCCGTCAGTACCTGTTATCTCGATTTTTGTAGCCGGATCCAGCAATAGCCATTTACTGTACAATTTTTGATTTCGATTCAATTTTATAAAATCAAAAACTTCCGCTTTGGGTTTATCGATGATTATTTCTCTTCTTATAGTATATTTATTTTTAGTAAACATCGCTACTACCAGAGCTATTGAAACTATAGCTACCAATACCGTTATTATTTTTACGAATATCATTTTCATTTTTGTTAAATTGGTTAATTAAAAAGGTCTTTGTATTTATTGCTAATTTTTATTTGCCGCGAAGTAAACATCCCGGGGATTCACCAATCACTTGAAATATAATCTGACTGTTCAGACATTTTCTACAGAACGTCTTTACTTTAAGACAATTACCGTTGAAAGCCAGATAAGAATTTACAGTGGTCATTTTGTTCTACTTTTTCTGTTAATTTTTAATTAAACTAACAAGACAAAGATGCGATTACTTACAAAAGACAATACTGTACGTAAATGACAACAATAGGGGCATTTACGTCATTTCTTTTTGCCGCCACAAAAAACAAACAAAATCAAAGGCTTACAAAACTAAAAATCTTTAAAATAACAAATCCGACAATCCCAAAGCCTCGGGATTGTCGGATTTACAATACTTATTAATTATCCTTTATGTCTGATAGACCAGATATGTTTAGCCAAAAAAAAAGAAATACTTTTCAGTGATTTCCTTTTTTCTTTTTGTTATGGTTTTGATTCATTGCCCAATACTTATAAAACAAAATTTAAATCCGTTTTACTCCAACAATTATTTATGGTGAATCAAACTTCCTATTTAATTCCCAATCTCGATTTTAGTTTCAGAAACAATAGGGCAATTTTATACGCATCTTCTGCAGAAGAATTTCTGTCGCTTTTTGGAATTTTATAAATCTCGCTTAAATCATCCAGAGAAAATTGCTTGTCGTTAATATCCATTAATTTTCGGTACATCATATCAACATCCAAAGCTTCGTTTTTTAATCTTCCACAATCCAGACGTTCTAATGCTGCATTTAGCATTTCAATATCAAAATTAATATGATGCCCAACCAGAATCGAATTTCCTATAAAATTAATCAAAGCCTCCATCGCATCAGGTTCCGGCATCTTCATCATTTTGCTCTCAATGATAAATTCATTCGAGAGTCCGTTATCCTGCAAAAATTTATATTGCAGTAAAACAGCCTCAAAATTGTCTTTGATCACAATGCTGTCATCAATAACCGAAAAAGCCCCCAAAGACAGAATAACATCTTTATTAGGATTTAATCCGGAAGTCTCTGTAGACAACACCACAAACCTGTTGGGTTTAACTTCAAATTTCGTCAAGTACTCCTTCCAAAAGTCCGGATACTCTTTGTTGATATTTTTAATCCAGTCTAGCATACTTTATGAGAATTGTGTAAGTTGAAATTTACTCTTAATTAATTCCTCAAGGTCTTTCATTGGGGTTAAGGCATTTTTTAACTTTTCTTTGTCTGTCTTAGACAATTCCCTTAAATTAATATATTGTCCGGAATCATCATTCTTCAAACCTTCAACAGTTCTAAACTTTGACAAGGTCAAAAAGGCCTCAGCGCAGCTTAAATAAATTTCGGCATTTTTAGAATCTGTAATAGCCAATTGTTTGAATCTCAAATAAGTATTTTTAATCCCCTTTATATTAGCATTTAAAATCAGCAAACGAGCTGAATCAATCAAAGGCATTAATGCACGGGTTTTAATATCAAATTTTGTTTTATGTGGTCCTTCTTCTTCAACAATAAATTTTTTGAAAAAACTTAAAGGAGAATTACGTTTTAAAGCGTCATTCCCTAAAAAGTCAAAAAACAAAGTATTGTTTACCGCATTTTTAAAGATCACATTTTCGATAACTTCTTCAATTTTTGGTTCCCCAAAAACAATCTCATAATCAAAGAAAATACTGCTCAGATCGTTACTATTTTCACCTGGAGTATTCATCCAGCTGTTGTACTGTTTTGTCCAATCAGTCAATGACTTACACCAAAGCATATTGCTCCCCATATGTCCGTTTGGACAAAGTTCGTAACCTACTTTTTCAAGGATCGAAGTCGTTCTTTTAGCCAGCCTTAAAAAGTAATCTTTAACCTCTCTGTATTTATCAGGAGCTACATCTTCAAAAATCAGAATACTGTCCTGATCGGTAAGCAAAAGCTGTTCTTTTCGCCCCTGACTACCAATACTTAACCATGCAAAACGAGCAGGAGGGGAGCCCAAATCTAAAATAGAAAGCTCTACCGCACGCTTAATAATGGCCAGATTAATTTCACTGGCAATATTACTGACATGTGAAATTGGAATATTCTTCTGAATCGAATTCTGAATCAAATCTGACAAACGATCTCGTATTTGTTTTAGATCTTTCGGTAACTGCGAACGCTTCACTTCTTTAATTAAAACACCAGGGTTACTGGCTTGTGCTACAATTAAATCATGTTCAGAAATAATTCCTTTTACCGCAGATTTACTAGTACCATCTTTGGTAACACATAAATGAGTAACATTATGTTTTAACATCAACAATTGTGCTTCAGCCAACGACACATTTTCAATAACGGTAACTACCGGCGAAGACATAATCTTATCGATCGTTTCTGTAATAGGATAGCGGCCTGTAGCAATTTTTGACGATAAATCGGCATTGGTTACAATACCAATCGGATTATTCTTTTCACAAATCACAATATTATCTACCATTGATTCAGTCATCAAAATGGCAACATCTTTTATAATATGATTAGATTCTGTTGTTAAAGGCGAATTGTTATAAGCTAAGGATTGAATATACTGCATTTCTGATTGCTGATCTACATAAAAAGCAGTATCAGAAATCAATTTTCCATTAGAATGTACATTATCCTTTGCATGTCTTGAATTTATAGCAAAATTCTCAAGTAAAAAATTCAAAACATCTGAATTATTCGCAACAAATGGTCTAAAAACAGCAATTGGAATAGCATAAATAATACTTTCCTCACGTGCTTTAGCTGTCATCATATAATTATTCTTGGCAAAAAACGGGCGTAAACCAAAAATATCACCTTCATGACATTTGTTTATAATAGTTTCCTCAGCATCAGCAATTGTAGTCAGATTTACAATACCTGAAGCCACAACATAAAAGCTATCGTGAAGCAGGTCATTGTTTTGAAACAATACTGCATGTTTTTCTAAATTGATAACACGAATGTTCGTTGCAATATCAGATAATTCCTGAAAAGTTAAATTATCAAATGGCGGGTATTCTTTTAAAAAATCTGCAATATGCTCAGCAATTGTATTCATATGTTTGATAATTTTTTTAAAGTATCGAATGTAAAAATAATAAAATAATATGGTACAATGAAAGCATCTTAGTCAGAATATAATTATTTTAAAGAAATGTTAAATATTGTCGTTTTAAAGGCTTTAAAATGATTTATTACGATTCAAAAACACAATTTTGATTTGTTTTTGATAGTTGATTTAGAATGCAAAGAGTACATAATATTACAAACAACTCATTTTAAAGCGTTTCATGGAATTATTCAGAAATTCTTTAACTGAGAATCTATCAGCTTAGAGCAGTAACCTGAATTTTCTATTTTACATAATATAAATTATAGGTCAAAACAGGATAGTGGTGCTTGTAGCGTAAGGTTTCGAAAAATAAGGCTTTCTATATTT
>NZ_CADCST010000118.1 GCF_902804485.1 Flavobacterium collinsii | reverse complement strand
GAATAAAAATTGTGAAAAATATTTTTTTCATTATTAATAAATATGTGGCGGGGTTATTATAAAAAACTAAAGTACTTTTTTACATTTAAAAACTTACTCTTTTTAGTTAAGATTTTACCTTCTTTATTACCCCTTGTATAAATTTTAACTCTAAAATGATTTTTGTCTTTATTCTTTTTTTTCAAATTAAAACTTCACTTTCAAGCCACCGCAATTTTCATTTGCTTATGCAAAATATGAATTTCTAAATCAGTTTGCGCGCCACAATATTCGCCATCGATCTGAAAATTTACGGGATAATCTGTTTTTATTGTCGCTTGGTCTGTCGAAATAATTACGATATCATCAGAATCAATTGGCATATTTCCAGTAATTATTTTCCCGATTAACAACAAATCAAGGCTTTTTAAAATTACCAATTCAAACTTTCCGTCGTTCATTGCGCCATTTGGATTAATAATTACGCCTGTTCCGTATTTTTGAGAATTGGCAATTACAATCATTCGCGCCGTATGTTCAACCGTTTCATTATTAGCCGAAATAGTAGCCACAAAAGGTTCTTCGGATTCTTTTAATGCCGAATATGCTTGTAATGCATAACCCCAAAAACCACGTAAATTACTTTCTTCGTAATTCTTTACCAAGTTTGCATTGACTCCAATATCACTCAAATGGATACTTTTTTTACCGTTAATACAAATCATATCCATTTCGATATAATGATGCAGAAAAGCTATTTTCAGATTCTCCTCGATGGTGTCCGGCAGATTCAAATCTACTGACAATCCGTTAGCCGAACCAGCGGGTAAAATACCAATAATGATATCAAATTGCTCCATAGCTTCGGCCACCATTTTTATGGTTCCGTCACCCCCAGCCACCACAATGCGTTCGGGTTGATACTGATTATAAAGTGCCTGTACCTTTTTTTGATCGTTCTTACCAGTAGTTTCATAAACTTCCAAATCAAAATGATGAGTGGTTGCAAACTCCTGTACATCAGCTATTAAATCGGATTTATCCAGATCTCCCGAAATCGGGTTTACGACAAATAGAATATTCTTTTTCAAAGTTTTATTTTTAAAATCAATTAAAATAATTAATTTACATCATCTATAAATATACATAATTAATGAAACCAATTTTACAATTATATCGCGGTTACGCCAATGAAGAAGAATTAATTGTAATGGGACATGTTTTCAGAAGAACGTATGAATATGATTTTCAGAAGAAAAATTTCAAAAATGCTACTTCAATTATCAATCAGTTCAGGATAAAAACTATTAAAAATTTTGATATTTATCTAAAATGCGGCAATCAGGAGATTCACACCAAAACATTGGACGACGGCTATTTTAAGTTTTGTATTCCGCTGGAAAAAGAAACTCATTTTGGGTGGATTGAATATGAAGTCAGTATTAAACATAAAACAGAAACCATAACCGAAAAGGGCAGTTTCATTCGGCCTCACAAAGGTAAATTAGGCATTATCTCCGATATTGATGATACTTTTCTGATCTCGCACACCGGAAATTTCTTTCGAAAAATATATGTTCTCTTATTTAAAAATGTGAATGACCGCAAGGTTTTTAAAGATGTAGTACCACATTATCAGGCTTTGAGTTCAGCCGGAAGAAATAATAAAGAAGAAGAAAATGCTTTTTTTTATGTATCCAGCAGCGAATGGAATTTGTATCGTTTTATTGTCAAATTCACCAAAATACACCATCTGCCAAGGGCCGTAATTCTATTGAAAGACATCAAAAGAGGAGTCCCCGATTTCTTCATGAGCGGACGCGGAAATCACGACCATAAATTTGATAAAATAAAACACGTTTTAGAATTCTACCCCAATCTTAAATATGTTTTATTAGGAGATGATTCACAGCACGATCCCATTTTGTATGAGCGGATCTGTAAAATATTTCCCGTAACCGTAAAGGCGGTTTACATCCGACAAACTGGAAAACACAAAAAAGAAGCCACCAAAACAATTATGAAAAACCTCGAAAATTTAGAGGTTTCCGTTTGTTACTATAAAGACAGCAGTGAGGCCATTATGCACTCTAAATCTATCGGTCTTATTTCGTAAAATGTAAGATGTGATTTGTGAAATGTGATTTGTGAAATGCATGGAGTACATATAGTGTGTCTTCTGCTTTTTTGTAAGGGATAGTAAACTTTAGACATAAAAAAACTTTGTCAAAGTTCAACCTTTGACAAAGTTATATATTCGTTTCAAAACTGAAAACTAAGACTGAATACTGAGAACCGCGACTGAAAACTAATTAAGCATTAAAGTTATCAATCTCTTCCTGAACAATTTCCCAGTCCAGCAACAATTGATCTAAATCTTTTTTCTTTTTGTTGTATGCAGTAAAAAACGAAGCATCTTCGATATGTTTGTCGTAATTAGAAGCCAGCATTTTGTCATCGTGCTGAATGTCTTTCTCCAATTGTTTGATTTGACTCTCTACTTTACTCAATCGATTTTGAAGTGCTTTTCCTTTTTTCTGATCTTCGTATGACGTTTTATTGCTTTCTTTTGGAGCAGCAGCTTTCGCCACATCCTTTTTCTCAACCTCACGCATGTTTTCTAGATTGCGTTGCTCTAAGAAGTAGTTGATGTCTCCTAAATATTCTTTTATTTTTTGATCTTTGAATTCGTAAACGATGTTCGACATTCCCTGAAGGAAATCTCTATCGTGAGAAACCAATAATAGGGTTCCTCCAAATTTTTGAAGTGCTGCTTTTAAAACGTTCTTCGATTTAATATCCAGGTGATTCGTAGGCTCATCCATCAACAACACATTGATAGGCTGCAACAACAATTTACAAAGTGCCAAACGGTTACGTTCACCTCCTGAAAGTACCTTTACTTTTTTCTCAACATCGTCTCCACGGAATAAAAAGGATCCCAACATATCACGAACTTTCATACGGTTTGTGTCTGTAGCAGCATCTTCCATAGTTTGAAGCAACGTAATTTCTCCATCTAAATATTCAGCCTGATTTTGAGCAAAATATCCTAACTGAACATTATGTCCTAATTTGATGTTCCCCTGGTACTCAAATTCGTCTACAAGAGCTTTAATGAAAGTCGATTTTCCTTGTCCGTTTTGTCCCACAAAGGCAATTTTACTTCCTCTTTCTACCAATAAACTAATATCTTTCAGAATCGTTTTCTCTCCGTAAGCTTTGGTAACATTCTCAGCTTCGATTACTACTTTTCCCGGTTCTTTTGAAACTGGAAACGAAATATTCATTACCGAATTATCATCCTCATCTACTTCAATTCTTTCTACTTTATCTAACTTTTTAATTAACGATTGCGCCATTGAAGCTTTGGAAGCTTTTGCACGGAACTTTTCGATTAATTTTTCAGTTTCTTCAATTTTCTTTGCCTGATTCTTTTGAGTTGCCAATTGCTTTTCACGAATTTCATGACGCAATTCTAAATATTGAGAATACGGCTTATTAAAGTCATACGCTTTTCCTAATGAGATTTCGATGGTACGGTTGGTAACGTTATCAAGGAACATTTTATCGTGCGATACGATTACCACAACTCCCGGATAGTTACGCAGGAAACTCTCTAACCAAATAATACTCTCGATATCCAAGTGGTTGGTTGGCTCATCCAGAAGCAATACATCATTGGATTGCAATAGCAGTTTGGCCAACTCGATACGCATTCTCCAACCTCCCGAAAATGTTTCAGTTTGGTTATTGAAAACTTCTCTTTTGAAACCTAATCCTAAAAGAATTTTCTCTGTATCTCCCACATAATTGTAACCTCCAAGAAGGTCAAAACGATGGGTATAATCAGATAAATCCTCGATGATCTGGCCATATTCTTCACTTTCATAATCGGTTCTGGTAACCAATTGATGATTGATTTCTTCTAGTTTTTTCTCTACAACTTTAATTTCTGTAAAGGCTTCATACGCTTCTTCCAACACAGTTCTTCCGCGTTCAAAATCAATATCCTGACGCAAAAAACCCATTCGGATATCTTTCTCCTGGGAAATAACCCCGGAATCAGGAGCAAAATCTCTTGCTAACATTTTAAGCATTGTAGATTTACCTGCTCCGTTTTTACCAACAAGACCTACACGGTCGCCAGCACCTAAACGAAAAGTAACTTCTTCAAATAAATATGTTCCTCCAAAAGAAACCGAAAGATTGTGTATATTAAGCATAATGTGTAACTATTGTTGCAAGCAGTAAAGGTTTTAAGTACCTTATTTACTTTACTTTTTGAAAGTGCAAAAGTATGACAATTAATTTAAGTTTCGACTGTCGATTTAAAAACAAATCGTACTGGTTTATTTCGCGATAAAAACTCTTTTTTAGCCTTTAACCTCTTTTGTTTGAATAATAAAAAAACGGATAGAAGTCTAAAAGGCTTTTATCCGTTTAATAAAATATTTATCGTGTTCCTTATGCCTCTTTTGGCTCCGGTAACATTACTGATGCAATTACCGAAATTGCCAGAATCCCTCCAATTACAAGTAATGAATACAAAGATTCAATATGATAAAATGGAGAAATAATCATTTTCACTCCAATAAACGAAAGAATTATAGCCAAACCATATTGCAATTTACTGAACAAGTGAATAAAGTTATCCAATAAAAAGAATAAGGCTCTAAGTCCCAAAATTGCAAAAATGTTAGACGTATAAAGAATAAACGGATCACTAGAAATGGCAAAAATTGCCGGTATAGAATCTACTGCAAACAATAAATCGGTAAACTCAATTACAGCTACTACTACCAAAAGTGGTGTTGCCAGTTTTTTTCCGTTTTCGAATGTAAAGAATTTATCTCCATCGTATTTATCGCTAACGCTGAAAAACTTTCTGATTAATCTTGCTCCTCTGGTATTGTTGTAATCCTCTTCATCGTCATCATCACCAGCAGACCATGATTTGATTCCTGCATAAACCAAAAACAATCCGAAAGCTGTCATGATTAAGTTGATATCGTACTTGAACCCTGCTACTCCAACCAGACTTAAAAGCTTGTTTAAATAGGTAAGTTCGATTAAGAAAGCTCCCGAAAAGATAAAGATAGCTCTCAAGACCAATGCTCCGATAATACCCCAAAATAAAACTTTGTGTTTGTTTTGGTTGGCTACGTCAAAAAACTTGAATACTAATATAAATACAAAAAGGTTATCTACTGAAAGTGCTTTTTCAATCCAATAAGCCGACTGAAATTCGTAAAATTTCGCCGATCCCGCAAAGTAATAAACCAAACCACTAAAAATCATCGCTAAACTAATCCATACTAATGACCAGGTTACTGCTTCTTTATTACTTACTTCATGGCTTTTTTTGTTGAAAATTCCTAAATCCAACAATAGCATGATGACTACTGCAATCGCGAAAACGATTATTAATCCCGGATGTTCTGAAAAAATAGGGTGCTGATTCATTTTGAATATTAATTAAGTTAAATTTAAATTTATTTATTGGCCATTGTAACCATAATGACTCTTCCTCCTTCTTCTTTTGAAAGAAGTATTTTTTTTCCGTCAGTCAGCTCTATCATAGTTCCAATAGGAATTTCTTTGTCTTCGGTTAAGTCTTTTAATGAAGTTAACTTTTGGTTGACAAATACCCATTTATCATTAAAATAGGTAAAATAACCAACCGGTACTTTTTGCTGTGGCGTTAATTTTTCATTGCGGGCAATATTACGATTTACATGCCATTGAAACAAGTACTGATCGTTATAAACCATTAATCTATGATTCTCGGGTTTCCATACTGTTTCCTGAAACTGATAATAGAGGTCTAAGACTGGCAGCGTACCTTTGTGAGGAGTATTACAAAATGGGCACTTTGGTGTATTTGTGTTATCAAAAACATACCATTTTTGCTCGCACGCCGCATTGTGACACTTCTGCATTAAGTCTGTTGTTTTGAGTAATGCTATTTCCCACTCTTCAGCATTAGGTCTTTGCATCGGATTGTGCAATCCGTCTATAAAAACTTTATCGAATAAGGTTTTTAAATAAGGCCCCGTAATCGAATATGGCAATTGGTTAATATCTGCCCATGGTAAATCCCATTTAGAAACCTGATTGAGTTTGGGTCTATTCGTTTCATCCGTTGGATGTTCAATAAACATTGCTTTTTCTCCCATAGACAGTAAATCATCTTTTTCGGTATCAAGATCATGAACCTTCCCTCCTTTCAAAGGGTGTCTGTGTAGTAAAAACATGTAAATAAGAACCGGCAATGCATGCAGATCCGTTAATCGACTCGGTAATTTTCTGTCAGGATCGGTTTTGTTTAAATGTTTGGTCGAAAGTACTTCGGGAGCGATAAATTCTGCTGTGCCAATTACTTCCGCAGGAAATAAACCCGGCACCACTAATCCGTCCAAATCAATCATACAGGCCGATCTTTGAATTGGATCGATTAAAACATTATTGTACGACAAATCAGAATGGGCCAATCCCATAGCATGCATTTTCTTTACACCCCGGGTTAAATTGACACAAACCTGAAAATAACTCAGCCAGTCTCCTAATTCTGAATTCGAGACTCTAAGAGGGAAATGGGGGTTTCTGAATTTAGGACCTGCAAACCATTTCCCGTTTTTTTCTTTTCCCTGAATTAAGTCACTCGTAGCATATCCTTTTTTAAAGAAAAATTTACCGTCGTAAATCGGAACGATTATACCCGTCAAACCTTTATGTTCTATAACATCTGTAGGCCATCTGTATACTTCATTTAAATAATAATCTCCTGCATCTCCGTTCTGGATCTGAGCCAGATATTTATTTGTGATTCTTTGTAATCTCTCTTTTTGATTGAAATCTAATTTATCTCTAAAAATAGCAACAACATATTTTCTATCCGGACTAAAATAAACATCTTTAACACCGCCACGCATGGGTTCACCATTATCAACAAATTGATAGGTCTTCACGGTGTCATTAATTGATTTTACTGTAATTACACTCATACTTAATAAATTATGGCAAGGGTTCTGTCATCATGATTTCCCGGGTTCCAGAAATCCATCCAAGCTGAAAGCTGGTTGGCAATTTCAGTATTTCCCTTATCAAAATCAACTTTATTTCCGTCTTCATTTTTTCCGTTTAGATCCTCAAGAAATTCGTTCCATTTATCAATCTTTTCCAGGTTGGCTTCAACAACAAATTTAGGATCGTAAATCCCGTCCGTCATCAGCATCAAATAAGAGAAATCATCAACCAATTTAAATCCAAATCGAGTAGAAAATTTATCACTTTGAAAAATTTCCGGCATGGTTATAAATCGTGTTCCTCCTCCAAAATCGCCTACATCAATCCAATTCATTAACTTAACCTCTGTCAGATCTTTATTCAATAATCCGATTGGACAATCCCCTATTCCAAAAGTTAAGATGGCATATCCAAAATCATATTTCTTCACCAGAGCAAAAATTAAAGTTGCATGAAAATCTTTCAGATCAGCTTCATTTTTGATCGCAAATTCTTCAATTTCCTGATGTGCAAAATGAGCCGCTCTTGACAAATTATGATATACAAAATGACTTATTTTTTTTGAAGTTTCATCGGTTGCTTTATGATGATGCTCGCTTAAAACCCCATCAAATTCCTTTAAACCTTCTGTGTTTAAATTTTCTTCAAAATACTGAATAACCGAATCACAGGCTATTTTCGAACCTTGTCTTGAAAGTTTTGCACTACCTGCACCATCCGAAACCGCCAGAACGCTCCATCCAATTTCGCCAAGATTTTTAAAAGTAAAATCGTCTTCTCTAAAAGAACCTTTATTAGCATGACTACGGCCTCTTTTAGAAGCCACTACAATATTCTTATCTAAAAATTTAGTCGCAACAATTTCATTATCCGGTTTCCAGAGCGCATCGGTTTTATCGCTTTCCAAATCCTTCCACAACGATTTTGGATCCGGATTTATAATCAGTGTTAGTGTTTTTTCGTTTAAAACCGAATCTTCCGGCTCACCCTGAACTCTAAATAGTATTTTTATTTTTAAATCCCCGCTTATTTTTGGAGTTCCAATTAGCTCATCATTCGCATTAAATTCAAGACCTGTACTTTCTAAGCCTTCTATTTCAAAAAAAATAAAATCATTCCAGCTCAAAGCATTGAAATCAATTTTTGCCTGATAATTTTTATTTACTGTGCCGTTTGGTATTGAGACCGTTTGTGTCAAAATATCGTCTATTCTGTTTTTCAATATCCAATTCTGCATAATCATTTTTTGGTTTTCCTGAATTATTTTTACTGCATTGACATTTTTTTCATTGGCTATAAAGGCCTCGAAAAGGGCTGCTTTATCTGCAGAAATGTCAATTTTCTTTTGGGATAAAAAAGACTGAATATATCTTTTGGTTTCCTCCATGAAATTATCCTTGTGTTCTGTTTACATCAAACCCGCCTTCACCGCAGCCATAACTTCCCTGATTGTTACACCAAGGACAAGTACTTATATCTTCGTCACCAATGCAATGTATTTTTTCACACACACAAACGGCAAAAGCAATCTGATTTCCACAACACGGACAAGTTGGTCCGCCAATAAGTTCATCGGTATTTACTTTATTGCTAAAATTAGCCGAATCTGCTAATTCAAAATAAGAGTTATCAACCT
This sequence comes from Flavobacterium collinsii, assembly GCF_902804485.1. Classification (GTDB taxonomy): domain Bacteria; phylum Bacteroidota; class Bacteroidia; order Flavobacteriales; family Flavobacteriaceae; genus Flavobacterium; species Flavobacterium collinsii. The sequence goes on along the minus strand of NZ_CADCST010000118.1, from coordinate 38,279 downwards.
GATATGCGCCTACTAACTTGTAGTTTTTTGAAGATAATTCTATTCCTGCATAAATAGATTCCGCGATAGTTTTGCGGTACTTCATTAAATAAGGTCTTTTGGTATTTTGACATTTTCCGTTTAGAACTACAAAATTATCATCGACATATTGACGATTTGGACTTTCTTTGGTTAAATCTATTTTCGAAAGTGTTTCTCCGTCTAATTTCGCCAATTCAAAACCATTCGAATTACTTTCAACACTTATACTGCTTGTTTTTATGGAGTCTGTTACCCATTTAAAAAACTCTTTATACGATTGTACATTGGTATTTTTAAAATGCAGTACATTTTCTGTAAGCTCGCCTAATAATTTTGTATCTGTTTCGCTACCAAAAGAAATCGCAATTAAGTTGGCTGTTCGCTGCCAGTTTTGTTTCCATTCGTTTATTGCTGCCTGACTGTCATCAGTAGGAACGCCGTCTGTAAATAAAAAAACAATAGGTTTCCAATCACCTTTTACCTCATAAGTAGTTTTAACTATATTACTTCTTAACTCATACATTAAATGCCCCAGTCCTTTGCTTAAAGAAGTACCGCTGCCAATTGGAAATTTAGGCGGATAAAAACTTACTATTTCCTGCAAAGGCACTAATGTTCTGGGCTGTCCTGCAAACACTATAATCGAAACAAAAACAGTTTCAAGAGCATGCGGATCAGTTTTTAAAGCCTGAATTATGGTAGCCAATCCTTCTTCAACCTGCTGAATTGGTTCTCCAACCATTGACTCCGAAATATCAATTAAAAAATATATGGGTAATCTTCTCATTTTAAAGGAAATTTAATAACATTAAAAAAATAACTAAAAGCAGAATCTGCGTCATATCAACCGCTAAACCCGCTCCAACCTGAAAAGGTTTTATCATTGTTTTTAGAGAATTGAATAGGGGTGAAAAAATACTATTGAAAAAATCAAAAATACTCCTGTACTGTGGATTCAATTTATCTTTATAAGGCAATAATTTGGAGTATAAAAACAACCCAACAATTAGAATTTGAATAAATATCTTTATAAAATACATTAGGAAACTGCGTATATTAATTGGTTTGCGATTTCTTTAAAAACCAATTCTTCATCGGCATTTATTTTCTTTGCTCCATAAACAGCGACACCATCATTTACAGTCATAAAATTGATTGAAAAAGAAGCCCCATAACATTTATTCCTGCCGCTATACGGAATAGCATGCATTACTTTTATATACATACAATTCTGACGTATAATAACATCATCGATATAAAAATCATCCTGCACGTAATGATTAAGCAAAGTACGTCTTGCGTTTTCAATAGAGAAGCCATTAATTCCGGCAGTTTTATAACAAATGTTTAAACTGTCAATGTTCATGTTTTCTAATTTTTCCTGTGGTGTAAACTCATGAACAACCTCATAAGTTACGTCCCTATAAGAGTTTCTGTTGTCATCGCTCCCGGAGGAGGATTCATTTACTTTTTGAACAATATGTACAATTATACTAATAATCGTGATCAGGGTGCCCAGTACTTCCATACTAAATCACTACTGTTATTTCGCTTGGCGGAGGCGGCAATGTAACACTTTCACCCGTTCCCTGACTTTTATTCCCTTGTTCGATTGTTTCAGAAACCCATTTAAAAAATTGTTTCAATGTAGCACTATCAGCTGATGCCAAATGCACTACATTATCTGTCAGTTCTTTCAAAATAGAATCGTTGGCCATATGTCCGGCTGCACAACCTACAACAGCTCCAAAACTCAGATCTCGTATCTCGGTGATTTTTTCTCTGTAAAACTGAATATCACTAGGTTTCCCATCTGTAAAAACAAATAGTAATGGCTTCCAGTCTCCTTTTTGAGTTGCCGAGCCTTTTATAACATCTGTTTTTACCTTTTTAATCACAAAATCCAAACCTGCTCCTGTATTTGTAGGACCGCTTTGTGGACAGGTGATTTCAGGAAGCTGAAAGTGAACTAACTCTGTTAAGGGTACTATTTCTTTTACTTCACGATCATAAGTTATAATACTAATCCAAAGGGAATCTAAAGCCTGAGGATCTGAGCGCAAAGTGTTAATCATACCACTTAAGGCATTATTTAACGCCTGAATGGGCTCTCCATACATCGAACCGGAAGTATCCAGCAAAAAATAAACAGGTAGTCTTCTCATAACTTTAAAAATGATTTAATAAATGGAATTACTTTACTACTAACATGAGTTTTAGAAATTCACAAGCATACTTAATGCGTATAACTTCTTTTAAAAAAGACGTAATACGAAAAAGTTTATTGAATTAAAACGGCAATATAAACTCTGCCTCGCCGAAATTTAAACTACAATGTTTAGTTCAGACGGAGGCGGAGGCAATTCTTTTAAATTTGTAAATTCTTTACCGAAGTCTTCTACTTTTGTTGAAGTTACTCCAATCGAAGCTGTGACCCATTGAAAAAATTTCCCAATACTGGAACTATCCGCTGTATCCAGACTTACTACATTATCTGTGATCCTTTTTAAAATAGCGGTATCGGCTCCTCCACCAGCTGCACAGGCAATGGTGTAGGCAACTTTTGCTTTTTTAAATTCATTAAGACCACTTTCCCAATTATCGGTTGGAATTCCGTCAGTCATAATAAATACCAATGGTTTCCAGTCCCCTTTTTGTTCTGTTGTTGTTTTGGCAACTTCGGTTTCTATCTTTTGTGCCGCTAATCTCAATGCATCTCCAAAGGCTGTCACTCCGGCTGCTTTAATATCGACCATTTGAAAAGAAGCCAAATCCGTTAATGGGATAATTTGCTGCGCTGTAGTATCGAATGTAATAATACTTAAAAAAGCCGTCTCAATGGCTTGTGGATTTTGTCTTAACGAGCTCACCATCATTTGAACGCCGTTTTTCACAGCTTCAATAGGTTCTCCGGTCATTGAACCGGAAGTATCTAATAATAAGTACACAGGCAGTCTTCTCATAGTAAATGTGATTTATACAGGAATATTATAGATTGGTGCTTCGGTTACTTCACTTCTTTCATTAGAGCTTTCTATACCATTTATAGTATAAGTATTGGTATTTGCTTCAGGGTCATGTTGCATTAAATGGCTCAGAACTGCTTGGGTCAGATCTTTACCTCCTACTACATGATGATATGCCGAACCTATTGTGTAAATCGGTCCCCAGGGAATCCCCCACCAACCAACGATCAGATTCAGAAAAACAAAACCATATGAATACTTAAACGTATTTTCATTCGCCTTAATGAAATAAATATCAGAACTTCTTTTTAGGGTCATTAATATAAACGACACTGTGTACGGGAATACAACAAATTTGCCTCCCTGCTGAACCATGTCTCTAATTTGAGAAACGCTGAGTCCGTCGATATTTTTGATTTGCATTACAGATAAGACTGTACTATTTTGTGAATAGTCTGTCCTAAAAATGTGTCATCGGTAGGATCACCTATTGCGCTGAATTTCCATTCTCCATTACGTTTGTATAATTTCCCCATAATGATAGAACGCTTGTTTACATATTGAGAATCAGCAGAAACATTATAAGAAGCAAATTCTGAAACTACTCTGGTTGGAGTACCTTCATACATTCTGATTTTAGCATACGGAATTTGTGAGAAATCTTCTTTTCCTGCATTATTTAAAAAGAAAAAGATCTGATTTACTTTGGCATCAACTTTAGAAAGATCAACAGTAATAATTTCATTATCTAAACCATCATCTCCACCAGTATCACCTGCAAGGTCATCTCCTGTGTGTTTTAAAGCACCATCAACACTTAACAATTTACCTTTTGGAAGACCAAATTGCTGTAATACTTCGACTCTGTATAAAGGAGAATACAAATGATCGCAAAGTTTATTCTGATCATCAATCAACACACAGCTCAAATCTAAATCAATTTCTACTACGTTTTTTGATAATCCCAGAAATCCTTTTGTTTCAATTGCACCCCAGTTTACACCCACGCAAAAGTTTGTTAATGATTCACCACTTGATTTTCTTAAATCAATTTTTTGTCCTTTAGTTAAGTTAATAGCCATGTTTGTTAATAGTGTTTTAAATTAGTTGTATTTATTTAAATAATCCTGTAAGCCACCTTTCATACCAATACCTACGGCTTCAAACTTCCACTCATTGTTTCTTTTGTAAAGTCTTCCAAACTCGACAGCTGTTTCAATAGAAAAGTCTTCATCAAGCTCGTACTTCACCAATTCAGTATTCGTTTGATCTACAATTCTGATAAATGAATTTCTAATCTGACCAAAATTTTGTCTTCTGGTATCAGCATGGTGAATCGTCACAACAAAGCAAATTTCATTCACATCCGGTGATACTGTAGACAAATCTATCTGAATCTTTTCATCATCTCCGTCTCCTGCTCCGGTCAAATTATCTCCCGTATGTGTTACAGCTCCGTCTGGCGATTTCAAATTATTATAATAAACAAAATGGTTATCATTTGGAATTTTTCCATTAGCACCCACTAAAAAAACGGAAGCATCCAAATCAAATCCTTCTCCTGTGTTACTTGAATTACTATCCCAGCCAAGTCCAACAATAAATTTTGGAGCATCGATACTCTGTCTTTGACCTTTTTCTAAATTAATTGCCATTTTAATTTTCTTTTATTTAATATTAATATTTAACATTGTTTTTAAAATATTGGTTTGCTCATCTACATTTTGAAGCTCTTCTATAAAATCCATTGAGGAAATTTTATTCAGATATTCTCGCAATACACCGTTTACATTTTCAGGAAATGATGTTTTTATTGTACTTAACTCGAATGTTAATGCTGAGTTTTTTTCTTTTAATTGCGTGATAATCTCACCCTTAACTGAATCATTTTTAGCAAGATTAATCTCTTCTACTACTGCATCATCTAAAAAATAAAATGCTTTTTCATTAGCTATAAAAATAAATTTATCATTAGAGTCTCTAAATTCGAATATCTCGATAACTTCATTATTACAAACCAGCCCACACAAAAACTTAATTTTAAATTTCAGGATATTTAGTCTTCCTAAAAGTTTCTTTTCAAATTTTGCATGCTTATTTTCATACAGCTTCTTATTTAAAGAGGCTATTTTCTCATATTCTTCAATTGTGATCTCCCGATAATACTCTAGTTTGACACGGTCTGAAAAACTTGTAATTTCATTCCAACTAAAAAAATCTGAACTTTCATTGACAAACATACTATAGAGTACTTCAATTTTTCCGGACATATTTTGCGCATGTGTCTTTGCTTTTTCAGCAAATCCGGATTCTCCAATTTCTGATTTTAATTTGGTTATGATATCGTCATTGATATAAATCTCATCAGAAATTAAAAGATACTGCTGTTCTTTTGATTTTTTTAATTTTTGAAACAACTCAATAAAACTGCTTGTAAACTGTATATGAAAGAGTTCTAATTTATTTATGTCTAATGTTTTATTGTTTTCAAAAAGAGTGTGAATAATTCTTGTTTTTATTAAAACACCAACAAAATCCTTGTGACTAAAGAAATTGGATAACAATTCTAAAATCACAAGTTTTCTATTACTATCTTTTATTATTTGAACATACCGTTCCTCTTCCTCTTGCATTTAACTGATTTCTGTTCAATTAGCTTATCACTCCTTTTTTTAGTTCAACTTCAAGACTTTGTAATCCGGCATCAAGTTGTCTTCTGGTTTCAGTACCCTGATCGTGAATTTGTTTTACTTCTGTCAACGTATCAATCAATGATTTTGTTGTCATTTTTAAAGTCTCAAGAGATACAACTGTATTTTCATTTTCTTTTGCTACTTCAATACTGTTTTGTTTTAACATTTCAGCATTTTTCTGCAAAATGGTATTTGTTGTTTCAGATACTCTTCGCTGTATTTCGATATTTTGTTTTTGTCTTTGTAACGCAACCGCAAGCGTTAATTGATTCTTCCAAACCGGCATGGTTGTAGTTAGAATTGATTGTGCTTTTTCTGCAATTGAAGTATTGTTATTTTGTACCACACGAATTTGTGCCAAAGACTGCAGCATAATAAAGCGAACAATTTTCATATCGGCCAGACGTTTGTCCAGACGATTAATAAAGTTCCTTTTATCTGAAATTTGATAATCCTGGTATTGAGCCGGATTCCCTTCCATTACGGCAAGTTCTTCACCCAATTCTTTAAATCGAATTTGTCCCGCAATAATGTGTTTTTCCATCTCTTTAATAAGATTCACATTTCCGTCAAACATAGTTTGAAGCGCACTGTTATCTTTTACAGAATTGATCATTCCCGCCTTTACTTTATTACTGATCTTATCAATATTTACAGTAATCTTATCGTATTGCTGGAATAATTTCTTTACATCGGTTACCAATTTGTTCAGAATCGGAATTTTAGACAGGAAACGTTTAAATGGTCCCTGATCCAGCTGATCTACATCAACATAATTTAACTCTGTAAGCAAGTCATTTATCAACGTACCAACTTCACCTGAATTATAAGTTCTAACATTGGTTAAAAAAGTATCACTTTGCTTCGCAATTGAATTCTGGATTTCGGCTCCATAATTCAAGATTGAATTAGTATCATTTTCATTCAACTGATTCGAAATCGATTTGTAACTATTAACTTCCGTTTCAGAAATTGAAGCTAAGTTTACATTTCCATCCTTATCAATTAATGCGGTATTCTCTTGAGTAACTAATTGATTTTCTGACATAATTTTTTATAGATGGTTTTGTTGAATGGTAACTATAGTTTGTTCCAACTTTTTATCATTTGTTGGTGTTCCAATTGCACTAAATTTCCAATCTCCGTTTCTTTTGTAAAAAACACCCAAAACCATAGAAACATTTCCGGCAAAAGAAGCATCATTTGCAACATCATAACGGGCAAATTCCTGACTTACTCTTGTTGGAGTTCCTTCGTAAATTCTGATAGATGCGAAAGGAATGTCTTTAAAATCCTGACCTCTGAAACTATTTATAAAAAATGCAACGTGATTTGCAGCTGGTGATAATTGCGAAAAATCTAAAGTAATCACCTCATTATCCAAACCGTCATCACCATTTAAATCTCCGGTTAAATCATCACCACTGTGCTTGATCGCACGATCGTTTGATATTAATTTTTTGAAATTTACAGAGTCAATATGATTTTTATTGTCATCATAAACAGCGCAACTTGCATCTAAATCTACTGCTTCTTTTTTAGTCCCGAAAAGCCCCTTTTTCTCGATTGCTCCCCAGTTTACACCAACACAAATATTTTGTAATTTAGTACCGTTACTTTTTTCAAGATTGATACGTTGCCCTTTTTCTAAATTAATTGCCATATCTTTTTTTAATTGTATTTATTTAAATAATCTTCTAATCCGCCTTTCATTCCAACGCCAATAGCTTCAAATTTCCATTGCCCGTCTTTGTTGTAAATTCTTCCAAACTCTACAGCCGTTTCTATTGAGAAATCTTCTTCTAACTCATATTTAACCATTTCACTGTTATTGCTGTCATCTACAATACGAATGAAAGAGTTTCTAACCTGACCAAAATTCTGTTTTCTGTTCTCAGCATCATGAATGGTTACAACAACACAAATTTCTTTTACTGCTGAATTGATTTTAGTCAAATCAATTTTTACCTGCTCGTCATCTCCGTCTCCGTCTCCGGTTAAATTATCACCTGTATGTATTACTGCATCATCTGGTGAGGTTAGATTGTTATAGAAAACAAAATGAGAATCTGATATAATTTTTCTGTTATCTCCCAAAATAAATACCGACGCATCAAGATCAAAACCTGATCCTGTACTGCTGCTGTTTGTATCCCATCCTAAACCAATGGTAAATTTAGGTGCATTTATGTTTTCACGTTGTCCTTTTTGTAAATTGATAGCCATAGTTTTAATCTATTTTTATTACATTAATGTTTGATTTATACTCTAGAATCTGATGATAATTGTTGCTTATTGCCAGATGAAATAAGTCATTCGTTTTTTCGATTGAAATATTGTCGGCTAAATACCTAAACTGGTCTTCATTTAAACTTAAAATAAATTTGACGATTCTGGTATTATATTGAAAAGAAGGACTGTTTATAATGTCAACAATATCTTCAACATTTTTAACAGCATAGTAGTTATAATGATTTTCAATTTTAGGATGAATGCCTTTATTCACTAATTCTGCAAAATACACAAAAACAAAATCTCCATTTACATTGTATTGATTTAGAATCTTATTGACAGTATGTTCGTGACTACCGGTAATTTTAATATCATCAACAAAAATGCAAAGCTTTCCATCTATAAAATTACGATCGATATAGTAGGTATCGTTTGAGATTAACTTCACCCTTTCATCAAAATCTAAATTTCCGTAATCTGTAACATAGGTTTGATTTCTGTAGATTTTAGATTCTATACTTGTCTTTTTACCATTTTTGAATAAAAAACTATTCAGCTCTTTTTTAAAATAAGAACACAAAAAATTCGAGGCTGTTGGTATGGATAAGAATGGACTTGGCAGAATAACAATTTCTTGTTCCGACAACAACAATTCTCCAAATTCTGACACGAAACCTTCGAACAAATTTTTTGCAAATTTCTCCGCATACGATTTGTCACCAAATTTAAATTTACTGTATTCCTCTTCTCTAAACGGACAATTATCGCTGTCAAGAATCTTATGTAAGCTGTAACTTTTATTCACTTTTATAATTTTAATAGGTAAGCATCAAATCCAAAACGAATTGCACCACTATAATCGGCAATACTATTGTCTCCAACGTGCAATATCTGTTTTTTTTGTGCGCTTTTAAAGGTATTAATCTCGTCAAAAACCAATTGAAAAATTTCATTGTTTGGTTTTGAAAATCCAACTTCGTCAGAGTAAATCTGAAATTTAAAATAATCTGTCAATTCATAATGTGCCAATAACTTTCTTAAGGTTCTGCCTTTGATAAAGGCTGTGTTACTCAAGATATTTATAGACTTATCTTCATTCGTCATTTCCTGAAATAATTTCTTCGTATCCGGAAAAATCAATTCTGGTTTATACTTTATAAATAAAGCTTCCGTTTCTTCGTAAAACTCACTTAATTTATCCGTTTCAAATTTATTTATATCAACTTCAAGTGCGCTTAAAATTAGGTAATAAAGTTCATACGTATCTATATTCAATCCTGTTTTTTCGTTAATATTATTGCACAGAACATCATAATATCTCACCACCTCATTTACCTTATCGATCGTACTATCGATTTCAAAGAAATCTTTAAACAATAAATTCCTTTCCTTCTTAAACTCGGGGTTGGATTTTATCAATGTAAGCCATAAATCGAACGAGATATGGGAATATTTTTTATAATCTATTTTCAAATGAATACTTTTAAAATGCTTACAGAAATATCTGTTTATTATAATTTACCTATTAGCTTTCTTTCTATTGATTGCGGTTTGCTTCTAAGAACATCTTTATAAATCATTGTAAAGAACAATATCCTTAACCCGATTAACATTTAAAGATCAAACGCTATTTAATTATTTCTCCTGAATAATATTTTTCTAAAAAGAATCCTAAATCGGCTCTGTAGCCAATTCCGGAAGCCTCAAACTTCCATTGCTCATTTCGTTTGTACAATCTTCCAAATTCTACACCGGTCTCGATAGAAAAATCCTCATCTAATTCATACTTGGCAATTTCCTGACCTGTGGCGTCATCTACAATTCGGATATATGAATTTCTTACCTGTCCAAAATTTTGTTTCCTTCTTTCAAAGTCTTCAATGGTCACCACAAAAAGGATTTCTTTAACTTCGGGAGAAACTTTACTCAAATCAACCTTAATCGCTTCGTCATCATCACCATCACTGTTACCACCTGTCGGATCATCCCCAGTATGTTCTAATGCTCCATCCGGAGAGGCAAGATTATTATAAAAAACAAAGTAGTTTTCCCCAAGAAGTTTGCGATCAGAATTGATCATTATCGCCGAAGCATCCAAATCAAAATTATGTCCTGTTCCTTCATTTGGATCCCAACCTAATCCGATAGTAATTCTTGATAAACCAATATCAATTTTTTGTCCTTTCTGTAAATTTATTGCCATTAAAATATCCTTTTAAAAAAAATTAAAACATACAATGATACGAAAAGCAAGCTAAGTAAAAATGAGGGTTCCCGTAAAAGCAGAAATATTTATTAACAAATTGAGTTTTGTTATTAAAAAAAACTCGTCAGACAGTCATAGCCTCGTTTGTGCAAAAAATACAAACTAAAATAGTATATTTGTTCAACTCTTCTTTGTAAGATTAATTTTTGAATATTTTTTTCTCCGAATCGAAAGGTTTTACTCTAAAAGCAAAAAATAATTCTCTATAACTTCAACAAATAACTGAATTGTCATCATGTTAAAAAAAGGATCCAAACTAAACAGTATACTAACAGGAAGCTGCCCCAGATGTCAGAAAGAAAGTATGTATTCAGACCGAAATCCGCTTCATTTGACTAAGGTGCTAAAAATGAACGAAAATTGTAGTCATTGTGGGTTAAGATATCAAATAGAACCGTCATTTTTTTACGGTGCTATGTATGTTAGCTACGGTTTAAATGTTGCAGTAGGCATTGCAGCTTTTATTGTTTCCTTTGTGTTTTTTAAAACCTCTATCGAAGAATCTTTTTTGATTATCGTTATTACTTTAATCCTATTGTTCCCGTTTGTCTTAAGACTTTCCAGAAACCTGTACATCAACATGTTTGTTTCTTACGACCCTAACGCCGGAAAGCAATAAAGTTATTTTCTTTTTTTGTAAAAACGACGAATATCAATTGTTGGATCCAGTGTTTCCTGGTTTTCGATATACTCAAACAGACCTTTGGCCATTGCCGGCCCAAGCATTACACCACGAGTCCCTAACCCATTTAAAATATGCAGGGATTGGTATTGGTTGTGCGTTCCTATAATTGGTCTTCGGTCGCGTACAGTTGGCCTCACTCCGCCAAAATGTGAAACAATTTCAAAATCACAATTGATAATTTCCTCTATACGATCAATTAATTCTGTTTTTCCTTCTTCCGTTGGTGTATCCGTTTTGTCTTTCCAATTGTAAGTTGCACCAACTTTAAACAAATCGTTCCCTAAAGGCAAAATAAACACACTGGTATTTACAATCACATCTAAATCAAGATCAGGTGCTTTGATAACAAAAAGTTCCCCTTTAGTCCCATCTAATGGCAAATCCTGAAAAAACGGATTGGCATGTAATCCGAAACCTTCTGCAAAAATAATATGCTTAGCCTGATATTCTTTATACTGAACAAAATCTTCCTCAATAACCAACATAGCATAGTCAAACGATTCCTGAAGTAATAATTTGTTTTGAAGCAAATATTCGTGGTATTTATCCAATAACAGAGCGGTATCAACATATCCTGTATGCAAAACTTCTCCATAGTCAAACGGAGAATCAATACCATTGTATTTTTTAAAGATTAATTTGGTAGAAAGAAATGGTGCTAAGAGTGGTTTATCCGAAGCCGAGAACCAATTGTTCTGTTCTTCTATAGAGAAAAATTTTCTTAAAATAGGAAGTTTAAAATTCACCTTCGTTTTCAGCTTACCTTCGATGGTCTCATAGAATTCGTCCATTAAAGACAGCTGTTCTTCCGCCTTCCAAACCTCACTAAAACGTTTTAAAATCACCGGATTATACAATCCTCCGGCAACCCTTGATGAATTTTGCGACTCATCATTTATAACTACTATAGACTTATTGTTTTTAAGTGCAATTTCAGCAAATGAAATTCCAGCCAATCCAGATCCGACAATTATATAATCCAACATGTGTAAAAAGGTAAAATAAAAAAACTCTTACCACAAATGTAGTAAGAGTTTTTGGTATAATGTCATTAATAACCTTAGTAGGTCCACATATCTTGTTCGAAGTCCCGAATCTTCTCTTTCACCCTTTCAGATTCCAACAATTGCTTTTGCGCGTTGTCTTTCATGTAATCTTTAATCTCACGATCTCCATAAACATTCTCTTCTTTATAGATAATCGAATTAAAACGTCTCGAATTTAAAATCTGGTCAAATGAAATTGGGCGCGCAGAATTACTATCATTAAATGCTTTTGCCTCATTCAGCACTTCTCTCGCATTGGGAAAGAACACCCAGAACAGCTCAATATAATCTTTCTCGTCGCTATTCATTGTATAAACATCGGGGGTTACAGGACAAATTCCAAGTAAGCGATATTTCAATTCACTCTGACGTTTGTCAAAATACCAGTATCCTTTCAATTTATACTGAGTAACATCTGCTGCTGTTAAATCCTGTTTCAGAATATACTCAGCTGGTACAGTTCTGGTCGGACCAACCGTTTCATCAACATAGGTAACCACTTTTTTCTTACCCGTACCTGTAACAACCTTTTTCTTCACAACACGAGTTTTGTAGTCGTCCGGATACTGATTGATTAACTCTCTACCCGCATCCGTGGTATCGATACGCGATAGTCCGCCCTGAATATCTTTAAGCGATTTTTTAGTATTAAAATAACTGTCGGCATATACTTCAGTGATTCTGCCCGATTTTATTCCTCTGGTCAAAACGTCGTAAAGCGAACGCCTGTCAGAACCAATATTTGCCGTATCTACCGGGAAATACAATGGAAAATTGATTTTTTCATTTAAATCAATAATCTCCCAGGTCGTTTTTCCCATTAAAATATCCCGATCATCTACATAACCGTAGGACAAAGGTTTATCATTGTCTGCAGCAATCTGAGACGCCTTCTTTATCCCAATCTGATCTGCTGTTTTTGCATTCAGTAAATTTGATTGTGCACTAGAACTAAAACTTCCGATAACTCCAACAATAACGATTAAAAACTTTCTTACTTTCATAATGAGATGATTAAAATCTATTGAACGCAAACTTACACTATTTATTGTTCTTTTTCCTACATATAATGAAAAAACCAAATAAGAGCACCATAAAGGTATCCCAAACAGCTTATAAAAGAAATTCCAATCCCTTCGGATTCAGCAATTAATTCTTTTATTAATGGGCAAAAAAAAACTCTTACTACAAATGTAGTAAGAGTTTTTGATATATTGTTATTCAGATACTTAGTAGTTCCACATATCTTGCTCGAAGTTACGAATCTTCTCTTTTACTCTTTCAGATTCTAACAATTGGTTTTGTGCGTTGTCTTTCATGTAATCTTTAATCTCACGATCTCCGTACAAGTTTTCTTCTTTATAAACAACAGCATTAAAACGTCTTGAATTTAAGATCTGATCAAATGAAATTGGAAGTGCAGAGTTATTATCGTTGAATGCTTTTGCTTCGTGTAGCGCCTCTCTGGCGTTAGGGAAGAAAACCCAAAACAACTCAATATAATCTTTTTCGTCACTATTCATAGTGTAAACATCCGGAGTTACTGGACAAATTCCAAGCAAACGATATTTCAATTCGCTTTGACGTTTGTCAAAATACCAGTATCCTTTAATTTTATACTGTGTAACATCTGCAGCAGTTAAGTCTTGTTTCAGGATATACTCAGCTGGTACCGATCTTGTTGGCCCAACAGTTTCATCAACATAAGAAACAACTTTTTTCTTACCTGTACCGGTAACAACTTTTTTCTTCACAACACGTGTTTTGTAGTCGTCCGGATATTGGTTGATTAATTCTCTACCTGCATCTGTTGTATCAATACGAGATAATGCACCCTGAATATCTTTCAAAGATTTTTTAGTATTGAAATAACTGTCGCTGTACACTTCAGTTATTTTGCCGTTTTTAACAGCTTTCGTCAAAACGTCATAAAGTGAACGTCTGTCAGAACCAATATTAGCTGTATCAACCGGAAAGTACATTGGAAAGTTGATTTTTTCATTTAAATCAATAATTTCCCAAGTAGTTTTTCCCATTAAGATATCTCTATCATCTACATAACCGTAAGCCAAAGGCTTATCGTTATCAGAAATAAGTTGCGCAGGAGTCTTAAGTCCTATCTGAGCCGGTGTTTTTGCATTAAGCAAATTCGATTGTGCATAGGAAGAAAAACCTCCAGCGATAGAAACAATAGCTATTAAAAAATTTCTTACTTTCATCATGATATCATTATAAGATATTGAATGTAGTTTTACCTACTTTATTATTGTATTTCGTAAATTACCGGAGCAGTTCTTGGCAATAAATAACTACCAGCTCCAACAAGTTTAGTTTTAATTTCAGAAATAGTAACCTGGTCTCCTTTTCCAGCTCTTGCAAGAACTGATTTACATTGTGCATTTAATCTATTACCATTAACAACAACTGTAGGCTGTCCGGCAATTTTTAAATTAAATCCAACAACATCTAAACCAACTTCAAAATCAAAATCAAGTAATTTAGCACCAATAGTAGCAATCTCTAAGTTAGATTTAGGTCCTTTAACAACACCCATTTCTCCTCTGATTGTTCCTGTTGGTCCAGGAATACCTTTAATTCTGAATGTTTTCTTATCTGTAACTTTATCTCCGTTTGGCAATGTACCAGTAACAGAAATTGTAGCTTCAGTACCTGAACCTGGGTTCATATTATATTTCCCTGGTTTACCAGCTGAAACTAATCCAGGTGCACTTGCAACAATTTTGTTAGCATCAACACCTGCGAATGATACAGAGATTGGGTTAACAACTCCTCTATATACTACATTCATTTTATCAGCAGAGATTGTAGCAGAGTTTGGTCTTGGTACTACAACATATTTTCCGGCAAATTTAAGTGGAATGTTTTTACCATCTTCTAAGAAAGTAAATTGTCCATTAATACTTTGCTCTCCAACACCTCCGGCAGTTAACGAAATAACCGCTTGTCCGTTAACAATTTGTCCAGGACCCTGGAATGAAGTTGGTTTTGTGTTTTCGTCGTAACGTCCTAAAACTACCTTACCAGTAACTTTTTCACCTTGGAAGTAAGCATTTTTGTCTAAAACAACAATTGCCTGATAGTTACTATAAGAAGCAGCAGCAACAGCAGCTTTTCCTAAAGCACGGTTGTAAACGTCAGCTTCAACTTTTTGAACGTCATTTTGCCAAGCTGAAAGTTTTGCAGCAGAAGCAATTGCAGGAAATCCTTTAAAGTGGTATGCCAAATACTTTTCTTTGATACCGTCTTTGTTTTTCACATCAGAAACATCAAATTTTTTCTCTACTTCTGAAATAATATCAGCATATTTTTTGTCTGTACCTAAAGCAGCTTTAATATCTGATTTGTATTTCTCGATTTTAGCGATAATTTCATTCCCTTTTTTAGTATAACCGTCTCCTGTAAACCAGTCGTCGATGTTATCACCTCTGTCCATAGACTCATAAGGCATTTTTCCGGTTTCTTTATCTACTTCAAATCCTTTTACAGCCTGAGTTTTTAAACCTCCGATAAAACTGTAAAAATCTTTTGTTATTGCTTCAACTTTATGGGCAGTTGCAGCAGCAATAGCGAATTCTCCTTTTGCTTCAGCAGCTTTTTGATCCAAAGCTGTTAATAAACCTGCATTTGTAGTAACTGAAGAAGTGTTTGCATCTTCAAATTTTTCATTCATCAAACCAAAAGCAGATATAACTTCTTTTGATACGTTCATTGCTAACATTGCGATGAAAACCAGATACATCAGGTTAATCATCTTCTGTCTAGGGGTTAATTTTCCTCCTGCCATTTTTTCTAATTAGTTCTTATTAATAAATTTAATATAATAGTCAAAAACTAATTATCCTTTGTTACTCATTGCAGAAAGCATACCACCGTAAACACTGTTTAATGAAGCAATGTTTGCAGTCATAGATTGCATTTGTTCTTTTAATTTAGAAGCATTTTCAGCAATTTCGCTGTTTGCTTGTGCATTTCTTGAAGCACTTTCTAATTGTACTTTGTATAAGCTGTTTAATGATTCCATTTGTGCAGCAGCCATAGACATTTCTTCAGCATATTTCTTTTGTCCTGCAATAGAATCTACTGTTGGAGAAATTGCTTTTGCAGCTCCTTCGAAATTTTTGATGCTGTTTCCTAAGCTTGACATTAACTCTCCGTCAATTTTAGCTTCTTTCAACATTGCATCTAATTTTTGAGACAACAATCCTTGGGCATCAGATGTAGTTTCAACTTTGTCAGCTTTTTTTCTAGCCTGACCATTTGCTAACTCAGGGTAAACAAGAGTCCAGTCTAATTCGTCCTCAACTGGTTCGAAAGCAGAAAGAGCAAAGATTACCGCCTCAGTTACCAATCCGATAGATAACATCACAGTTCCAGTTAATGGTCCAATTTCAAAGTGAGTAATTTTGAATAAAGCTCCAATAATTACTACTGCCGCTCCCATACCATAAGCGAAATTCATTGCTTTTTTACTTAATAATGCCATAATACTTTTTTTTAGGTTTTAATTTAAAATAGATTTGATTTGGTTATTGAATTTGATTTTAATTATTTACTTTCTTTTTTTTCCGCTTCCTGTTGCCTGAGTTCCCATGTAATCTTGTACAGTTCTGAAACCAATATAACTTCTTGCAGAATCAGCATATTCGT
The DNA here is from genome assembly GCF_902804485.1 of Flavobacterium collinsii. Lineage (GTDB taxonomy): Bacteria > Bacteroidota > Bacteroidia > Flavobacteriales > Flavobacteriaceae > Flavobacterium > Flavobacterium collinsii. The sequence goes on along the minus strand of NZ_CADCST010000118.1, from coordinate 21,702 downwards.
GATCACGTGTACTTACCTGTAGGAAATAAGCAACGTCTTTCCAAGAACCTCCACGAACAACTTTTCTTTGATTGTTTCCGTCAATTACGTTTGGATTCATTGTAGAAACATATTCGTATGCATTTGGATTATAAGCTGAATCAGTCCACTCAGAAACGTTTCCGGCCATGTTATATAAACCATAACCATTAACTTCGTAAGATTTAGCTTCAACTGTATATAACGCCTCATCGGCAGCATAATCTCCTCTACTTGGTTTGAAGTTTGCTAAGAAACAACCTCTGTCACTCTTAGTGTAAGGACCTCCCCAAGGATAAGTAGCTGATTCCAGACCCCCTCTTGCAGCATACTCCCACTCTGCCTCTGTTGGCAATCTGAAAGAATTTACTAAGTCACGTCCTTTTTTCTTAGATTTAATATAACTGTTTTTGTTCAAAGTTCTCCATGCACAGAATGCTTTTGCCTGTTTCCAGGTTACACCCACTACCGGATAGTCTCCATAAGCTTTATGCCAGAAATAATCATTATGCATTGGCTCATTATAAGAATAAGCAAAATCTTTAATCCAAACTGTTGTATCAGGATATACACTTACTTGTTCGGTTTTAACGAAGTCTTTTCTTTTTCCAACTTTAGCTTTTGCTGCAGCCTGAATGTCCATCCAAGAATAACGGAATTTCAATTTGTTTACATCAATTGTTCTTAAGCCATTGTAAGACTCTTCAATTGGTAAATACATAGAATCCATTACCTCAGTATAGTACTCGTCCGGGTAAGCTTTTGTATCTTTAATTAACTTAACTTTTTTGTTTAATTTTCTACCTGCATACGGATCATCTTTCGTTCCTACGCTATAGTAGTTATCATACATATATTTATCATAAGCCGTCATTTTCTCCGGATCTGAATCATTAAATGCATAATCAGCAATACTGCCGCCTTTTTTACCTTTAGAGTCTCCAGCAGGTTTTTGCCCGGTCATATCAGCCAAGATTGCTAAACGAACTCTCATTGTAGAATCTTTTACCCACTCTACAAATTGACGGTACTCACTATTGGTGATCTCAGTTTCATCCATATAAAATGCACGAACTGTTACCGTTCTAGTAGGAGCATCCTCCACATTAGCTAAATCAGCATCTGATTTACCCATAATAAAAGATCCACCAGGAACTAATGCCATTCCATAAGGCTTCTCAGGATGCCATTTACCTCCTGTAACACCAACTAACTCACCTTTGTCACCTGACTTACCACAGCCAATTACCAGTGTTAACATTGTTGCAAATGCAATAAACTTCTTCATATAAATTTGGGATTATCTATTCATTATTATAAGTCCGTAAACGTATTTATTATTTATCTAAAAAACAATACTAGTTGCGAAATTTATTTTACCGTTCAAAAATAATGTTAAATAAAATAAAAAAAAAATATTTCATCGATAAACTAACACAAAAAATCGACGTAAAACGCATTTTTAAAAGCCTTGCGTTTATTTTCCTACTAATATCATTTAACAGTATTCTTAAAGTACTAAAAAATTAAGATTTCTGCTGAAATTTCATTTTATAACGCATTTTTTCGTTGTGCTTTCCACCATCTTTCCGGCAATTCCTGATTGCAAGCAGAAAGATACTCGTCGTATGAACACGGTAATAACGTATTTCTTTTTAATTTATTGTGGCCATTTGATTCGAACGGAATTTCGATCCACCAACGGTCCGTTTTGTCACTTTTATAAAAAATCAACTCTTCATCTTCCAGAGGAACAATATATTTTAAATACGTTGCTCTACTACCAAAAGGGTATTCCTTCGATCGGTAGTGATATCCTTCGATAAAATACCACACTATTTGTGCAATAATAGCCGATTCTGGTGCTGTACTATTATGATTAAAAATTCCAAAGCAGGAAACTTTATCACTAATTCCGGCATATCTGGCCAATGAACATATTTCTTTTCCGTTGAAACCGTTTGGCTCAAATGAAATCATGTTTCCTGAAGCTGATGATTTTACCGAATTCAAATCAATACTAACCAAATCAGCATCCCTGAAAACAGGCTCCGCCAATGCGATATTATTTGAAATTTCCCCCAAACGATACGCATCAAAGAATAGCTTTTCGATCAGATCAATTTCTTCCTGTGAATTGTAATAGGTTTGATAACCTATATTACAGTAGTTAAAAAGATTGTTAGGTTCATCGATAATAATTTGGGTCAAATAAGAATTAGCCGAAACCGTTTCGTTTTCTTTACCAAAATCAAACTTATTATCCACTGCAACCATGTTTACCATTTGCTCCAAATCATCATAAGCACGATACAAAGCATAAGTCAAATCCTGTGAACCCCCAACGACTATAGGAATTACTTTATTCTTTATTAAGGCAGAAGTCACTTTTTTCAAAGCAAAATAAGTATCCGCAACAGAATCACCAGCGAGAATATCTCCCAAATCCGCAATCGAAGCATCCCAGTTACCAGGAAACATGCTATAAAGTCTTTTACGAACCGCATTCAAATTAACCACATTCACAGCATCATCATTGCGACGGTCTTCCAAGACACCAATGATTGCAATAGTTATTTTGCTAATATCCGGAAACTGATCTTGAGTATGCAAAACTATTTTACTACCCAGCTCTTGTGAAGACAACGAACTAATGAATTTTAAAATCCCTTCGTTAACCGGTTCTAAAAAATCAAATTCCATTCTTTATTTCTTTTTTGCAGCCGGTTTTTTAGCCGGAGCTTTCTTTGCAGTTGTTGTTTTTTTAGCCGGTGTCTTTTTAGCCGGTGTTTTTTTTGCAATCATTTCCTGAACTTCGGCCAATGTTAATTTTGTAGCATCAACATCTTTACTCAATTCAATTTTGATTTTCCCCTTTGTAATCACAGAGCGACCCCAACGGGCTTTTTCAACCAAAATTCCTTCTTCTTCCCAATTATGAAGTACTTTATCGATATTCTTTTGCAATTTATCTTCAATCAATTCTTCAATATCTGCCTGAGATAAATTATCAAAATTATATTTCTTACTCACATTTACAAAAAGACCATTCCATTTGATAAACGGACCAAAACGACCAACTCCTTTTTGAACCGACTCTCCTTTATACACCGCAATTGGCGCATCAGCAAGTGCTTTTTCATCGATCAATTCCTGAGCTCTCTCTTTAGAAAGACTTAGAGGATCTTCTCCTCTTGGTAACGAAATAAAAACACTTCCGTGACGTACATAAGGACCATAACGACCATTATTTACTTCAACTTCTTCTCCTTTATACTCTCCTAAACTTTTAGGAAGTAAAAACAAATTCAAAGCATCTTCCAGTGTAATACTTCCAATATTCTGATCTGCCATTAAGCTGGCAAACTTTTTATCCTCATCATCCGCTTCTCCAATCTGAGCCATTGGACCAAATTTTCCTAAACGAACTGAAACTTGTCTTCCGTCAGCATCTTTTCCTAAAATTCTCTCCCCACTTTCACGTTCAGCATTAGCCTCAACTTCTTTTACATTTGGGTGAAATTTATTGTAAAACTCCTGCATCATGGTAGCCCAATCGATATTTCCTTCAGCAATTTCATCAAAATCCTGTTCTACTTTTGCTGTAAAATTATAATCCAGAATGTTTCCGAAATTTTTCACTAAGAAATCAGTAACAATTGTTCCGATATCTGTTGGAACTAATTTCCCTTTGTCCGAACCTGTATTTTCTTTCAACAGTTTCTCTCCAACTTTACTATTTTGCAATGTCAATTGGGTATAATTACGCTCCTGACCTTCCAGGGTTCCCTTTTCAACATAATTTCTGTTAATGATGGTAGAAATTGTTGGTGCATAGGTAGACGGGCGTCCAATTCCTAATTCCTCTAATTTTTTTACCAAGGAAGCTTCTGTATAACGTGCCGGAGGTCTTGAATATCTTTCGGTTGCAGTAATATAGTTGTTCGCTAATTTTTCGTTTACTTTTAAGGCCGGTAACATTCCTTCCTGTTCTTCTTCATCATCATCGTGTCCTTCCAGGTACACTTTTAAGAATCCTTCAAAAAGTAAAACTTCTCCGGAAGCTGTAAAAATTTCATCGTGATTGTTCGCCTCGATTTTTACATTTGTTCTTTCCAATTGCGCATCACTCATTTGTGAAGCCAGGGTTCTCTTCCAGATCAAATCATACAAACGAGCCTGATCACGATCGATGTTCACAGTGTGACGTGACATATCAGTAGGGCGAATAGCCTCATGCGCCTCTTGTGCTCCTTTATTTTTGTTCGCAAAAGTTCTCGGCTTAGAAAATTCTTTTCCGTATGATTTTATAATTTCAGCTTCAGCAGCATTCATCGCTTCAGTAGAAAGGTTCACACTATCGGTTCTCATATAAGTGATCAATCCGGCTTCGTACAAACGTTGTGCTAACTGCATGGTGATTCCAACCGGTAAATACAATTTTCTTGCTGCTTCCTGTTGCAGCGTTGAAGTTGTAAAAGGTGCTGTTGGTGATTTTTTGGTAGGTTTAGTTTCTAAATCGGCTACCTGATATTGAGATCCGATGTTTTTATTTAAAAAATCTTCGGCTTCTTTTTTAGTATTGAAGTTCTTTGGCAATTTCGCTTTAAAAGCTTTACCAGCCTCATTTACAAATTCTGCAACAATAGAATAAGTTGCAACTGCATTAAAGTTTTGAATTTCACGTTCACGCTCTACAATCAAACGTACAGAAACAGATTGTACACGACCTGCAGATAAACCTCCTTTAATTTTCCTCCACAATACCGGAGACAATTCGTAACCTACCAAACGATCCAAAACACGACGTGCCTGTTGTGCGTTTACCAGATTATAATCAATTTCTCTCGGATTATCGATTGCTTTAAGAATTGCAGTCTTAGTAATTTCGTGAAAAACAATTCTTTTCGTTTTTTTAGTATCTAGTTTCAATTCTTCCGCCAGGTGCCATGAAATAGCCTCCCCCTCGCGGTCCTCATCGCTCGCTAACCAAACCATTTCGGCATTCTTAGATAGTGTTTTCAGTTTACTTACCAGGGCTTTTTTATCCGGAGAAACTTCATATTTAGGTTTAAAACCATTCTCAACATCCACCCCTATTTCCTTTGATGGTAAGTCGGCTATGTGCCCATAACTTGACTCTACCTGAAAATCACTTCCCAAAAATTTCTCTATCGTTTTCGCCTTTGCAGGTGACTCCACTATTACTAAATTCTTTGCCATTGCTCTATTTTTCTGCAACAAAAGTATCTATTTTTTTTAAATATCTGCCCCGCGAACTCATTTTTGAGTTATTTTAGTATTATGTTTCCTAAAATTGCAGATTTATCTGTAATCTCTCTTCATACATATATAGGTGTAGATTTTATATTGTTGATTTGAGATTTTAGATTGTAGATTTCAGATTTCAGATCACAAAGTACAGCTCACAACTCACAGGTCACATCCCACAAATTACAAAATCATAAATCTAAAATCTTTTCTCTGCCATCTTGTCAGATTCACGGCATTTACCTTATCTTTGCACTTTGAAATTATACAATGGAAAAGATTATTGAGGAAAGCAAACAAGGCGAAAGCCTCGTTTTGGAAAATAAACCTGAGAATACTAAAAAACTTTTTATTGAAAGTTACGGTTGTGCGATGAATTTTTCGGACAGTGAAATTGTAGCTTCCATCTTATCTAAAAACGGTTTTAACACTACACAAACTCTTGAAGACGCTGATTTAGTCTTGGTAAATACCTGCTCGATTCGAGATAAGGCAGAACAAACTATTCGCAAGCGTCTGGAAAAATATAATGCGGTAAAACGTATCAATCCGAAAATGAAAGTAGGCGTTTTGGGCTGTATGGCCGAGCGTTTAAAAAGTCAGTTTTTAGAGGAAGAAAAGATAGTTGATCTTGTTGTTGGACCTGATGCCTACAAAGATCTTCCGAATTTATTAGCAGAAGTTGAGGAAGGACGCGATGCCATCAATGTTATTTTATCAAAAGAAGAAACTTACGGAGACATTTCACCCGTTCGTTTAATGAGTAACGGTATTACTGCTCTGGTTTCCATCACCCGTGGCTGTGATAATATGTGCACGTTTTGCGTTGTACCTTTTACACGCGGGCGTGAACGCAGTCGTGAACCTCAGAGTATCATGAATGAAATTCAGGACTTATGGGACAAAGGCTTTAAAGAAATAACGTTATTAGGTCAAAATGTCGACAGTTACCTTTGGTACGGCGGCGGCTTAAAAAAGGATTTCGTAAATGCTTCTGAAATGCAGAAAGCAACAGCAGTTGATTTCGATCAATTACTGGAGATGGTAGCCGTCGGTTTTCCAAAAATGCGTATCCGTTTTTCGACATCTAATCCGCAGGACATGCATGAAAGTGTATTGCACGTTATTGCGAAACATCCTAATATTTGCAAACACATTCACTTACCGGTTCAATCGGGAAGTAACAGAATTTTAAAAGAAATGAATCGTTTGCACACTCGTGAAGAATACATGACTTTGATTGATAAAATCAGAGCAATTATTCCGAACGCATCGATTTCACAAGATATGATCGCCGGTTTTCCTACAGAAACCGAACAAGATCATCAGGACACCATGAGTTTGATGGAATATGTGAAGTATAATTTTGGTTATATGTACTCCTACTCTGAGCGTCCGGGAACTTTGGCCGGAAGAAAAATGGAAGATGATGTTGCTGAAGAAACCAAAGCCAGAAGATTACAGGAAATTGTCGACTTACAACAAAAGCATGCCTGGTTTCGCAGTGAAGAATTCGTAGGACAAACGGTTGAAGTCTTAGTCGAGAAAGTCTCTAAAAAATCAACTGAAGAATTCTCAGGAAGAAATTCACAAAGTATTACGGTAGTTTTCCCTAAAGAAAATTATAAAATCGGAGATTTTGTAAACGTAAAAATCACAAGCTGTACTAGTGGAACTTTAAAAGGTAAAGCGGTTGGATTGAGTGCAATGAATTAAAGTTTTTTTTAGCCACAAATCTCACTAATTCACACTAATTTTCCTACTTTAGTTAATAATTCAATATGTTTGTATAAGAAGACAAAGATGGAATTATATAGAAAGGAAGAATATTTTAAAATAGTTGGCATTTGCATGGAAATTCATAGAATCCTTGGCGGAGGCCTGCTTGAAATTGTTTACAAAGATGCTTTAGAATATGAATTTAAAAAACACAATATTCCCTTTCAACGTGAAAAAGAATATAGCATTAAATACAAAGACATTGTTTTAGCACATAAGTTCTATGCTGATTTTGTTATTTATGATGAAATTATTTTAGAAGTAAAAGCATCAAAAGATATTATAGACGAATACACAGCTCAAACAATTAATTATTTAAGACTAGCTGATAGTGATTTAGGAATTATTGTTAACTTTAATAAAAAGTCACTACAACATAAAAGAGTTATTCATTAACCCGATTTCAAAAAATTCGTGAAAATTTGTGAAATTCGTGGCAAATGATAAAATATTATTTGTGGTTTTAATACTCTAATCCATTCAATAGACTGAAACCTGAAACAAATAAAACTTGAAACAAAAACATACATGGAAACAGTTCAAGCAATAAAACAGCGATTTGAGATTATCGGAAACGATCCTAAACTAAATCGTGCTATTGAGAAAGCCATTCAGGTTGCGCCTACTGATATTTCGGTAATGGTAACCGGGGAAAGTGGTGTAGGTAAAGAAAATATTCCAAGAATCATCCATTCGCTTTCACACAGAAAACACGGAAAATATATTGCTGTAAACTGCGGAGCAATTCCGGAGGGAACAATCGACAGTGAGCTTTTTGGTCACGAAAAAGGAGCTTTTACAGGCGCTACAAGCACACGTGAAGGTTATTTTGAAGTAGCCGATGGCGGAACTATTTTCCTGGATGAAGTTGGAGAATTACCTTTAACCACCCAGGTTCGTTTGCTTCGTGTACTTGAAAATGGCGAATTTATCAAAGTAGGTTCATCACAGGTTCAAAAAACCAATGTTCGAATTGTAGCCGCTACAAACGTCAATTTGTTCAATGCAATCGAAAAAGGAAAGTTCCGTGAGGATTTATACTATCGTTTGACGACCGTAGAGATTACTTTACCTCCATTGCGTGAAAGAAACGATGACATTCATTTATTGTTTAGAAAATTTGTAGCCGACTTTGCACACAAATACAAAATGCCTCCATTAAAGCTGGACGATGATGCTGTACAGCTTCTTCAAAAGTTCAGATGGAACGGAAACATTCGTCAATTGCGAAATGTGGCAGAACAGATTTCGGTTCTGGAAACCAATCGTGATATTTCATTAGCTACTTTACAATCGTATTTGCCAACCGAAGGAAGTAACTTGCCTTCTGTTATTAACGAAAACAAAAAGGAAAGTGATTTCAGTACCGAAAGAGACATCTTGTACAAGGTACTTTTTGATATGAAAAGTGACCTGAATGATTTAAAGAAACTTACTTTAGAATTAATGAAAAACGGCACAAAAGTGCAGGATATCAATCCGAATTTAATTCAGAAAATATACGGCTCTCAGGAAAACGAAAGCGAAATTGATTTTGAAGAAGAACCAAGAACCGCTGTAATGACCCCTACTGCACGCGAAGAAAATTATCAAATGCAGGATGACAATTATTTGTTTGCAGAAACCATCGAAGAAGAAGAGGTTTTACGTTTGGAACAGAAAGAAATCGAAATGATCAAAAAGTCATTAGAAAAAAACAAAGGGAAACGAAAAGCTGCGGCGGATGAATTAGGAATTTCCGAACGAACTTTGTACAGAAAAATTAAACAATTCGATTTATAACAAATAAATTTTAAATTCCAAGTTTAAAAACTGAATCTAAAAAATAAACTCCAAATTGCTTCGCCAGTTCGCTAGCGCTCAAATCCAAATTGTTATATTTGAAAAAAATAGAGTTTCCCAAAAATTGGAATTTGGTATTTGGAATTTAAAACATTGGATTTTACCCCAATTGATATTATGAAAAAAATATATTCTTTACTAGCCTTAATGAGCTTGTTCCTGTTAAGCGGTTGTTCGGTTTACAACTTTACGGGAACAGGAAACATCGATGCCAAAACTTTTCAGGTTAACTTTTTTCAGAATAATGCTGATTTAATTGAACCGGGAATCGACAGAACTTTTACCTTAACGTTACAGGATTTGATTCAAAATCAAACCAATTTAAACTTAGTCAGCAATAGTGGAGATTTAGTTTACGAAGGAGAAATTATAGATTACAGAACTACTCCAATGACAGCAACTGCCAATCAGGGAGCTTCTCAAAACCGTTTGACTGTTCGTGTAAATGTTAGATTCACAAACAAAAAGAAAGAAAAAGATGATTTCGAAAGAACATTTGAATTCTACTATGATTTCGAAGGACAGGGACTGCCTACCGGAACCACTCTGAATACAGCATTACAGGTTATTTTTGAAAGAATCACCCAAGATATTTTCAATGAGTCATTAGCAAAATGGTAGTTTACTTATTTGTTTAATCGTTAAAAACTTTAACCGTTCAACCGATTAAACAGTCAAACAATTAAAACGATTAAACAGTTAACCGATTAAATAAAAGAATAAATGAATGTAACGGATTATACCTACTTAATGAACAAGCCTGATGCTATTACAGAAAAGCAGGCAGATGCATTAGGAAGTGTTTTGAATGAGTTCCCATATTTTCAAAGTGCAAGAGCATTGCGCTTGAAAGGACTTTACGATCAAAACAGCTTTAAGTATAATTATGCCCTAAAAGTTACGGCAGCACATACTACGGATCGTACCGTTTTATTTGATTTTATTACTTCTGAGGCTTTTACCTCTATTCAAAGCGAATATTACGACAAAAAACTAAGAGACCTACTGGAAATTAAAGTTTTTGACAGTGAAATTGTTTCATTTGAAGAAATAAAAAAAACAACTGAGATCAGAATTGATCCAATCGAACAATCTATTCTGGACTCTATAAAAGAAGCCGCAACAGTAACTTTTGAAAAACCGATAAAAATAGAAGAAGAACCTGTAAAACCCTTCATTGAGCAATCTATTCTAGATGCTGTAAAAGAAATCGCAGCAGTAACTTTTGAAGAACCCGTAAAAACAGAAGAAAAACCTGTTGAAGTTGTTGTCGAACAACCCGTTTCTGTCACTCCTATAAAAGCCGCTCCAATAACTGTAGAAGAACCCATAAAAACGGAACAGCCAGAAGCAAATTTAGCGATAGAACAACCTATATTACCACCGGCTAAAGAACCAACACCAACCTTTTTCGATGAAATCGTAGAGGAAGAAATTCCGCAAGTAAAAATTAATCCAATTGAGCAATCGATTTTAAATTCTATAAAAGAAGCAACAACAGTTGTTCCTGAACAGCCTAAAGCAGTTGAAGAACTAAAAGAAGTTGAAGTTCCGGAGAGTGTAAAAGTTGCAGAAGAAAATCTGGAAATAGGACAGCCTTTAGATTTTTCTGTTAATGAAAAACATTCTTTTCAAGAATGGCTGCAATTATCCAGAACGGAACCTATTGACAGAACTGATGAAACCTCACCCGAAATAAAACAGGCTGAAAAAGTAACCGAATCAAAAATTGAAACTGAAACAATTGACGAAGAGAAAAAGAAAAAAGCGGAATTAATCGATAAATTCATCGAAACCAATCCAAAAATCTCTCCTATCAAACAGACTGCAATAACGCAAACAGTTCAATCTGACTTAAACAAGGAAGATAATTCTTACTTAATGACAGAGACTTTAGCCAGAGTATATTTAGAACAAAAAAAATATACAAAAGCAATACAAGCATATGAAATATTAATTTTGAAATATCCAGAAAAAATTAGTTTCTTTGCAGACCGTATTTCGGATATAAAGATTTTACAACAAAATAACAATAATATTTAAACAATGAGCACATTTTCAATTTTTTTAGTTTTAATCACAATAGTTTGCTTTCTATTGATCGTAGTAATCATGGTACAAAACCCTAAAGGAGGCGGATTGTCTTCTACAATTAGCGGAACTCAAATGTTAGGTGGAGTACAAAAAACAACTGACTTTTTAGACAAAAGTACTTGGACATTGGCTACTATTTTGATTGCTTTAATTTTGCTTTCAAGCTTAAGTTTCACAGGATCATTAAGTGACGGTGAGTCTAAAATCATTGAAAAAACTGAAGCGCCTGCTGCTACACCAGCTGCTCCAGCTCAACAAACACCTGCTCCGGCAACACCTGCAGCAAAATAATAATTTGCAATATCAATATAAAATGCCAGCCTGTCAAAGCTGGCATTTTTTTTAAGAAATAATGTCAGTTTTATGAGCATGGCACAGTTTCTGAAAGTTTCTAGAACATTAAAAAACGTATAACCTAATAATATAATAAAATCATGGCTTTAAACATAAAACCGCTTTCAGACCGCGTACTTATTGAGCCTGTTGCAGCTGAAACTAAAACTGCATCAGGAATCTTTATACCAGATACTGCCAAAGAAAAACCACAAAAAGGAACTGTAGTTGCAGTAGGAAACGGATCAAAAGATCATACAATGACTGTAAAAGTGGGCGATACTGTTCTTTATGGTAAATACGCAGGAACAGAATTAAAACTGGAAGGAACTGATTATTTGATTATGCGTGAGGATGATATCCTTGCAATTATCTAAATTGCTGTAAGCTATAAGCTTTAAGCTGTAGGCTTTTCAGAAAGCTTAAAGCATATTGCCTAAAGCTTAAAGCTACAAAAAAATGAGAGATTTTAAAAAATATGACATTTGGCAGCTAAGTCATTCTTTCACCTTAGAGATTTATAAAATAACTTCTACTTTTCCAAAAGAAGAACTTTATGGATTAACAAGTCAAATAAGAAGAGCCTCTTCATAAATTCCAACTAATATTAGTGAAGGATGTGGAAGAAATAGCGACAAAGAGTTCAATCAATTTCTCAACATAGCTTTGGGTTCTGCAAATGAAACCGAATATCTTTTGATTTTAATTAAAGACCTGCAATATCTGAACAATGAAGTTGCAGAAAATCTAATCGAGAAAATCAATAATATAAAAAGCAAAATTTACAAATTAAAGCAAATACTAATTAAGCCGTAGGCTGTAAGCAATAAGCCCTAAGCTTCCAAAAAAGCCTAAAGCCTAAAGCCTAAAGCTTAAAGCAAAAACAAATATTAATTCAGCAGTAGAAAAGCGTAAAGCCTACTGCCTAAAGCAATAATAAAAAATGGCAAAAGATATAAAATTTGATATTGAAGCACGTGACGGATTAAAACGTGGTGTTGATGCATTAGCAAATGCTGTAAAAGTAACTCTTGGACCAAAAGGTCGTAACGTAATTATCGGAAAATCATTTGGTGGACCAACCGTTACTAAAGATGGTGTTTCGGTTGCAAAAGAAATCGAATTAAAAGACCCATTAGAAAACATGGGCGCACAAATGGTTAAAGAAGTAGCTTCTAAAACCAATGATTTAGCGGGTGACGGGACTACAACTGCTACAGTTTTAGCTCAGGCAATCGTAAAAGAAGGCCTTAAAAACGTTGCAGCAGGAGCAAATCCAATGGATTTGAAACGTGGTATCGATAAAGCGGTTGAAGCAATCGTTGCTGATCTTGCAAAACAAGCAAAAGTAGTAGGAAGTGATTCTGATAAAATCAAACAAATTGCTTCTATCTCTGCAAACAATGACGAAGTGATTGGGGAACTAATCGCTACTGCATTTGCAAAAGTGGGTAAAGAAGGAGTTATTACTGTTGAAGAAGCTAAAGGAACTGATACATTTGTAGATGTTGTGGAAGGTATGCAATTTGACAGAGGATATCTTTCTCCTTACTTCGTAACAAATCCAGAAAAAATGGAAGTTGAATTAGACTCTCCATACATCTTATTATACGACAAAAAAGTATCTTCTTTAAAAGAATTACTACCTGTTTTAGAACCAGTTGCTCAATCAGGAAAACCATTATTAATTATTGCTGAAGATGTTGACGGAGAAGCTCTGTCTACATTAGTAGTAAACAAATTAAGAGGTGCTCTTAAAATCGCTGCTGTAAAGGCTCCAGGTTTTGGTGACAGAAGAAAAGCAATGTTAGAAGACATCGCAATCTTAACTGGTGGAACTGTAATTTCTGAAGAAAGAGGTTATACACTAGAAAATACAACGATCGAAATGTTAGGAACTGCAAAAAGAGTTTCTATCGATAAAGACAACACAACCATTGTAAGTGGTGCTGGTGAAGCTGATATCATCAAAAACAGAGTAAACCAAATTAAAGGTCAAATGGAGGCTACTACATCTGATTATGATAAAGAAAAATTGCAAGAGCGTTTGGCTAAATTAGCTGGTGGTGTTGCTGTTCTTTATGTTGGTGCTGCTTCTGAAGTTGAAATGAAAGAGAAAAAAGACAGAGTTGATGATGCGTTACACGCAACACGTGCTGCTGTTGAAGAAGGAATTGTTGCTGGTGGTGGTGTAGCTTTATTAAGAGCAAAAGCTGCTTTGGCTGACCTTAAAGCGGATAATGCTGATGAGGCAACCGGAATTCAAATTGTAGCTCGCGCTGTTGAATCTCCATTAAGAACTATTGTTGAAAATGCAGGTCTTGAAGGTTCTGTAGTAGTAGCAAAAGTAGGTGAAGGTTCTGGTGACTTTGGTTACAACGCAAAAACTGATGAATATGTAGACATGCTTAAAGCAGGTATTATCGATCCTAAAAAAGTAACTCGTGTTGCATTAGAAAATGCTGCTTCAGTTTCTGGAATGATCTTAACTACCGAGTGTGCATTAATCGATATTAAAGAAGAAAACGCTGGCGGAATGCCAATGGGTGGCGGTATGCCAGGAATGATGTAATCGTTCTTTCTTTAAAACTTAAAACGCCGGATATTAATCTGGCGTTTTTTTTTGCCATGAATTACACGAATTTTCACGAATTGTTTTTTCTAATCTTTACGAATATTTTCTTTGTCGCAAACTAAAAGGTTTTCACAGATTAATCTATTTAATCCTTTTAATCTGTGGCAACCTCTTTCAGATATAGCATTCGTGAAAATTCGTGTAATTCGTGGCAAACAATTTTTACTTTATGATTGTTTAACATTCTGTTTTTGCGGATGAAAATGGTTATTAATAACTTTGTAACTCAATAATTACAACAATGAAAAAGCATTTTACCACTCTCCTATCCGTACTTTTCTTCTCGCTTTCTTTTATTTTAAATGCTCAATCCAATAAAGATACTTATGTGATTTTAGTTTCTATGGATGGATTTCGTTGGGATTATGCCAAACATTTTAAACTTCAAAATCTCGATAAAATAGCAAAACAGGGCGTTCATGCCAAATCAATGCGACCTTCTTACCCAAGTAAAACCTTCCCTAATCATTATGCGATAGTAACCGGACTTTATCCCGATCATCACGGAATTATTAATAATGTTTTTTATGATGCAGCTTTAAACGAATCTTTCTCGTTGTCAACAAATGCCAAAAATGATTCCCGATTTTATGGCGGAAATCCCATTTGGAATGTTGCTGAAAAACAGGGCATAAAGACTGCTTCTTTTTTCTGGCCAGGTTCAGATACCGATCAGAAAAGACCTGGTATTTATAAAAAATACGATGACAAAATTCCTTACGAAACCCGAATCGATACTGTAATCAAATGGCTTCAGCTTCCTGAAAAAGAACGTCCGCATTTTATCAGCCTGTATTTTGATGAACCTGATCATACCGGACATAAGTTTGGCCCGCTTTCTCTTGAAAATGAAAAAGCAATCAGAAAAATGGATACGCTTATGGGGCGATTATCTTCTAAACTGGATCAGTTATCAATTGGAAAACAAATCAATCTCATTATTGTTTCAGATCACGGAATGGCCAATATTAGTAATGATAAAAAAGTAGCGGTTCTGGATTATCTGAAGCCCGAATGGCTGGGCTACAAAGCCGTGATTAATCCAATTATGAGTTTACAGGCAAAACCGGGCTTTCAGGACTCCATCACAAATGCATTAAAGAAAGTACCTCATATTAAATTCTGGAAATCCAATGAGGTTCCAAAAAGACTGCACTACGGAACTAATCCAAGAGTCCATGATTTTGTAATTGAAGCCAAAAAAAGTTACAGTTTGGTAAAAAAATCCTCTCAGGATGTAAACGGAGGTACGCATGGTTATGACAACAAAGAGAAAGACATGCAGGCCATTTTTTATGCAAAAGGCCCGGCTTTTAAAGTAAATAAAACAGTAGGATCATTTCAGAATGTTTCGGTATATCCTTTAATTGCTCACATCCTAGGTTTGCAAATTGATGAAGTCGACGGAAAGTTTAGTGAAGTCAGCAGCATGCTTAAATAATTCGGAAATGTGGCAATTAGGTAATTAGATAATTGCCATACGTTACGCATAATTTTTCTAATTGCCACATTATCTAATTAAGAGACTACTTTGTACGTTGTATCTTCAATTACATTTACATCAATAACAGCTTTGGCATTCTTAAGTAAAACAACACAATCTTCACTTAAATGTTTCAATTCGATCACTTTATTTAACTGACTGTACTTTTTCGTCAAATTATTTAATGCTTCAATAGCTGACATATCTGCAATTCGGCTTTCTTTAAAATCAATAATTACATAGTCAGGATCATTTGCAACATCAAATTTCTCTACAAAAGCAGCAATCGAACCAAAAAATAAGGGTCCGTAAATTTCGTAATGTTTTATTCCTGCCTCATCAATATAATGTCTGGCACGAATTCTTTTGGCACTTTCCCACGCAAAAACCAGAGCCGAAATAATCACCCCAATCAAAACCGCCAAAGCCAAATTGTGCAATAAAATTGTAATTACCGCCACCAGAATTCCAACAAAAATATCGTGTTTGGGCATTTTATTTATAATTTTAAAACTTGTCCATTCAAAAGTTTTAATTGCCACCATCATCATAACCCCTACTAAAGCAGCCATTGGTAATTTCCCAATTACAGGCGCTCCAAAAAGAATGATTAATAAAATAGTCAAAGAAGCGATTATTCCCGAAAGTCGCGCTCTCGAACCGGCAGAAAGATTGATCAGCGTCTGTGCAATCATTGGACATCCGCCCATCCCAAAAAAGAAGCCATTCACTATATTTGAACTCCCCTGAGCAATACACTCTCTATTACTATTACCTTTTGTACCTGTTATCTCATCAACAAGGTTCAAAGTCAATAAACCTTCTGTTAAACCAACTGCTGCAACAATTACCGAATACGGAAATATAATTTTTAAAGTTTCAAAAGAAAGTGGAATATTCGGGATATGAAAAGGAGGAAATCCTCCCTGTACAGAAGCAATATCCTGAATCGTTTTGGTCTCAATATTAAAGATTAGTACGATTGCAAATACGACCATAATAGCCACCAAAGAAGCAGGGACTGTTTTTGTTATCTTCGAAAAAAGCACTACCACTCCAATCGTAAGTAGAACTAAGCACAGCATAATATAAAGCGGAGATCCCTGTAGCCAAATAGTTCGTCCATTCACAACGGTTTTAAATTGTTCCAGCTGTGACATAAAAATTACTACCGCGAGTCCGTTTACAAAACCATACATGACTGGCTGTGGTACCAGTCTGATAAATTTTCCGAGCTTAAAAAGACCAACACAGATCTGAACGATACCTCCAAGCGCGACGGCTGCAAAAACATATTCTATACCGTGCGATTTCATTAAAGCGATTAAAACAATAACGGTCGCTCCTGCCCCACCCGAAATCATTCCAGGTCTTCCTCCAAAAACAGAGGTAACCAAACCCGCAATAAAAGCAGCATACAATCCCACCAAAGGTGGAAAACCGGCTAGAATTGCAAACGATAATGATTCAGGAATCATGGTCATAGCAACTGTTAATCCCGCTAAAATTTCGTTTTTGTAATTGACTTTTTGAGTGAAATCAAAAAGAGAAGACTTTTTTTTCATAAGAACACAAATTTAAAAAATAATGTGCACATATATTAAAGAAAGCTTTCCTATTCTAAAACCGAATCTTAAAACTGTTTCACTAACAGTAAAAAGCAAAAAACAATAAAATTTATCATAGTTTAATTATTCTAATTTTACACAAGTATATCCAAGACAATTTACATAATCGATAATATTGTCAGGCTGCAGATCAATACCTTCTATACGCAATATTTTATCGCAATCTTCTAAATCAAAGTTGATTTTATAATCGGGAAACTGGGTTTGAATAACGGCAATGACATAGTTTTTATCTGCCTCTTTTTGCACATTTGTTTTAAAAACTTCAACAACCATATTTTTCTACTTTAATGATACATGAAATAATCAACGAATTACAGAACTACGCTGAATTATAAATCCTTACTAAAATGGATTATGAGAAATTCCGAATCTAAAATAACCCAGGGGCTTCTTAATGAGGATACCCTATACTTAGATGTTCGTTCACAATTTCTGTTACACGAACATTAAAAATATTTTAATACTGGCTTTAAAAAAAAAATCTTAGACGCAATGCTCTATAGGCAATCCCGGCTCTTAACTCCGGTTACTTTAACTTGTAGATTCTCTTTAAATTTGAGGTGCATAAATTTAAACAAAACTTTCTGAATTCGATTCTGCTCTTGATAAAAATATTCTATTATCCCACATTTTTTTAAAGAACAAACAACAATATAAAACATCTGACTTACAGGTTCTCTGCTCAAATTTCTGCACTTAAAAACGGGGCCTATTGTAGAGTAAAAATCTGATATTTTCTCTATTATTAAAATGTTTACAATCTCAAAAAACAATCTGCTTTAAAGATATTTTTCTTACATAAATAAATTATCTTCGTGAGACTGTAAAACCTTAACCAAATTTTAAAAAATGACTCTTTTTAATTTTCTGTTTAAAAAATCAAATTCCAGATGCCCAAGATGTCTCGGAAAAGGTTTTGTAGATTGGGAAGATATAAAACGTTTAAACAATCAATTAAAATGGGCACCAGGCCCCTGTGCCTATTGCAATGCCTCAGGAAAAGCGACAGAAGAAATGCTCTCTAATGTGGCTGTAAATACTACTTACCTCACCATTGATTTACCAGAATCTGAAATAGAAAAAATAAAAAATGGAGACGAAGAAACTATAGAAAAAGGTAAGCTACAGGAACTTTTTGTAGAAAGCATTATAAAGTATACCGAATACCATTACCTAAACAAAAATATGGATGCCCAAAGTATCGCCGATTTGTATCTGCGTACAGAAAACGAAAAAGCCCCCTTTTCGGTAGAGAAAGAAAACCTGATACAATACATCAGTAAAATAATAGAATTAAAAAAAACTGAGCAAAAATAGTATCAAACAAAATTCTACTTCAGCTGCACTACAAAGTCGAGGATCCTTTTAAAAAAAAATAAAAACCTCATTATCAAAGCGAAAACCAACCTTTTCACGCTTGCATTATTGTGGCAAAAAAAACCTAAAAACAGGTATAAATACGGGGTGTCAGATCTTTATTAAGTGGTAAAATTGCCGTAAATAATTTTTATTTAAAACTATAGTTTTCCTAAGGGAAGATTATGAATTGATGTCATTTTTTTTGGAACAATTAAGTGAGATTTCTAATCGATGCCAACGATTAAAAGTCTCACTTTTTTTGATTATGTTTCTTCAATTGTTACGCCTGCTTCAGTTTATATTAGTTAACGGCAAAGATTTCTTCCTCGTTGAATATAAAACAACAACAAACTCCAAAAAACTCTATGATGATCAAAACAAAATCACTTTGAACCTATGTATCTTTGAGCCTTAAAAAACAAAGCCCTAAATCTCTATGACACGAGAACATTATATTCCTTTTAACAAAGAATTCTTACTGGAACAACAGCTTAGCACCTTTGCTGACGATTCGAAAAAAGTTGATGATTTCAAAAAACTGTTCGATATTATTGAGCATTATTTTCATTACGAATCTTTTAATCTTAACCGAAATCTAAAACAAAACTATGCTCAGTTTGATCCGGATTTGAGTCCAAAAGAACGTAAAAGTTTTAGAGGAAAAAGCGATTTCACCATTTTCAAAAAAACATTGCTTACGGTTTTAGAACAGGGAAATTATCACCGAATAGATCAGGAAACACTAGACAAAGCTTTTGAAGATTCAGACTTAATTGGTTTAAAACTTTCAATTGATTTTAATGCCTTTAAAGATTACGAATTATACGTACGGGGACATCATAAAGCAAAAGAAAAGATTAAGAAATATTTTTTCTGGAAAAAAGAAATTGAAATCGAATATTATGATCGTGTCTTAATTTATCTCCATTACAGCGAAGAGGATTACATTAAAGAAAAGAAAGTGAAATTGGGAAAAATGCCCATTGAACCCGGGTCAGTCGCTTTAAAAATCTTTAAACGTGTTCCTAAAAATGATCTCGAAACCATATTTCCAAATGCCATTCCGAGAATGTCTACCACAGATAAATTATTTTTTTGGGTTCCCGGAATCGGAGGTGGAATTTCACTTTTAAGCACAACCGTAATCCCTGCTTTGATCGGTATGTATGCAGCATATCAATCGGGTGAAACTATAGATTTACTTAACAGCAAAGCTTCTTTAAACCAAGGTTTAATAGCATTGGGCATTTTGTCACTTTATCTGTTCCGTCAATACAGCAACTTTGTCAATAAGAAAATTAAATATTCCAAAATACTTTCAGATAGTCTTTATTTTAAAAACCTTGGAAATAACAGCGGTGCTTTTTATTCGCTGTTGAATTCTTCTGAAGAGGAGGTGTTAAAGGAAACCATTCTGGCTTATACATTTTTGTTCAAAGCCGAATTCCCAATTACCGCCAATGAACTTGATACTCAAATTGAATCATGGTTTACAACAAAACTAAATACAGACCTCGATTTTGATGTTCAGGATGCTTTGTTAAAACTAAAAGATATGGGGCTTGGTATTGAATCCAATGGAAAATGGAGTGTACTTTCGCTAGATCAATCACTCAGTACGATCGACGCACTGTGGGACAATGTTTTTGATTACAATCAGAAAGAAACTTCTCAGTGTCATTAATCAATAACTCTCATGATCAATAATGTTATAAATGAAACGAAAAAAGCGAGAAGAATAAGTACGCTAAAAATTATTCTTGCTTTTATGATTATATCTTCCAAAGTATCATTTCTTACCTCTAAATATTCATGAAAATTGTACTTGTTTATTACTTTCTCTGTTTGATCTTCTTTGCGTTGTAAAGTGACATAAACCTGTATGACTCTCTTTTTTTTAGTTTTCTTCCCACTCATACTTGATTATTTAACAAGATTTGCTTTAAATTTTGTCAAATTTAATAAGTAAAAAATGGATAGCACACCGAATAAAGCCATAAAACTATCAAAATAAGACATATGCTCTATTATTTGAGTGTTTAATCTAAATTTTAACATTTTTTCGCAGTCGAAGAAGTATTGAAATTTTAAAATGACGCAACTTTAATTTTTATACTAACCATTTTTATATCTGCTTTATCATTACAAACTCTATTACACTTTAAGGATTCCCTGAATTGTCTTCAGCTAAATTACCATTCCCTCCTACATCAGTATTTTTCTGAAGATTAGCCACATTCCTTTCTACGAAAGTTTAAAATAGATAAAACTAAAGGAAATTTTAGTAGATTTACTATCCTAAATCCAAAACAATGAGAACATTAGAACAATGGTTTGATGAGTACGCAGTAAGTCATCAGAACCCCAAAAACAAGGCGATTCATTATGTTTGCGTACCTGCTATTTACTTTTCGATCGTAGGTTTATTAATGAGTATTCCAAGCAATGTCATTTCCGATACTTTAAAACTAAATGCTCCTGTTATCGAAAACTGGGCAGCTGTTGTTTTAGTTTTTGTACTTCTTTTTTACATTCGCTTATCAGTAGCAATGGCCTTTAAGATTGCCGTTTTATCAGCAATTTGCCTGGTTGTAAATTTTTATATCGGACAGGTTTTCCCTTTATGGATATTTTCCATCGGCGTATTTGCGATTGCCTGGATCGGACAGTTCTACGGACATAATATCGAAGGAAAAAAACCTTCTTTTCTAAAAGATCTTCAGTTTTTAATGATTGGCCCTGCCTGGGTGGTAGAGAATTTATTTTCCAGAAAGTAATTTTCTGCCGGAATAAAAGGAAAAATCAACAAAAAACCTGCTAAGATCTAAAAGCAGCTACATCCTGTTTTGTTGGGAATCATACCCGCCGGAAGAGTTGTCGCTATTCTAAGAATACTAATAAACATACCTATAAAACCTTAAAAAATGGAAAAAAAAAGATCAATATCGTTTACTTTTTTGGTTGTCGCAATCATTTTAGGAGTAACGATTTATAAACAATTCGACTTTGAAAAGCTAAAATTCGAGAAACCCGCATTAGCGATAGTTTACATCATTGTTTTTTTAGTCTCAATTTACATTCTGGCAAGAAAACCAAAAGCGGGATCTGAAAAATAATCTCCTTTAACAAATTGTCTCGTCCTAAAAAAGCGATACAGATTATTACATAAAAATAATTAATTAAACAGTTGCAAGAACCCTCTTGCAACTGTTTTTTGTTTTATATCTTCTCATTTGAATTTGATTTTGAGAATGCAT
>NZ_CADCST010000117.1 GCF_902804485.1 Flavobacterium collinsii | reverse complement strand
AGATATAAAACAAAAAACAGTTGCAAGAGGGTTCTTGCAACTGTTTAATTAATTATTTTTATGTAATAACCTGTATCGCTTTTTTAGGACGAGACAAAATAATTCTATGAAAATTTGGAACTTCTGTCTTAATCAAATTTTCACTTCGTATTGTGTTGTTTTTTAATGATTTAAGGCGCGGTCTGTGTTTCCTGCTAATAATCGGTTAGTGTCTTTGAATCTGTTATGAAATTTCATCCTAGTTTAATATGGCTTGCAGTTTCAACTGCAGGGAGAGTAGTAATGTATACTATTTCTATTATCAAAACCAGAGGCAATGCTTGATGCAAATATTTGGTTAGTGTTTTTGAATCTGTTTTGAAAATACATCCTATTTAATATAACACACAGTTTCAACTACGGGGTAAGTTGTACTTTATTTTCTCGTTACTGTTAAACTGAAAAATGAAGAAGGACGATGTGTTTTTTCTGGTCTCCTTACCCGCAAAACAGGTATTAATACTTGTCTTCAATCGCTATAAATTAGGTTACTTTACAATCTTGTAAGAAATTAATTGGTAAAGATTTAATCCCTTAGAAATTGCCTTGGACACCTTTTGAACGGTATGATTGGGTTTTAATCTAACGGTAAATTACCCCGTATTTTACATCAAAAAATGATGGGTTTGAAAGGCTTTTACAAGATTAAAAACTTTGAGCGGATAAGAGAATGCAGGGTTAATTTTTAAATACACAAGTTATTAACGCTAAAAAAAGAATATTATGTTAAAACGTAAAGACCTTGAAGAAGGGGGGAATTTAAATCAGCTTACGGCCGATTTTGCTCAAAAGGCAAATGAAGCGGTATTTGGAGCTCTTCAGGAAGAAGAAGGAATACTGCATAAGTTAATGTCCAAGTATCAAAAAGTTCAGATTGAAGACCCGATCCGACCTTTTTATGAGGAAAACCTACAAACAATTGTAAACAATGTAGATTACGGAATTTTAAGGGTATTAGAAGGTACCTGGGTGAGCTATAACAATAACAATGAAGACCAGAGTAAGAGAAAACTAGTAGGGAGCGGGATACACACGACCATCATGCCTTCTCCAGGTACTAATGCAGGAACCATTCCTGGAAAGTACAGCTTTGAATGCGAAGAGTATATCGAAAAATTAACTTTTAACCTCGTGCCTGGAGGCGTTCGTAATCGCGGAGGTGCAAATGAGCAGTTTTGTGGAGCAGTAAAATACGAACAAAGTATTAAAAGCGTAAACAGCATACCAGGGCAGGATGCATTGCAGTATACTCCGATTCACGAAGAGAACGGTATGTATTTATGGTTGAGTGATATTTTTAATTATGCGGCAACAGATAAAACGATTAAAGAAGATCGCGGTGTACATGCAGTATCACCAAATAACCCGCACAAAGATTTATACAAAAGCGGATATCAGGACGAAACTCTTTTTCTAATCAAGAACGATCAGGGGAAGAAAGAATATGTAACGCTGGAAAACTTAAACGGACGCAAATATTATGAGATTATTGCTTCTAAAGAATTAAAAGCAGGAGCGGGTCAGACCGGACCATATTTTATACCCGATTATTCGATCTCCCGAAGCGGCGTAATTCCACATGGAAGTACAATCACGTTGTTAGGCGATTTAACTCCCGGTAAAAAAGGCTATTTAGTTAAAGGAGCGCCGGAGTTTCCTGAAGGATTTGCGGCTTGGGACTATAATCATCTCTCTATTTCGAGAACAATGGGGGGAGCTGGTGCAAGTAAAGAGCCTATAAATCTTGACGCACCGCCACCGCCTTGGGTATTTGAGGAATTAAACGATGTAAATGATGAAGGTGAAAATAAAATCTACACCCAGCGAATACTGGCAAATCATTTGTATCCGTATTCTGTAAGACCGGATTTACGCCTTCGTGATACGTTGAAAGGCGAAAAAGAGGTAAGAAACCATGTATTGATAGAATTGTCGTCCAAAAATAAAACAGGAGCACAAGGAGGGATATTAAATGTTCCGTTTGTGAATCGTTTTGTTCCTACGGTTGAAATGAACATGAGAATGTGGGTAGAAACAATTTTTGAAAATGATAAAGAAATTCTTCAGTTGCAATACGAGCAGGTTATATTTTTCGAATTTGATTTCGGAGATGATGGAGGCACTACAAGCTGGCCACACATTCAGGTCAATACACTTCGTAAAATGGAAGATGTTTCTCCTGATCAGAAACGTTTAATAGAAGAGCAATTCCCGGGAACTTATAAAGCAGGATCATCGGGAGCTTCAGGCACTGCTTCGGAATGTCCTTATAAAAAGGAGTAATTTTTAAACTTTTAAACATTAAGAAAACGAGTTAAATATTGATTGTAGATATTTTAACTCGTTTTTCTTGTAAAAATGAGCGGCTATTCCAATAAAGTATCTTTTTGAATCTCTTATTAGTGAAATTTAAATCAAGTATAAATACTTGATTTATATGTTTTTAAGTTTGATATATTTGATTTGCTTCTTTTATTTATAATTTCACTCTTGATTGCAAAGCACTAACCAATTAACCACTACATATCATGGCAACAACATACGCAGTTGATGAAGCAGATTATCAGGCTGACTTTATGATTTCTGAAAATTATATCAAATTTACAGCTGAGCTACTTCGGCTTTCTTTATTGGCCATTGCAGGGTTTGGGGCACTTTTCATTGCGAAAATAAAAAATGAAGGATTAGCTCCTAAATTAGATTACTCTGAATTTATTGTAGCCTTAGTATTTTTTGTTATTTGTTCAGGCGCTTGTCTGTGTCACAGGTATTTTGCCACAGACGTGATGAGTTGGTTTATTTGTTTATTGCGCGCTCAGAACAATGGAAATGCGGCTAAAGCTGCTGAAGAAGAAAAGGGTTTGCATCGAACATTATTGTTTTCGAGAATCTTTTTAATTCTCAGCGAAATTTCATTTGGATTGGGAGTGATTTTTTTCTTTATCGCAATTTATAATCTTCTTTAATCTGTTGAGTAAAATTTGTTAGATCTTCTGATTGTATGATTAATTGAATTTTAGTGCTAAGTTTGTAAATACATACTGAATTAAAAATTCTGATCAAACGAGATTATGAGTACATTATTTGTTAAAAACATGGTTTGTAACCGTTGTATTATGGTAGTTCAAAACGAACTCGAAAAACTCGGTTTGGGCTTTACCAATATTAAGCTGGGAGAAGTTACACTGACAAGAGAACTAAAGCAAGAGGAAAGAAACTTACTGGAGGGAGTACTGGTTCCGCTAGGATTTGAAGTCATAGATGATAAAAAGAGCAGAATCATCGAAAAGATAAAAAACATCATTATTGACCTGGTACATCATCAGGATAATGATACCAAAAACAATCTGTCTGATATCCTGAGCGAGAAAATCAATCATGACTACAACTACCTTTCAAATTTGTTTTCTGAAGTGGAAGGTACTACCATAGAAAAGTACTTTATAGCACAAAAAATCGAAAAAATAAAAGAGCTTTTGGTCTACGATGAGTTATCACTTAGCGAGATAGCTTTACGCTTAAACTATTCAAGTGTTGCTTATCTGAGCAATCAGTTTAAAAAAGTAACCGGATTAACACCAAGCCACTTCAAACAAATTCGGACAGAGAAAAGAAAACCTTTAGATGAGGTCTAAGTAAATTTTACAAATCAAATCCATAATTCCACAATAGAATTCAGTGCTATTGTTGCCAACTTTGCAGGTATAATAAAAGAAGCGAATTATGGCAACAAATTTTAATAGTAAGGAAACAATTTACATTCCGCTGGAAGATGTAGAGAGCGAGCACTGTGCATTAATCGTAGAGAAAGGATTAGCCGAAGTTAAAGGCGTTGAAACCCACAAAGTAGAAGTCAACAACCGCAGGGCTGCTATTACGGTTAAAGATAATGAAACTGTTGGTAATGCCGTAAAGGCGATAAAAGACCTGGGATATGGTGTGCCAACAGTTAAAAATACATTCCCAGTTTTAGGAATGACTTGTGCTTCTTGTGCAGGAAGTGCAGAAAGTATCGTCACTTATGAATTGGGAGTAGTAGATGCATCGGTAAACTTTGCAACAGGAAATCTTACAGTAGAGTATCTTCCCAATCTTACAGATGCTTCTAAACTTCAAAAAGCTGTTCAGGCCGTTGGTTACGATTTACTTATTTTAGAAGAAGCGAAACAACAAGAGTCTTTAGAGGCTATTCATGCAGAGAAATTCAAAAAACTAAAAAACAAAACCATCTGGGCCGTTTTACTGTCGTTACCAGTAGTAGTGATAGGGATGTTTTTTATGGATATGCCTTATGCCAATGAAATCATGTGGTTTTTTTCTACGCCCGTAATTTTATGGCTGGGTAAAGATTTCTTTGTAAATGCATGGAAACAAACAAAACATCGTTCGGCAAATATGGATACATTAGTGGCTTTGAGTACAGGAATTGCCTATTTGTTTAGTGTGTTTAATATGTTATTCATGGATTTCTGGCACCAACGCGGACTACATGCCCACGTATATTTTGAAGCAGCGGCAGTCGTCATTGCATTTATTCTTCTGGGTAAATTATTAGAAGAAAAAGCCAAAGGTAATACTTCATCAGCCATCAAAAAGTTAATGGGTTTACAGCCCAAAACCGTGATGGTTATTCAGCCCGACGGTACAGAAAAACAAGTGGCTATTGAAGAGGTAAATGTCGGAGCTATTGTTCTGGTAAAACCAGGTGAAAAAATTGCTGTCGACGGTATGGTTATTTCCGGTCATTCTTATGTGGATGAAAGTATGTTAAGCGGTGAACCAGTTCCGGTATTGAAAAAAGAAAATGAAAAAGTGTTTGCGGGAACAATTAACCAAAAAGGAAGCTTTCAGTTTAAAGCGGTTAAAGTAGGTAAAGAAACGATGCTTGCCCAAATTATCAGAATGGTGCAGGACGCGCAGGGAAGCAAAGCCCCTGTACAGAAATTAGTTGATAAGATTGCCGGTATATTTGTTCCGATAGTAATTGGTATCGCGCTTCTAACTTTTATTGCCTGGATTGTTCTGGGTGGAGATAATGCTGTGGCTCAAGCGCTATTGGCTGCTGTTACAGTATTGGTTATTGCCTGCCCTTGTGCTTTAGGACTGGCTACACCAACGGCCATTATGGTAGGTGTAGGTAAAGGTGCTGAAAACGGAATATTAATTAAAGATGCTGAAAGTTTAGAACTGGCAAGAAAAGTGACTGCTATTGTACTGGACAAAACAGGAACTATTACTGAAGGAAGACCTCAAGTGACGGGTATAAAGTGGCTAGATGATGCAGATGCAACCAAAGATGTTTTGCTAAGTATTGAAAAGCAATCAGAACATCCGTTGGCAGAAGCCGTAGTAAAAAATCTGGAAGGTACACCAGCTGTAGTGCTATCCCATTTTGACAGTATTACTGGTAAAGGAGCAAAAGCCACTTACAAAGAGGAAACATATTATGTAGGGAACAAGAAATTGTTGGCAGAGAATAATATCGTTATTGCAGATTCATTATTGAATCAGGCAGAGGAATGGGGCAAAGAATCTAAGACCGTAATTTGGTTTGCCAATAGTAAGCAGGCACTTTCGGTTATTGCAATTTCAGACAAGATCAAAGAAACATCAGTTCAGGCAATTAAAGAATTGCAGGATATGAATATTGAACTTTATATGCTGACAGGTGATAACGAAGCTACTGCAAAAGCTATCGCGGCACAAACAGGTATTAAACACTATAAGGCAGAAGTATTGCCACAACACAAAGCTGACTTTATAAAAGAATTACAACAACAAGGCAAAACAGTTGCGATGGTTGGCGATGGTATCAACGACAGTACAGCCTTGGCAACCGCCGATGTAAGTATAGCAATGGGCAAGGGGAGTGATATTGCAATGGACGTGGCTAAGATGACCATTATCTCGTCAGATCTTACTAAGATACCTCAGGCTATACGACTGTCTAAACAAACAGTAGCCACGATCAAACAAAACTTGTTTTGGGCGTTTATTTATAACCTTATTGGTATTCCGCTTGCTGCAGGAATATTGTATCCTATAAACGGGTTCTTGTTGAACCCAATGATAGCCGGTGCTGCAATGGCTTTAAGCAGCGTAAGTGTGGTGAGTAACAGCCTTCGCTTAAAATGGAAAAAGTAAACTCCTTGATGCGTTTGCCCAACGGCGGTTTCAAAATTTAGAAGCCGCCGTTTTTATTTTTTTATTATTATTGATTTGTAGTAATGACCTCATTTTTTTCCTTCCTTAACATTTTGGATTGGGTTAAAATGAGGTTATTTTTAGTTAATAGTAACGTCTAAAACATTGTCAATGGTTTCAAGTTTCAGGTTTCAAGTTTTAAAATATATTATTAAAGTGATGCTTGAAAAGAACGGTTTTTAACTAATGGCTAACAAGAAGATGGATATTTGTAAAATGTGAGATGTGAAGTGTGAAATGTAAAATGTGAGATGTGGAAAAAGGAAAGAGCAAAGAAGAAAGAAGAAAGAAGAAAGAAGAAAGACTATAGATTAAAGACCTGTAAAATCAGCCAACCCGAGCGATAGCGAACAGGCGAAGCAATCTGCGAGAGAAGAATTGTCGCACAAGGGATAGGTTTTTAGGGATGTAAAATGTAAGATGTGAAATCTAGGATGTAGAATTAAAGTGACAGTTTTGAAACTTGAAACTTGAAACCTGAAACTTGAAATTTAGAGTTTGGAATTTGGTTTTTAGAATCAGTAAATGTCATAAATCAAACCAGAAATAGTGTATGTCAGTTGAGGATTAATTAACGGAAATTTACAGTATTAAATAACGATTAAAATATCAATACCATGGAAAAGAAAGATTTTCAATTTAAAACAAACCTTAATTGCGGTGGATGTGTAGCGAAAGTGCAATCAGATCTGAATCATGCAGAAGGTATATGCGAATGGAATGTAGACACTACTAATAGCGATAAAATACTTACTGTTCAATCGGATGGTGCCACAGAGGAAGAAATAATTGCTATTATCAAGTCAAAAGGTTTTAAAGCAGAACCTTTAGTGATCTAATATCTAAAGCTTTTATTTAATTATAAAAAAAGGGCAGTCCGAATCATTTTTGGACTGCCCTTTTTGCATGCTCATTTGAAAGTAAATCTGTTCTTCAGATCCTACTTTTTTATTCCTTGGTTTGACAGAAGAAAGTTCTGGTAATTCTCTTCCGATTCAAAGTAAGCTACATTTCCCTGTTTGTTCAATGAAACAATATAAGCCGATGCTTTATCGACTTTTACCCCGGTATGCGGATCAATTGCTTTGCGAACACTTTCGTCACTTGGAATGCGTTCTACGCACATATTACAGCAGCCATAATACATTTTTCCATCAAACGGAACTTTCATTTGTTTTTTGCCCATATGAAGGTCATTGACCATGCAGACTTCATCATTAGGTACGTGATTTCCTTTTGCAACAGCAGGAACATCTTTTGCAGTTAATTCCTGCTGGTCTGAAATCTGATTTTTTTCTTTGTTTTCCTGATCTTTACATGAAATCATTACTATTGCCATTGCGGCAATAAGGAAACATTTACCAATTGTTTTCATCATTGTTATTTTTTAATTTTTGTTCCTTCTATTATTTCTTCGGTCGCTTTCATTAAAATAGCATCACCTTCGTTTAATTCGCCAAATATTTCAACCTGATCCGGCAATACACGTCCTTTGGCTACCGGAATATTTTTGGTTTTCCCTTCTATAACCTGAATGACATACATTCCCATATTGCTTTCTACTAATGCTGTTTTAGGCACAAAGAATGTGGCTTCATCGGCTTGTAGCGAAAGCATAGCTTCTACCACCATTAAAGGTTTTAATTCAGGGTGTGTTTTCAGGATATCGGCTTCTATACGTTCTGAACGTAATTTGAAATCCAGTACTCCCGATTTACGCGAAATTTTAGCACTATATTTTTTCTGCGGAAGAGATGTTACTTTAAAATGTATCGAATCTCCTAAGTTTAAATAAGGTGTATTGGCTTCCGGAATGGAGAGCGAAACACGAAGTTTTTTATTATCCTGAAGTACCAATAAAGGTTTGTCAGATCCTTTACCCATTGGGCCTACATAAGAACCGGGATCAACATTTCTTTCGGCAACGATTCCGTTAAAAGGCGCTCGGATAACTAAATAGTCATTCATAACCTGTATTTCCTGATAAGCAGATTTTGCAGCCTCTAATTGTGACTGGTCGGATAATTTTCTGGCAGTAATCTGGTCTAAAGCATCTTTGGCAATAGCCCCTTTGGTTTCATTGGCCTTAAACATTCGGTCATAATTAGATTTCGTAGCAATGTATATCGCTTCCTGCGCTTTCCATTTGGACTTTGCAGCAGCCAGTTGTGCCTGAATTTCGGGTGCTTCCAGAACCATGATGACTTGTCCGGTAGTAACCGGAGAACCAATATCGACATAGAGTTTTTTTACGTAGCTGTTTACTTTTGCATAGATAGCCGTTTCCTTGTCGGAAACCAGTTCCCCGGCAAGTTTTAAGGGAACTAACGGATTGCTCTTTTTCAGGGATATCGTTTCAAAATTCTGCATCATCATCATGGGCATTGCTGCCGGTTTCATTTCTTTTTTATTTTCTGAATTGCAGGATGCAAATACAATTCCGATAAGGATATAATAGACTAATTTCATGGTTTATTTTTCTAACGTTATATAATGAATACTGTTTTCGTCTTCAGGATCTAGTGAAGGTGATTTGGTGGATGTTTTATTTTGTATCCATACAAATACCAATGGTAATAGGATCAATACACTAAACGAAGATGCGATTAATCCGCCAATTACCGCTCTTCCTAATGGAGCTACCTGATCACCGCCTTCTCCATGTCCGATAGCCATTGGAAGCATACCCGCGATCATCGCTAATGTGGTCATAATGATCGGGCGTATACGTAATGCAGCCGCCTGAACAGCCGAATTAAGGGCATCGCCATTTTGTAAACGGAGAGACTCGGCATTACTAATCAGCAAAACGGCATTCGCAATAGAAACTCCTACAGACATAATAATCCCCATATACGATTGTAAGTTCAGCGTAGAACCAGTAAGTTTCATTAAGATCAAAGAACCCAGAATTACAAATGGTACAGTTGTCAGGATGACCAAGGATACTTTAAAAGATTGAAAATTTGCCGTTAGCATTAAGAAAATAACGATTATGGCAATTAATAATCCTGTAGCCAAACTGTTCATGGTTTCTTCTAAAACAGGAACCATTCCAGAGACCTGAATATTAACTCCTTTAGGCAATTCGCCAAGTGAATCTATTGCAGCCTGTACGTCTTTTTGTGCCCTTCCTAAATCGGCATTGTGAATGTTTGCCGTAACGGGCGTGTAGC
The DNA here is from genome assembly GCF_902804485.1 of Flavobacterium collinsii. Lineage (GTDB taxonomy): Bacteria > Bacteroidota > Bacteroidia > Flavobacteriales > Flavobacteriaceae > Flavobacterium > Flavobacterium collinsii. The sequence goes on along the minus strand of NZ_CADCST010000117.1, from coordinate 31,989 downwards.
CCATGGTACCCAAATTGTAACTTTCGCCTACTACCTTTGTTGGAGTGATCGTTGCAACATCGCCCAAAACAGGTCTATCTGAATTTTTTCCTAACGGAACATTCATTAACTCATCTTTACTGTTTAGAATATTCTGAGGCGTTTGCACCTGAACATCGTAGGCAATTCCCATCATTCCGCCTACCCACATGTTTTTACTGGTGTAACGGGAAGAAGCTGTGATAGGTATTAAAGAACGTGCAATATCCTGCGCGTCGATCCCCAGCTGAGCAGCTCTTACTCTGTCAATATTGATTTCGAAAGCCGGATAATTTAAGGATTGCGGAATTTGCTGATCTCTTAAATAATCAATTTCTTTTAGTTTAGCCAAAAGCTTGTTGGCATACATTACATTCATTTTTTTCATCATTCCGGAGAAACGAACCTCAATAGGAGTGTTGGTTCCCTGGCTTAGAATCTTTTCTGTAAGCTCGATAGGTTCAAAAGAGAAATGCAGTTCCGGCATTTTTTCCTTCATGTGCTTACGAATTTTTTCTTTTAGTTCATTTGTATTGCCGTCAAAATCTTTCAGCGCAATTTGCATTAAGGCCTCATGTGGACCGGCATTGTACAAATAAATCGGACTTACCGCAAAAGAGGAAGGATGCTGACCAATAAATACTGATGAGATAGCAATATGATCTTTGCCAATGATAGTTTCCAGTTCGCGTAAAACCTGTTTTATTTTTAGCTCTGTCTTCTCTATACGAGTTCCTTCGGGAGCTTTAATACGCACTTGAAACTGACTCGAATTTACGGTAGGCAATACGTCTTTACCTGTAATGTTGTACATTAAGAAGGCACTTATTGCTACTGCGATAAAGCTTACGATTAAAATAGGCTTGCGTTTGCCCATTATCGATTGTAAAAATTGTACAAAACGATTTTTGAATCTGTCGAATTTATCTTCCGCATGTTCATGATCTTCTTTGTTTACCATTAACCAGTTTGCCATTACCGGAACAAAGGTTTGTGATAGTATAAAAGACAGTAACATGGAGAAACCGATGGCTAGTGCCAGAGGCATAAATAACGATCCCGGTATGCCTGTCATCATAAAGGCAGGAGCAAATACAGCAAGAATACACAACAGGATTAACAGTTTAGGAAATGCAATTTCTCTACAGGCATCTAAGATGGCTTTAGCTTTACTTTTACCCATGGCAAAATGCTGGTGAATATTTTCTATGGTAACGGTACTCTCATCCACCAAAATTCCAATGGCCAATGCCAGTCCGGACAATGACATGATATTGATGCTTTGTCCAAATAGTTTAAGGAATAATACTCCTGAAATAATAGAAATCGGAATGGTAAGCACCACAATTAAAGCGGCTCTTCGGTCGCGTAAAAATAAAAGCACCATTAATCCGGTTAGCATCGCTCCTAAAACACCTTCTACAATTAAGCTTTTTACGGCATTGATTACATATACGGACTGATCGAATTCGTATGAAATCGCAACATCATCCGGTAAATTATTCTGAATAGCAGGAATCGCCTTTTTAAGGTTTTTTACCACATCCCAGGTGGAGGCGTTACCCGATTTTGCAATGTTAATGTAAACCGATCTGGCACCATTAATAAGGGCATAACCGGTAGTGATATCGGCTCCGTCTTTTATGGTAGCCACATCACGGATATAGATATTATCGACCCCATTTTTAAAAATTGGAATGTTTCCAAAATCAGCTACCTCTTTTATGGTATTGTTCGTAGGAGTCAAATAATTAATATCGTCAACATATATATTACCCGAAGGCGACGTAATGTTGTTTCGGCTAATAGATTCAACAATTTGCTCAGGTGTTAACTGGTGGGTACGCAGTTTATTGGGATCGATGTTTATTTCGATCGTTCTTGGACTTCCTCCAAATGGCGGAGCGGTGGTTAATCCCGGAATTTTAATCAAAAACGGACGTGCCGTAAAGTTGGCTATATCCTGTAACTCGTTATTTGTTTTTGATTTACTTTTAAATACCAGCTGTCCAACAGGCTGAGAGGAAGCATCAAAACGAATAATAAACGGAGGTGGGGCTCCCGGAGGTAAAAATACCTGCGAACGATTGGAGAGCGCATTGATTTCGGCAATCGCCTGTCCCATATCTGTACCTTCATAAAAATTAATTTTCATTAAGGTAAGTCCTTGAGTATTTTTCGTTTCAATGCTTTCGATACCACTGGTAAAAAGCATCATGTTTACATACATTTTTGTAAAATAACCTTCCATTTGCTGAGGTGTATATCCATTAAATGAATGGGCTATGTACACCACAGGAAGATTCATATCAGGTAAGATGTCGACCTTTATTTCTTTAGAAGCTTTAATCCCGAAGAATAAAAGCCCCAACACCATCACCATAACAGAGATGGGCTTGCGCAAGGCAAAACGTATTAAATTCATAATTTCGGGTTTATTGTATCGCGTTTAGTAAAATGTTTAAATTGCCTGTCGCAGCGGCTTTAATCCATAAGGCCTGCCAGATGTTATTCTGGGCAATTTCATATTCAATTTCTGCTCTGTTGAGGGTGTAGTAAGACTGCGTTAAATCGACAATTGTGGTAAGACCATTAGTATACAAAGCAGTATGCTGACGGTAAGCGTCTGTAGCGGCGATTACTTGTGTTTTTGTTTCTTCAAAATTTTCATAAGCATTTTTCAGTTTGTCACTAGCAAGTTTTTGCTGAGCAATAAGTTCCTGATTCATGTACTCATATTCGTTTTGAAGCGATTGGGTAATTAACTTTTGTTCGCGTTTTTTAGAAGACTGGCGATAGATGTTGGTTAAGTTCCAGCTTAAGTTGATTCCAACTATATAATTGCTACGATCTATTCCGACACCGTCTGCATAGGATTTTGAGTAAGCTGTATTGTCCTGTACATAATTCCAGTCAAAACCCGAACCGCGTCCCTGCATGACACCAAATGCCGAAATGTTTGGTAAAGCCAATACGGTTTGTAGTATTTCCTGTTGCTCACTTTTTAAAATATCACTTCTTCGCCATTCGAGTATGGGATGTTTACTTGTTTCTACAACAGGCTCCGAAAGAATTTCAGGTGTTTTAGTAGTAAACACGCTATCGAGTTTATAAACCTGATATTCTTCACCCAGCATTACAGCCAGTGATTTTGAATGATCCAATTCCATATCGTAGGCCTTTATTACAGCCGATTTGGCATTGGCAACTTCGGCTCTTGCCAAAGAATAATCTACTTCAGGAATCAGGCCGCTCTCTGCACGGCTTTTTGTAGTCGTTTCTACCACTTGGGCGCGTTCCAGATTTTTGTCCTGTACAAATTTAATGCGTTGGGCAGCGAGCAGGTTGAGGTAGGCAGCACCCACTTTTACCTGATGCTGAAATTTTATCTGTTCAAGATCTTTTTGTGCTACATTTTCATCAGCTTTGGCAATGGCAACCTGTGTCTTAATTTTTCCAAAAGTGAAAAGATTCCAATTGACATTGGCAAGATACAGCGATCCAAAAGCGGCATTCCAGTTTTGGTCCTGCAAAGGCATTGAGGTTGCAGCGCTGCCTAATCCGCCATAACTATACATGGGCCCGTTTTGGGCATTAATAGTACCATAACTTTGTTGTGCCATTAAAGTAAAGTCAGGTAAATACTGGCTTTTTTGATAGATGGTGTTTTCTTTTGAAGCATTGACAATGGCTTCTTTGGCTTTTATTTTTTCAAAATTTTGAATAGAGCGTTCAAGAGCATTGGGTAACGTTACCGTTTGTGCCCAGAGATTTCCGGAAACAATACAGAACATTGCCAATGCAAAATATTGCATTTTCATAGTATGTATTTAAAATTAAACAATAGAAATCGTATAACATTTGGGATAAATGCTACAGTTCGTTCAATTGCCTAAAATCAAATACGGTAGACGCAGTAAAAAATATACAGAGGGTTATTCCGTATCGGAATAAATGAGGAGAAAGAATATTCGGCTTTGTTGACTTTAGGTGAATAAGAGCCAAATACTACATCGTAAAAATGAATAGGGAGCGCAATTCCAATAAATTTAGGAACTAAATCACTGGGAGCTGTTTGGTGCACCTTTTCGGTAACTTTATGAAATTGCGCCTTATGTTTACAGCAATCTTTGCTTTTTTGCTGGTTTTTCGCAACGCATTTCGGGCAAACTTTTCCAACCGGAATATCACCAAAAAGATTGGTTTCCTGTTGTACTCCTTTACAAAAATGAGTTATCGTAGTAAAGCCTGACGACAATACCAGATAAAAAACCGAAAGAAGTATTAAAAGTGCTTTTCTCATAATCAGTTGCAAAGGTTGCTCTATTATGTCATATAAGTGTTGTAAAATTTTGGCTGAATTTTGCAAAATTTATAAATCTTAGGTTGGTAGAGAACTTCAGGTTTTGTTACCGTAAAATAGAATGTAATTCACTTTATTTGAAATAATGTTTAAGCGAAAAAATAGAAATTTATATTCCTCTGATCCTTTCCACATTCGATAAAGAAATAAAATTAGAATTAAACACGAAAGATGATATTCTAGTGTCAGATCGTTCCAAGGTAAAATCAGAAATGCGGTCAGAGTTAAAATTTTATCTCAAAACAATATCATGAGTATACTTTAAGATAAAATTAAAATGATAATAATTCCTAAGCAGTATATTGCAGTATGGAAATAAATTACTTTTTTTCGTGTCCAGCTGAAAAAGACGGTAATAATTAAACGGGATTAGAATGAAATTGAGAAGAAAATCAAAAATGACATTAGAAGACTATTTTGAAAAAAACTTTAATAACGAACAGTTATGGAAATCTAAGCATGAAAATGTAGAATTACTGGTGCAACTGGTAAATTTGATTCGGCCTAAGGATCCAAAAACAATTACTCTGGTTGATCTTTCGGAACTCATTAATCTGCTTCAGGAAAATTCGAATTATCGCAATGGGCTGATGGACTGTATCAACGCTCATTTAGAAAAGAAGAAATTCAATAAGATCCTTTCGGATGCAGGGATTCTTCAGGACGCTAATTTCTTTTTTGAAGTACGCAAGAGGATTTTTGCTAAATTAATTCCTGAGCAACCGGAAAAAGACACCTTACAATTTATCTTGAATCAGGTGTTTTTTGTCAATACCGACCCAATATGGGTTAAGAAAATACCTAAGAAGCAAATAGTAAAGCTATTCTCGTTATTAGAATTCCAAACAATTTACGGATTAGAAACAGAGAGATCATCGCTTACCGAACTCGCTTTTGCAATGGAAGTTATTACTTATCGTATTTGTGGATGTGCGATGGAAACAGATGTAATCCAGATGGTACCCGAATATGAAAATTATGAAAGTCCGTTCCTTGCTTTTCAACGCGAATTACTGCTTATAAATGAGAGATTGCTCGAATCTCCTAAAAATTGTATTGTTGAAGAGGATTTAGGGTATAAACAATTGTTGATCTTGCACAAACAATGCACAGATTATATAGAAACGGCCTTCAGGAACAGTAATAAATTTGGTATCTCATTGCGAGTGAATCAAAGTCTGTTGCGAATCCGCCAACAACTCCAACGCCTGAAAGCATTATTACCGCTTTTGATTCAGGGCAAAGAAGAAACTGCTAAAAAAAATACAATTTCGCTCGCCTATAAACTCATTAAATACAATTGCGATAAAAACAATATTCAGAAACTAATTAACGAAAGTACCCAACTGCTATCTTACGAAATAACGCAGCATACAGCCAATACCGGAGAACATTATATCACTAATGGTCGAAAAGAATATTACAAAATGTTATACTCTGCGGCTGGGGGAGGTTTTATAGTGGGAATACTATGTATCATAAAACTTTTACTGGGTAAAGTAGAAACCAGCGGATTTGGACATGTCTTTCTGTACAGCATGAACTATTCTATAGGTTTTATTATAATTTACATCCTCGGGTTCACATTGGCAACAAAGCAACCGGCAATGACGGCTTCTGCTTTGGTTAGAGCGCTGCAGGAAGGATTTAAACAAAAAACGCAGGAAAAGATAGACTATAAGTATAAAGAATTTGCCATATTTTTTGCCAGAGTATTTCGTTCGCAGTTTATTGCTTTTGTAGGGAATGTGATTATTGCCTTTCCGGTTTCATTACTCGGAATCTGGCTTATCGATAAAACGTTTCATTATAACATCGCAAAAGAAAAGTGGCCAACTTTAATCAATGATTTGAATCCAATTTATTCTGCGGCGATTTTCCATGCTGCGATAGCTGGAGTCTTTTTATTTTTATCAGGTATTATTGCCGGTAGTATTGCCAATCGTGATAAACATAATCATATTTACTATCGTATTCAGGAACATCCGTTACTCAAATTGAGTTTAGGAAAAAATCTGACTAAGAAACTGGCGAAATTATATGAAAACAAGTGGGCAGGAATCATTTCCAATTTTTGGTTCGGTGTTTTTATGGGAAGTACAGCCTTCATTGGAATTTTCTTCGGATTAAACATTGATATCAGACATATTACTTTTGCAAGTGGGAATTTTGCAATGGCTTTGTATGGTGCTGACTTCGGCGTAACCAAATGGATGTTTTTGTGGTCAATTATAGGTATTGGGCTTATTGGTTTAGTTAATTTTATGGTTAGTTTTAGCTTATCACTAGGGCTTGCATTTCGTTCCCGAAACATTCCGCTTTTAGAGTTAAGACTCGTGGCGGGAGCAATCTTCAGGTATTTTTTAAATAAACCATCACATTTCTTTTTTCCTCCAAAAAACAATACACCATAGTATTATTTACAATCAGGAAGGACTCAGGTAAAAGAAGCAGCTATTCTTTTGTTCACTTTTCGAATCATCTGTACTACTACAGAAAAAATACCTGTAAAGCATCTATTTTGATGACATATAAAGATTAGTTTTTGTTTTACTTGAGTCCTTTCTTTGATTGTGTTTTCCTTATGAAATGATTTTAAGTATTTTGGGAATATTTTAGTTTAAATCTATTCTATTTTTTTTAGTTCGTTTCTTGCGTCATTTTTAAACTTATTAAATACCGTTATACTTACTTTCAAGTTTGATTCCATTTGGTTAAATGCATTATCAATTTTTTCGGCGGAAAAGTATTGAGAAGCTAAAGCATTGTATTCTTTTATAAATTCAGCGTACTTAGCTTTAGATTTTTTTAGAAAAGCGGTTTTATATTCATCCGTATTTTCTCCTTTTGATTCGTGGCCTGTAAAGGGATCCATTATTTTCGATTTCCAGACCAGATTCCATGGTGCAGTAAAAAGGAATGGATTTTTTGTGCGCCCAAATATATGAGTGACCTGATAGTTGCTTATTTTTTTACTTTTTGCACTATCTTTTTTTATCGTTTTTGAAAAGCCAGTGATTTTTTGTAACAATTGGGTTGGTTTTGCATTGTTGGTTGAATCTTTCTTTATTTTGCCATTTCCCAATAAGATTTCGTATAATTCTTTGTATAAATCGGTAGCATGAGCATCCCTTCCATAACCGCGAATATAAACCTGTTTATCATTGGTAACCGAATCGATTAAATCTTTCCATTCTGTCTTAATTTTATCAGAGTCCGGATAAATGGTATCCATTTCAACTCCAAAGTTTATGATTTCCTTGAATTCTATATTAAAATGTTCAAAAAATCGGGTATAAGAATCTCTCATTTTGTTTTTAAATTAATTTCATTTTTTGACTGCTTTCAGCTTTTTTATTTCTTGATTTTGCATTTTTACATGATTTTCGAGTTAGTTTTTTCAATCTTTGAACTCTAGAATATCTCCAGGTTGGCACTCTAGTACTTTACAAATGGCCTCGAGAGTACTAAATCTTATGGCTTTTGCCTTTCCGGTTTTTAATATGGAAAGGTTAGATAAGGTTAAATCTACTTTTTCGGAAAGTTCGTTTAATGACATTTTTCGTTTTGCCATCATCACATCTAAGTTTACAATTATTGCCATAGCTTATATTGTTAATTCGTTTTCTTCTTGTAATTCGATTCCTTTTTTGAAAATATAAGCTACAACAAACAGTATTACCCCCATGAATAACCAAACGTCAGAACCGGCAATTTGTAGTTGCTGAATGTCTTGTAGTTTAAGACCGCTATTGGATAAATTGTTTACCAGTTCTATTCCCCATGAAGAGAATAAACCAATGCCCAACGATATATAAGCCAGTGTCAGTATAAAATTCCTGAATAAGTTATTAAACGGTGCCGCAATGTTGAGGTTTTTGTTTAGAAAAATTTTTATAATGCAATAAAACAATATTGCTTTTAATGAAGCAGCAATAATGATAATACTGCTAAGTGTTATGTATTGGCTCTGATTATATTGGTACAATTCAGTTAAATCAACTGATTTCCAAAATTTAGCCGCATCATTGGGATTTAGCGTTAGGGTAGCAACTGTTTTTGTCAGTATTCCAACCGCTTCGATACATAATCCAACAAAAATAATCCATGAAAGTACGTGTAATACTTTCAGTATGGTTTGGGTACTAATTCTAATTTCCATAACATTAAGTTTAAAAGTTTTATGTGAAAGTAATAAATATTTATTGATAAACAATAAAATTATACTGAAAAATAATCAATTTTGTAAAAGATATTTCTAAAGACGAGTAAAATCAAGGCTTTTGAAGCAAAAAAACAAGGCTATCCAAAAAGTAAGGACAGCCTTGTTTTATAAATAATTTAGATTGAATTATAATCTAAAAAGAAGTTTATTTGGTTGGCAAAAATTATACGTCTTAATTCAACGCTGATTTTACGGATTCGCTATCGCGAAGACGCTGATCAAAACGGATTCTATACCTTTAAAAATCTTTTAAATGAGGAAAAAAATCTGTTTTTATTCGCGTCGAACTAAAGTAAAAATTTAAAACAATAACATAATAAGAGGAAGTTCATACTTTTCGGATAGCCTCTATAGTATTTATTCAAGTTTTCTTTTTAATGCTGTTTCGTATATTTCATTGACCAAATTATTTCTCTTTTACACCAAAAACTAATAGCCACAAACAAATTCCAATTTCACCAAATGTGGCAGGCATACTTATATATTTAGAAATTCCAAGTGTTGAATAATCTGAAATCAAAGTATTACCCAAAAAGTTGATTAAATATCCAAAACACCCCATCATTAATAAAATCCCGAAAAATTTAGGTAAAAAGCCGGATTTGTAGACCAAATAACCAAAAGGGAATAGCCAAAGCCCTGAAAAGATATGTACTATTCGCATGCCGTTATCGTATTGATTGAGATTTAGCATAACCTGCGATTTGATTTGCTCCAATGATAAACCAAGACTATTATCTGTTAATAGAGAAAGCACATTAAATTGATTCTGGGCATTTAAAAAATAAATAGGTACACTTAAAATAGCTAAAAGCGCCATCGTTTTGGCATAACTTATATCAACGGGTTCGAATAGTTTGTAAAGCTGCAGCACCAAGAAAAAGAAGAAAAGATAACAAGACAATCCGGCTACAATTCCAAATCTAAAAAGCGATTCAGCGGCTTTGATATTATTGTATGTTGTGGTTAAATTATCCCAGACAATAAGTTTAGAAGGGACATAAGCTAAACTGAATATTCCTGTCAGGACTACTGCTAAATAGAGTAGACCTGCAATTCGGGCTGTTTTTTTAGGTGTCTTCATTTGGTTTTGGATTTAAAATAAGACGCCAATAAGTTGATTCTGTTACACGTTCTAAAACTATACTATTTAATAACTAATTCAGAGCCTTCGTTTCCTCTCAATAAAATATTGATTTATGTAGGTACAGTTTGTACTTTTGCCTTTATGAATGATAATTTTACAAATGAATATTTTGGGATAGGGATACAAAATGGTAAAACGCCTGAGAATTTGGGTGTTTTGTGGCGATCTGCTCAAAATTTGGGTGCTACCTTTATATTTACTATCGGCAATCGATATGCCAAACAAGCCTGTGATACCCATGATGCGGTAAAAGCAATTCCTTATTTTCATTACGATACTTTTGAAGCTTTCCTCGAAAATTTACCAAAAGGAGCACGCTTAGTAGGGGTTGAACTAAACGAAAATGCTTCCGACTTAGAGACCTATGAACATCCAAGACGTTGTGTTTATTTATTGGGTGCGGAAGATCATGGACTGTCTAAAAAAGTAATGGAGAAATGCCATCATTTGGTAAAGTTTAAATCCGTAAAGAGTTTAAATGTGGCTGTCGCTGGAACTATTATTATGTACGACAGAAACTTACCAAAACCACGCTCTTAGAATAGTTAAAAGGCGGACGGTTTACCTATTAAGTAATAATTACAATGTAATGTAGTATTCTAAAAAAAACAGATAAAATTATAGTGTTTAGATTTTTAAGTAGTTTTATCGGTATCAGTTCTTTTGACTTTTAAACTTTCGACTTACACATTATATTTTATTGGCGGTTGTTTATTGGGCGGCAAAAGTTATCAGTATCAGTTTAAAATTTTACATCCTTAAAATAATAAAGTATGAAAATACTAAAACCAATCTTTGTTGTCCTTTTTCTGACTGTTTTAAGCACCGTTTACGGTCAAAGAGTAGAGGTAGAAAGAGACATTCAAATTATTCCGAAACCAAAGCAATTGGTTCTTAAAGAAGGAAATTTTCAGTTTTCTGCAGCAACTAAATTTGTGGTAAGTGGCGACACTCAGAAAGAAATCGCTACGGTTTTAATAAACAAATTTGAAACAGCAGCAGGATTTCGTCCTGAAATTTCAAGTACCATTCCAAAAAGAAATTATGTGCAGTTTAAAGTCGATGCAACTTTAAAGAACGAAGCTTACTTGTTGGAGGTAAATAAAGAAAACATTGTAATTACGGCAAAAGGAAATGCGGGTTTTATTTACGGTTTAGAAAGCATTCGACAATTGCTTCCTGAAGGTATTGAAAGTAAAAGCATCGGAACAGCTACAAAATGGGAGATTCCAAATCTAACTATTACAGATGAACCTCGTTTTCAATGGAGAGGATTAATGTTGGATTTATCGCGTCATTTTTTTGATAAAAACTATATCATTGAGACTATTGATCGATTGGCAATGCATAAAATGAATGTTTTGCATTTGCATTTAGTTGACGATCAGGGTTGGAGAATTGAGATTAAAAAATACCCAAAACTTACAGAAGTTGGAGCCTGGAGAGTCGATCAGGAAAATGCGGCCTGGAATGCAAGATTGGTTACAAATCCGGATGAAAAAGGAACTTACGGTGGCTTTTTGACTCAGGAAGAACTAAAAGAAATTGTAAAATGTGCTGCAGCAAAAAATATAGAAATCATTCCCGAAATCGAAATGCCGGCACACGTGAGTTCTGCCATTGCGGCTTACCCTGAACTGGCTTGTTTCAATCAGAGAATTGGAGTTCCGTCGGGCGGATTATGGCCAATTACAGATATTTACTGTGCCGGTAAAGAAACTACTTTCGAATTTTTGCAAGATGTAATTGATGAAGTCATTACCATTTTTCCTTCAAAATACATTCATATTGGTGGTGACGAAGCAACTAAAACCAATTGGGATAAATGTCCGGATTGTCAAAAAAGGATGAAGGATAATGGACTGAAAGACGCTCATGAACTGCAAAGTTATTTTGTGAAAAGAATGGAGAAATACATTAATTCTAAAGGCAAAAAAATAATTGGCTGGGACGAAATACTCGAAGGCGGTTTGGCTCCCGAAGCTACTGTAATGAGTTGGAGAGGAACGGTAGGAGGGACCGAAGCAGCAAGACAAGGTCATGACGTCATCATGTCGCCGGAATCGCCATGTTATTTTAATTTTTATCAGGGACCGCAAAACGTAGAGCCTTTGGCTTTTGATGCTTATAATCCACTGAATAAGGTTTATGAGTTTGATCCCGTTGTTGCTACAATGAGCCCACAGGAAGCCAGTCATGTTCTGGGCGGACAAGCAAATTTGTGGGCAGAATATATTACAAGCCCAAAAGCTTCTGAGTATATGATTTTTCCGAGACTGGCTGCTTTGTCTGAAGTTTTGTGGAGTTCAAAAGAAAATCGAAATTGGAATGATTTTACCTCTAGATTGCCTTCTTTGATGAAACGATATGATTATCTAGGAATCAATTATGCCAAAAGTGCTTATTTGGTTACGGCTACTTCTGTGGCTGATTTAAACCAAAAAGCGATTCAGGTTACCCTTAAAAATGAATTTCAAGATTCGGACATTCGTTATGTTCTGGGAGATAAAAACATAGAACATCATGCTATAAAATATGTAAATCCTATTCCGTTTAAAGAAACAACGGTTTTAAAAGCCTCTTTGTTTCAAAATGACAAACCGGTTGGAAGAATATTTACCGATACAATCGTATTTCATAAGGCGTTTGGGCATAAGGCTAGTTATTTAACGCCCTTTAGCCAAAGTTATAAAGGAGATGGACCTTTTGTAATGGTCAATACCATCAGAGGGTCTAAAAATTTTCATGATGGTCAATGGCAGGCATGGCTGGTCAATGATATGGAAATTGTGATTGATCTTGAAAAAGTACAAAGTATCGAAAATGTAGTGATTGGTACTTTAGAAAGCCAGGGTGCCGGGATTTATTTCCCGACACAAGTAAAAGTTTTGGTGTCTAAGGACAGTATTAACTATAAAGAAGTTGGAAAAATAAAACGTCCATTTGCGGTGAATGTGAATTCGGAGTTGAAAGATTTTAAAATCAGTTTTGAAAAACAAGAGGTTAGGTTTGTAAAAGTAATTGCTTCCAATTTAAAAAAAGACCTAAGAGGAGGAAGTTGTTGGTTGTTTGTTGATGAGATTTTAGTGGATTAAAGAAGTTTTGTGAGACCTTTCTCTCGATATACTACATTTATATTGAGAAAAGAATAGCTATTTTCGGATCTAGTGTTTGACTTTTTTTATTGCTTACCAATTAAAGGATTATATATTTCTCGTAAAGAACGTTCTATATGAGGAACTATAAAATCATAATTCAATACGTCAATTTCTATTGTTGTTACTCTAAATTCTAAGCCATGAAGGTTAGTTCTGTGTCTCAATTTCATGGCATATGTTTTTTTGGTAGGACAGAGGTCAATATGTTCTTTAATTCTGCCGTATATGTCTTTGTTTTTTCCTATGTACAAAGGCAACCATTGCTCATCGTAATTTGACATTAAATGTAATCTCTTTTTGATGACGCTCGAAGAAATGAAAGAGTCATTCTTTTTTTGTGACCAGTCAGTTGCAAAGTTTCCAATTTTTTCTGCTCTATTTTTCCCCACTAAATTTGAACTGTCTAGATTTAGTTCAAAAAGATATATGCCTTTTTGCTTACTGTAAGCAAACAAATTTTTACAATCTAATTCATCCGAATTTATAAATTGAATACTTTTTTTTACATCAAATGTGATATCTTTCAGATCATTTTTTAATCTTTCGATATAACTTGTTATATCATTATCAAATTCTTCAAGGGTAGTTTTATAACTCATATTTTTAAATTTCTGTTTTGGAAGTTAAGTTGTGGCGTATAATTTTGTTTTGATATATAAGTTACTTTTATTGTCAAACTAAAGAAGATGATAATTATGTGCAATTATCAACAAGGAGTTTTATTATTTCATTTTCATTACTGTAGCCTTGTATTCTGAACCATTCAAGAATACGATCTTTAATACTTTCTTCTGTATAGGGTTTAGTGAGTTTAAAATTCTTAGATTTTGGAATAATACAGATCAATATATTCTCATTAATTGCCAGTGTCTGAACTGCGTTCTTTTCTTTAGAGATTTCAACCCCCTTAAGTTTCTTATTCAATAAAATCGAACCTTCTCCCAGATTACCGCTTGGTCCTGTATCGCCAATAATACCAAATACAATATTTTTATTAATTGGATTATAGGCTACAACTAAATCTCCTTTTGAAGCTCCGTATTTTATTTGGTCATTTAATACAATTGAAGGAATTTTAAATGGGTCTAATTGGTTGGCACAATAACACTCACTGGTATCTTTTTTTATACCATTATCTTCGGCCGTCATTGAGGCAAAATATCCTTTAAATTGTTTATTCTTTTCAAAAATGCATGGTTTTCCATTTTTATTTACCAGCACGTTTTTCCAAATTATTTCATAACCTTCAACTTGCTTTTCAGGAAAACCGGCATCACGCCATTCTTCAAATACTTTGTAAGCGAGAGCTATATATTTTTTCTTGTCTTCTACAGAAGTTTTCTTAGGGTCAAACTTTGCATTTACCCGGAATCTTTTGGGATATTCATCTAAAGATTTTAGGGGAATACTGATACATCTACTGTCAGATAATCTGTAGATGGCGACTGCATTAGTAATATAGTTTAAGGCCAATGAATTTGCTCTTAAGTCGTATGGATGATAGGATAAGGGAGTACCATCTGTATTAATTGCCATATTGGTTTTGAATACAATAACTTTAGTCTTTTGTGGATTCTCTAATAAGGAAACCTTTTTATTTTGAGGTTTAAAGATATAAGAATCAGAGAACTTAAATTCTTGCCCATGCGTTAAGCACGAAAATGTAAAAAGAAATAGAGTAAGGATTAGCTGTTTCATATCTTATATATTTTAAAATTTCTACTAAATATGTTTATTCGAAGTTTAAAGGATCATAACAGACTTAAAGTTAGCTTAGTTTTAAGAAGTAGAGCATAGCTAAATTGAGGTAAACATTCTACTGGTATCATCTTTATTTGCCTGAGTTTCTGATAGGCTTTGAGATGCGATTGTTTTAGGAATCCTTGCGTTTTTGAATCGATTTATTCTGTTATATTTCCATGCAGTATATTGTTTATTGCTGTTTTTTAAAAAAGTTGAATGGTAAAGCTAAACAAAAGTTCTAATATGCAAACCAGTATATATACGTGATGTCCATCAATTTGAAAAACATTTATTAGTTACGGTTTTCCATAAAAAAAGAATAAATCTTTTAATGTTATTTGTTGTTGAGAAACAAAAATCATTACTTAATTAAAAGAAATTATTATGAACGATGTTAAAGCAATTAAACCTGGTCCGAAACCTAAAAAAGAAGATGGAACACCGGATAAAAGACCGAGAGTGAATCCGCCAAACAAGGATAAACATCCTGATTTAAAGCCTCACAAGCACAAACCTAAAGATTAAAAGTGTTTGGAATGTTTGGAATTTTAAACTAAAACCTCAAAACTGATTATTTCAGATTGAGGTTTTTATAGGTTAATAATCAGGTAAATAGACCCGATTTTCTCCGAATAGTTTTTTTGCGATGCGATGTGAAAAGAATTTTAAATTAGAAATAGTTAAATTAATTGGATTGGGTTGGAAAGTAGAGAGACTTCGTACGGTGGGGATAATATTTTTAATAAATAACTAAAATTTAAAAGATGATTAAAAAGGTAACGATATTAATAATTGTACTCTTATTTATTAATTCTTGCGGTAAACAAGAAACAAATAGCCTAACACCGGAATCTAAATACGAATACGATTCAAATTCGGAACAATATTCAAAGGCTTCTGATACTTTTACACAATATGAAAACACAGTCAAGAAAAAAGTAGAACAAACAACCGATGAACTATTTGAAGTATATCATTATATATACTCTAAAGGAAATGTTGTTGAAGCAGAAACTAATGTACTTTTTGTTGATGGAAAAAATGATGAATTGCAAATAATAATTGATATGCCTAACGGAAAAACTTACGAATATAATTTAGCTGACAAAGTAAGTCTCGGTATTTTAAAAGGAATGGATTCTTATATGTATACATCGGATAATAATGAAAAAATTAATGTTTTTTTTAAAGATGGACGTAAAATGATGGGAATGACATCGGGTAAAGAAGATTTTGTTTTTATGAATATTTCAAGTTACAAAGAATAATAAAAAAATATCTTTATAGGATTATAAATAGAAAAGGCTTTTTAAAATATCTCATAGACACCAAAAATAATGGATACTTCTCATTAGAATTCTTTTGAAACGCGAAATCTCCTGGCCATTCCAACAAAGAGAATCAACAAAGATTATTTTGCAAATAATCACAATATAGACTATTGGAACAGGTATTGTACAGAATCAAACTAAAATTATTGCTCGAGTACTGAATGTTTGAGAGTAACATTCAGCTTTGTTAGAAGTATGTATAAAAAAAGACTGCAATAGCAGTCTCTCGTAATTATAATAATAGAATTCTATTTTTTCAATAGCTTCTCCAAATATTCGATCTTATCTTGCTCGGCTTTCAATAACCTTTCGTAAAGCTTTTTATTTTCGTCTACAGATTCCATTAATTTGTCTAATGGGTTAAAAGTACACTGGCTATTTAATGATGAATTATCATTAAAGTTATTAAAGCTATTGAAATAATTAAAAACCGCTTCTTCTGAGAAATTTTTAATGGCTTCCACACTTATGCCTAATGCCTTTGCAACCTGAATCAATTTTTCCTCATCTATGGTTTCGCTGTTTTCTATAATAGAAATTGCCTGTTGGTTGGTTCCTAAGGCTTGTGCCAAAGCTTCTTGTTTCATGTCTTTCAGTTCACGAATACGACTTATTTTTCGACCTATATGGCTGGGTTTCGTTTGTGTGCTCATAATTCAAAGATAATAATTAAGTATAATAAGAGACAAGATGTATGAAACATATTTGGTTGTGTACCATACAGCCTGAAATAATTGGCGTTTCTGTTATCTATTCTTTTCTTTTCTTGCGGCTTGTTAAACAAAAGTACACTTTTTCTTATAATTTATATTCGAAGAGGTAATTTTTTTAAACACATAGAAACATAGTTTGGTTTGCGTTTATAAGGCGTTTCACTTTATTTAAAAGTGCATAGTAAGCTGTTTGAAAGAAATTCTCTTATAGAAGTGATAAATTTTTTAAACACATAGAATCATAGTTTAGTTTGCGTTTATAAGGCGTTTCACTTTATTTAAAGGCGCATAGTAAACTATGTGAAAGAAACGTGTTTCTTTTTTGCATTCTTTTATCCAGTTTAAAATCTATGTTTCTATGTGTTCAAACCAATTACTCCCAATAGGTTATAAGAAAGTAAAAAGTACACTAAAAAAAATACGATTATGGAAAGAAATGAAATGGAGAATCTGGAGAAATTTAAAAAGCTAACGGCGCGTTATTTCCACACCTTAAAGCCGGGGGAAGATCAAACACAAAGCAATACTGCTCAACTGAAGTTTGTCAATTATTATGAGCTGGGTAGTGTGATTACCAATATGCTCAGATTGTGTATAGTGACACTGGATCAGCATGCTCCTAAGTTTTCGGAAAGAGAAGAGTGTGAGCCTATTAATGTGGGGCTTATTTTGGAAACGGTCTTACAGCTGTTTCCTATGGATGAACTTGAATTTTTGAGCGAGCTTAGTCAGTTGCTGGCTGCCGAGTCGTAGAACGGTATTTAAAAAAACGTGACACGTAATTATTTTTAAACATATAGAAACATAGTTTGATTTGCGTTTAAAAGGCGTTTCACTTTATTTAAAAGCCCAACCGCAAAGAACTGAATTACGAATGAATTACCTGAAAAGTAAAATCAGAACTTGAATTAATTCAGCGGCAAATGTGTTCCTTAAATCACGTATAAACACTTGCTTGTAAAATATTGATTGTCAGTATATTTGATAGGCTTTAATGTTTTGAATGATGTTGCTTATAAAACGATAAGCAACGAACGCTACTACTCATTTTTAATCCTAAACAATGACTTCGACCTATTGATTTTATGCGTAAAGAGGTTCGTATTTGTGATTTTATCATCCGTAAATGCAAATTGAAGGTATTGTTTAAAAACTATCTTATTTCAAACCCTAAAAAAACAAATCCTTATGAAAATTGACAAAAACTGGCTTGTTCAGGAAAGCCAAGCAGAAAAAATAGTAAAAGATCCTACCTCGAATTTTCAATATCAAATTTCGCCAAAATATTTAATAATACATTATACGGCCGGAGATAAAGCAACTGGAGCAATAACATGGTTTAAACAAACAGCGGCACAAGGAAATACAGACCGGATTTGTGCTCATATTGTAATTGATCTCGACGGAACGATTACGCAGCTTGCTCCATTTAACACCAGATGCAACCACGCCGGCTACAGCAGTTGGGACGGACGAACCGGAATGAATGAGTATGCTATTGGTATTGAAATCGTAAATCCCGGTTTCTGTGAAAAATTGGCTGATGGCAGTTTCAGAAGAAGAGTAGGAGAAAACAAAGACGGAACACCTAGTTATAAACTATATCCTGTGTCAGAAAAAGACAGAATTGTAAAATTGAAACACAAACATAAATTTTGGGACAGTAAAGAAAATCAATATTGGTTTAAATATACAGACGCCCAAATAGCAGCAGTCTCCAAATTGAGCAAACTGTTGATAGATACATATCAATTATCCTTTGTAGTGGGACACGACGATATTTCACCGGCAAGAAAACCGGATCCGGGACCTGCTTTTCCCTGGGATGAGTTTAAAATTAATGTTTTTGGAAAAACGGATAATATAGGAAAGATTTTTATTGTTGACTCTGCTTCTGATGGCGTTGCTGAGTTTAGAACAAAACCAGACAAAACTTCGAGTTCGATTCGAAAGCTAAAAAATGGTTATGAAGTGGGATTAATTGAAACCTTCGGACAATGGTCTAAAGTTTATCTCGTGAATGATATTAAAGACATCAAGGATTGGAAACACAGTATTAAAATAGAAGGCTGGATACATTCAAGTCTTTTAAAACCTAAGGGGTAAGCTATTTTTTTATGAAACGGATCTTATTTAAATTACCATAAAGCAATACTGCACCATTAGTTTTAATCTGGCTACTGTGTTCATTATTGATTTAGAGTACATTTCTTTATTTCGCAATGTTAAAATACAACCCTGATACTTTTTTATGCAGACCAGAATGAAAATAGGAAATGTAGCTATGCTAAGTATACATGATGATAGCACATTCTCGTTTAACTAATACATCTCAAAAATGCAAACCCCAAGAGGAGCAATTCTATTGGGGTTTTGTATAAAGTCTACTTTTGAAATATGATTTTCACGATTTCGTGACAGCACCTTTCCAAGAGCGAAAAAACGCTCTTGTACTGTTATTCCGGTTTCCTACACATAAAAAAATGGCTCTCATGCCATTTTTTTAGTTTGTACTACAGAGTCAACCTACTTTTATCAAAAACATCAGCTTCTCAAATAGAGACGGAGAATGTTTAGAGCTCTAAAAATTTTCAATTTGCAAAATGTGCTTTTATGAGAATAGAAATTATTGAAGTACTTAGGAAGAATCAAATGACGAATTAGGGATGACTATTGTTAAATCATTATAGGAGTTAGCCCTATGATTTTTTGAACTTTTCATTTATGTCTGTTAAATCCGGGAGATGCAACAGAACCAATATAAAAATATAGTACAGAATAAATTAGTCAAGTAAATAACTAGTTTTTTGATAAAAAGGCGGAATCTGAAAAGCCTATATTAAACAGAGTAGGAAAAAATCAATAGAATGTTTTTTTTGTAAAAGAAGTAAGATAAAAGGTATGTTTAGTAAAGGGTAGAATTTACATTCAGGATTATCCATAGAACAAAAACGTCCTCGTAGTAATTTTTAATGGTATTTTTTTTGAGAAGCCATTTACTTTATTCTTTTTCTTTTACATAGATAAGATTCGCTAAAATAAGATTATGGCACAATTAACTACTCCGGCCGGAATAGGTAAAGAAACACCTAGTGGCACCACAGAATTAACAGTTACAGTTACATGGACTAAGCCTGACCCGGATTATCCTGATGGAACTACTTTTAGTTACCAGTTTGTAAATAAAGGTAATCCAAATGATATTATTGTACCAACAGTAGCGCAAACAGGCGCACCAACTATAGTTGTTGACAAACATCAGGTGGTATTTACTTTTGGAACCAATGCAGATGCGGTAAAATTAAAGGATTACATAGCCGAAGTTAAGGCAATTCCAGCTACAGGTTCGGGTCCTGATAATAGTGAGTGGGGAAAAGAAATATACTGGATTATAGGTCCTACCTTAACCATTAAAATTGGAAATCAGGAATACACATTGACAAAAAATACATTTGCAGGTGCGACTTCCAAAATTTATCAATTACCGGCATCTGCCGATAATCCTATTACCATTACTTATGATGATATCAAGACTTTTGCAACATCATTAGGTTTAAATCCTCCCGAAAATTATCCGGATGGAACGCCAATTGAAGGATCTTTAAATATCTATCAATTAATTGTGGATTTAGGAAACAATCTTTTCACATTAAGTATTTCATTGGATATACCTGCTTCAAATCCTTTAAACAATATAATTCCTCATTTATCAGTATCTAAAATGGGATTGGTTCTTAAACGCACAAATGGTTCACTTTAAGATGATATAAAAATAGCCTCCTGTTGGATAACCTAACATGAGAGGCTATAATTTATAAATCGAGATTTTGGAAAGGACCTGTTTCAGAAAATTTAAAACAAAATAAACTTGTATTATATTATTCTTAAGGTTTGTGAGTATATCTCTACTATGCCAATTGTTTATCATAATTGAAAAGTATTCAGGTGAATGAAGAGTAATCTAATTCAAAATCTCAAACAATTGTAGCGGCCTGATTGGTTGGGTTGTGGGGTAGTTCTATCGATACAATAAGTAAATCCAACAAATGAAAAACGGAATTAAAACAACAAAATAGAGTGTAAAGACTATTTCAATATCCTTGGCACTCATCAAATGGTTCACAATATAGGTGGAACAGCATCTGAAGATTTCTTTAATGAAGGTCCAATTACAGTAAAATGTGAGAAGATATAATAGTTCAGGATACAATCACATGCCTGATTTTGATAGTAGAATGAAATATCTCCTTATATACGAATAGGCTTTATTAATAAACCATGGCAGAAAATTCACCTGATATAAAAGTATGGGCTATAGGTACGACTATCATCTTAATGATAGATCGATACGAGTTGGTTTTGATGGGAGTCAAAGATTCCGCAACAGGGCTTACAAAATTTTCAGGAGAAGTTAATTTTTTCGACAATCCAATTAGTATCAGGAATCTTATAAATCGATTTCTGTCTAATTTTAATTTAACACTTCCAGAAAGTGTTCCTGATATCACATTCAATTCTTTTGGCGGGAGTGCTGTACTTTCCCCCAAGGATAAAAAAAACTATAGGTTTTATGCCGAGTCTAAAGTAATACTTCCAAATCCTTTTGGACTTAGCAATAATGCACTAAGTTTTGACAATCTAAAATTAGCATTAAATAGATCTGTTAAAATTTCACCAGTATCACCAAAGAAGGATGAAGAATGGGATACAAGCGTATCGGTGTCAACAGATATTTCTTATGTACCAAGCGGAACGAGTACTGATCCGATTACTTTTGGTTCTGGAAATTTTTATTTTGCTTCTGGAGGAAATTATGCACTGAGTCTTTTTATTACTAAAGAAATAGACCCGGCCGGAATTATAGAAGATTTAATTTCTATAACGATACCAGCTGAGGTAAAGACATTTTTACCAATTTTTAAACCTGAAGCCCCCGACAAACCTATTCGGCTCTATAAAGCATCTTCAGATTTTACGTTTCAAAATGTTGAAGAAGACGGCTCACTTTTTCCAATTCATTTTAATAAGGGTTTTAACTTAGATCAACTGGATATCGAGATTGTGAATACCAACTTTTTGGTAGCAATGAGTATCGTGAATGATACATTTAGCATTTCAGCACAATCAGAAAGTATCAAATTATTTGGATTGGTTGAGGTGATAAAAAAAAGTACCAGTATTACTTCTGCTACAGGACCCGGATTGATTGTAGTTTCAAACACAAAATCAATAACACTATTTGGGGGGTTGAAGTTTTTTCCGGATTCTGAAACTCCTGAAATTTTAGATTTTGATTTTACATATTCAAATAAGACGAATGAATTTAGCGGAGATCTTACTTATCAGGGAACTATAATAGGGCAAAGAAATCCAGGACTTGGATTTGCCTGGAAAAAAACAGGAGGATTTAGAATAACCAAATTTCCATTTAACCAGGATGCACTTTCCAAGGCAATGGATTGGGGAAAAAAAATCAAGGATTTCGCAAATGCATCAAAAGATGAATGTGCGGAGAAATGTGGTGAATTGGTTGATTTGGCATTTAATGAACTTATTACAACTTCTTATGATCTGAAATTTACACCAGGGTCATCAAGTAAAAAAGGATATGTACAAATATCTGTAGAAGGAACATATAAAATAGCTGCTGTAGGTAAATCAGTTTCAAATATTACATTCAGTCCGATCGATTTTGAAATTAAAATCCCAACAAGTTTTGATAACCTGGCTGAAGCAATATGCGATTCGTTAATTGCCAGTAGTGAAAAGTTAGCTGAAGGGCTTTGGAATAATAAAGCGCAGATAACAGAATTTTTCACTTTTATTACAATTAAAAATGTAACAGAAAGTCAGGCCTGTAGATTGGCGTGTAAAGTAGGCAGAGAAGTTTTGAAAAAAGCTTTTGAAGATTTATTGAAGTCTGTTGCCGGAAATACACTAGTCGCAGCAGCAGAAGCGGTAGCAGCAGCAATTGGTGTGCTAGCCGCGATTGCGAGCGCAGTTAAATGGCTTGTCGATGCATTGAGTGGAAAGAAATCGGAGGCTGAAAGACAAAAAGAAGAAAATACAAATAGAATCCAAAATGAATTACTTGCAATTGATAATATGGCGGCTACATACTATCAGGAAAATGGAATTGATAAATATATAGAAGTGAATTGGGATGATATTCCCGGTAAAGATTCGGGAGGAGGAGAGGTTTATTATATCATGAGTTGGAGATATTCGGAAATCACAAAATCTAGAAGAATTGCCAGAAATGATACTGGAACCGCATATACACAAAATTTGCAAAGAGAAGAATTTCAAAATGGTGTAGCTGTAGTTATAACTGTCAAAGCATATTTCAATTACAATGGAGAATCGTATTCATCCAATAATCCTGGAAAAGCAACGATAAATACACCTATTTTACAAACACCGGTACCTATTCCCAAAACTATTGATCTTCAAAAAATATGGGTAACAGAACAGCAAAAAAAATTAGGAATTATTGACATCAGCTGGGCTTCTGTTCATGTGATTCCTGTAAATCCGCCAAATCCAGTGACTTGTTTTGAATACAATATATCGCTTTGGAATACGTCTACGAATACGAAGCTCAAAGAACAAACGCTAGTTCTTCCTGCAAAATCATTGGCTGTAACTTTTGATTTATATAAAGATACCATTCCGGTGACACCTTTGGATCAAAGATTTATGCCAAATCCAGAGCATTTATTTCAGATAAAAATTAATGCTATGGCAACAGATCCGGATTTAAATAGTTTAACGGGGACTTCTGATAAATTTAAAATACCATGGGGTATTGGTTATGTAAGAGTAGGATACAATTTTAAAATAGAATGAAATGAGTGAGCAAAATAGAACCATATTAAAAAGTTATTTTGAGACGAATGCTATTCCGACTTCAACTCAGTTTGCAAATTTTATTGATTCAGTAATCAATAAAAAAGAGGATGATATTATTGTTTCTTCCGGGAATATAGGATTTGGGAATCAAAACCCTCTAACGAATGTATCCGTTCAATCAAAAATATTTCAGCTTTCCGGAACAGTTAGTGCAGCTGTAGGGTCTAACTCATTTACTGGTGTAACGACTACTTTTACCAGTCAACTTGTTGTGGGGGAAAGTATTCAAATAAATGGACAAGTCTTTACAGTCGCTTCAATAATTTCAGATATTTCTTTTACAACGCAACAAAATACTCCCACAGCAATTAGCAATGCATTAATACAAAAGGTATACGACATTTTTTCGGTACTGAATAGTAGTGGAAATTCAATTATCTACGTGACAAAGGATGGAAAAGTTGGTTTCTCAAAAAACAATCCATCTGAACTGGTTGATATTGGAGGAAATTTAAAAGCGGAAAGATTTATAGGAAACGGTAATGGTCTTACGGATATTCCTGCCAATCAGTTAATAGGTATTGTACCGGAAAGCAGTCTTCCTGCGGTAAAAGTATCGGCTATAGAAGGTTTATTAACGATTACAGAAACATATGATACAGAGATAACAGGAACATTAAGTGGCACAACAGGCACAACGACTTTAAAGGGTACAGATACTAAGTTTCAAACAGAATTGTCCGTTAATCAAAAGATACAGATTGCAAAAACAGTTTTCGAGGTAGTTGCAATCACTAGTGATACACAATTAACGGTCAAGAATGTTCTCACCGATACCATTACAAATGCAACAGCTTTTGCGGCAGGTAATTTTTTAAAGTTGGTTGATATCAACGGAGCTACTGTTGCTTCTATTGATGAGACGGGCAATGTAACAGCAGCAGGTTTTAGAGGAGATGCATCGGGTCTTACTGATATTCCTGCCAATCAGTTAATAGGTATTGTACCAGAAAGTAGTCTTCCTGCGGTAAAAGTATCGGCTATAGAAGGTTTGCTAACGATTACAGAAACGTATGATGCAGAGATAACAGGAACATTAAGTGGCACAACAGGTACAACGACTTTAAACGGTACAGGTACTAAGTTTCACACGGAATTATCCGTTAATCAAAAGATACAGATTGCAAAAACAGTTTTCGAGGTGGCTGCAATCACTAAGGATACACAATTAACGGTCAAGAATGTCTTAACCGATACCATTACAAATGCAACAGCTTTTGCGGCAGGTAATTTTTTAAAGTTGGTCGACATCAACGGAGCTACTGTTGCTTCTGTTGATGGGACGGGCAATGTAACAGCAGCAGGTTTTAGAGGAGACGCATCGGGTCTTACTGATATTCCTGCCAATCAGTTAAAAGGTATCGTACCGGAAAGCAGTCTTCCTGCGGTAAAAGTATCGGCTATAGAAGGTTTGCTAACGATTACAGAAACATATGATACAGAGATAACAGGAACATTAAGTGGCACAACAGGCACAACGACTTTAAACGGTACAGGTACTAAGTTTCAAACAGAATTGTCCGTTAATCAAAAGATACAGATTGCAAAAACAGTTTTCGAGGTGGTTGCAATCACTAGCGATACACAATTAACGGTCAAGAATGTTCTCACCGATACCATTACAAATGCAACAGCTTTTGCGGCAGGTAATTTTTTAAAGTTGGTTGATATCAACGGAGCTACTGTTGCTTCTGTTGATGGGACGGGCAATGTAACAGCAGCAGGTTTTAGAGGAGATGCATCGGGTCTTACGGATATTCCTGCCAATCAGTTAAAAGGTATCGTACCGGAAAGTAGTCTTCCTGCGGCAAAAGTATCGGCTATAGAAGGTTTGCTAACGATTACAGAAACGTATGATGCAGAGACAACAGGAACATTAAGTGGCACAACAGGCACAACGACTTTAAGCGGTACAGGTACTAAGTTTCAAACGGAATTGTCCGTTAATCAAAAGATACGGATTGCAAAAACAGTTTTCGAAGTGGTTGCAATCACTAACGATACACAATTAACAGTTAAAAATGTTCTCAGCGATACCATTGCAGGTGCAACAGCTTTTGCAGCAGGTAATTTTTTAAAGTTGGTCGATATCAACGGAGCTACTGTTGCTTCTGTTGATGGGACGGGCAATGTAACAGCAACACGTTTTACAGGAGATGCATCGGGTTTGAAAAATATTCCGGCTGATGAGATTACTGGAGATTTAGATCTAAAAGGAAACCTAACAGCTGCCGAATTTATAGGCAATGGTTCAAAATTAAAGGCTTTAGACGCTGCTCAAATTACAGGACTTCTCTCTTCGGCAGTAATTCCGGAGGTAGATGCAACAAAGATAAAAGGTGTTATAAATCTTGCGTTAATTCCTGATCTGCCGGGCAGTAAAATCTCAGGAGAATTGGGGATTAATCAAATACCAACTTTAACACCCAATAAAGTTGAGAAATATATATCGGTCATAGCAAACCAAACCATATTATTTAATGAAACAGGAGTTTCTCTATCATGGAGTACAAAGTCAGTAGCAAATTTGCAGGTCCAGTATCTATACAATGGAATTATTGTTAATCTTTCGTCATCCAATAATGATATTAACCTTAATCAATCTGTTTATAGTATAAAAAATCTTTATCAAAACACTGTATTGACATTTATTTCCACAGATCTAATGGGGAACATACTTGATCAACACCAGTTGTATATAACTATTATTCAGACAGTAAATCAATATGCAAAGCAGTTAAGATGGGAAAGCTTTGGTTGTGCGTATGTCATAGAACAGGTAGCCAATCGGTTTAATCTTTCGGAGCTTACTACAACCTCATTGACAACTCTTGCAACCGCAATTTGTAGAGCTGGTTATATTGACAGTGATGCATTTAGATATATTCCACAATATTATAGAAATCTGGGAGAGAAATGGGATGTGGCTATTTACGGAGGAATTCTGAGTAGGATATATTTAGAGGAAGGGATATCTCAGGGCCAAATAAATGTATTTGCGAAGAAAATAGTTCTCTCGGGAGCGACTCCTCTGGTTGTAATTACTAAAGTTGTAACAGAATTTAATTTACAAAATTCAAGTAGTATAAATGTAACAGGAGTAGGGGTAGCTATCAAATTTGCGGGTATCTCTGCAGGTGATGCATTTCGATATGTTGCATCTTATTATCGAAGCGTTAATCAACCCTGGAGCCCGGAAGTTCAGGGAGCGGCATTAACAAAAGCATATACAGGTTAGCCGTTAGGTGTAATTAACAAAAGAGAATACGTGTTTTTAAATGAGATGACTATGGATTAAAAATGGTTACATCCATCGGGTTATAAATTAATATAAATTTAAATAAATAATTATGTCAAACACCAACACAATCAGCATCAACGATGTATTAAGAGGAGCCGTAGAACTGGCAACTAACGACCAATTGCCATTGGAAGTCGTATTTCAGCAATGTTATGATAATGAGCATTTAAGTCCTGAGAATAACTTTGGGGCCTGGGATTTATGTTTACAACAGGTTTACAATACGAGAAATCCTAAACCAGGAATCGAAGAATTTGGAGATGCGATGTATTCCGTTTGGAAAAATGCAGGGCTTTCCAGAGCAATTATGATCAAAGCACTGGAAAGTATTCCGGGCTATACAGGTGCACCAATTTATACAGAAGTAAATAAGTATTACCCAATCACTGTATTAATGACGGTAGATACTATTAAGACTGTTCAAACAGGTTCTTTGTATATTACTATAACGGATGATAATGGAGATCCTAATCAGGGCTCAAGTGAGATTCAGGTAAATGCTAAGATTTCTACAATAATACGATGGAAAGCAGTATCTTTAAATGTAACTGATACAGTTCATCTCAAACAATTTGTAGTAAGAGGCGGAGTAAATCTATTTTCTGCAAACGAACCTAGCCTTCAGTCAGATGGTACATTTCAGGGAACTTTGATTACAACAGGTACTGAAGTCTATAGCTTTACTATTACAATTAATGATGGAAGTCAACAGTATGATTGGGATCCTTATATTGTTTGTACTGCCTAAGTTACGAAGAAAAAGCAGGTAATTTTTTAGATGATTACCTGCTTTGTTTTTTTTATAACATAATAATAAAACCGATGTTATTGAGAGTTTGTACTATAAAATAATTGCTGTGCCGTTTTTTTGGAATTTCGACTCTTAATATAGTTTTGATAAATTAAGTACCTCCTTGTTGTTTGTTGATGTGATTTTGATTTTTCTTAGAAATCTGATTATAATGTTCCATAAAGATTTGTTTTCGAGATGAAATATTTTAATACTATTTTACTTTTGCTTTGTTTGATAAATTGAAAAGAGGAGTATTATTTTTTAGAATATTATCTAGTTAATGTCTTATATGCCTTTTGATTTGTGTAAAAGTCAAAGAGGGATATATCAATAACAATACTAGCTCTCCAAAACCATTCTTTTTCTACAAAGTTTGGTGTTCCGTCTTCTGCTATCGATTTTAATTCAGGTCCCATTTGCCCTCCTAAGTTTAATGAAATTGGGCATTTACCAAAACCATAGGTCAGGTAGGCACCTGGTGCAAATACATTGTCCCAAGAAACATCAGCCATCTCGGTTTTACTATCTTTTAGTCTGAAAGCTGTTACTGCACCAACATCGATAAGCGAAACGAAAATCCCGAAAGATTTACCATTGACTTTTTCTAGTATTGTAGATTTATCCGTACTTCCTTTACAGGGTTCTTTACCTAAATTACCCCATCCTAAATAAATACCGGCAGGTGCAGTAAAACCAAATATTTGGGTTTTTTCAAAGTTGGTCCCTGCAAAGCCACCAGCATAGGCATTCAAGGATATATTAAAGGTAGAGTTACGCTTGATACGATAGCTGCCTACTGGATTAGCAGAGGTTTCAAGTGCTGCAATGAGTTCGTCTTTTGTTTTTGCATCAAGACAGTTTGCAATAAAAGATGTATATTTTTTAATCATTGTTTTTTGCTCGGCAGTTAATGTAGTCTGATCAATTGTAAAAATAAAATCGGTCAGGTTGATCAAAGCCAGCCCATATTTTTTATCCGCTATAAAGCCAACAATAACATTTACTTCTTTCCCTTTTAAAATAGCATCTTTTAGTTCAGTCGAAACTTTTATATTTGAATTTTTTTCGAAAACATCAATAGTGTTTTCAAAGCTACCCAACATAACTTCTGTACTTTTCTGGATGTCGGATAAGGAAAGCTTATTATTCTTGTTATTCGTTATTATCCTGTTGATTTCATTTGCCAATGCTTCATATTCGGTTTGAAGGGACTGTACTATATTCAACAATTTTCCGGTATCAGCTTTCTGAATACTCAAATCTTCAATATACTTTTCGTTTTGTCTTACTAAAAGAGCAAGATAAATTTTTGCAAATTCAGGATTACTTAATTTCGCTAAATCGACATTATTCATAAAGGAACCTAAACCAACCCCATTTTTTTTGAACATATTGATTCCCAATGCTAGAATTTTGAGATCTTTTGTCAAGATGTTCATATTCGATTTTGTTTGGTTATTTTCAATTAAGTTAGAAATGCTTCCGGGTAAATTTGAGATATTCTTGATATCCATCAACGTTGCGATTACAATTAAGCGTGATTTTATGTTTACATCAGTTATATTTAATTTTGAGACAATTAAAGGTAGATTTTTAGAAAAATTATTTAAGTCATTATCAAAAGCTTCTCTTAAACTATTGATAAAAACAGGGTAATTATACGGATCACTTTTTTGCAACACCTGATAACTTGTTGGAAAAATCTCCTTCAGAAAAGGAATGGTTTCCAAATCCTCTTTAAATTTATTTAAAAAAGCAATGTTAATTTCCTGCTTGAAACGGTTGGCAATAAAAGTTCCTAAAGCATCAACTCCGGCAGATTGACTTATGGCTGAGGAACTGAATAACCCCTGAATTGAATTGCTATTATCCATAATAAGGAAAGTAGCAAAGTCTGGATTAGGCAAACTAAAATTATAAAGACTATTAAAGTTATCAATTTCGGCTTTATTCTTGAAGTAATGGGAAAGTATTTCAACTTGTTTAGCCGTAGTTACGGGTGAATTTAATAAATTTTCAGTATCATTGAATACAGAAAAATTCATTCCGTGATTGGTGGTTTGGCCATTCATCTGAAAGGCACATAATAACAAATACAGGACTGTTCTTAAAGTTATTTTCATAATATAATTGGTTTAGGTTAGTATAGTTTTTGTCCTGCTTAAAATTCTTTCAATAGGAATTGCATAGGTATATTGACTATTACCACCTACGACCATTCCTAATGCTTTTTTTTCTTGGGTCAGATAAACAAGAGCTCCTGAATCACCTCCTTCAGTCAATGATTTTAAATTGCCTATCGTATTTTTTGAAATTATAATGAGCTCTTTTAACTGATGGGTATTGCCATTGTAATGAAAATCGATTTTTTGTTTTTGATAACCTACTACATATCCCTCTGATTTATTAATGTCTCCATTTACAAATACTTTTTTATGCAATTGTTCTTCAGGGTAACTTTCAAAGGAATGCACCGGATTGGTTATTGCTCCTATTTCAAGATCTATTTCAATTAATGCGGCGTCAAACAAGTTGTTAATTTCTCCATATTTCCAACTGCCGATTGCATTTTCATTACTATCATTGCTGTAAATATCTTTTTCAGTAGGATTCAGGAGCCATCCTTCACTGTCTGTGTTGGTAACCTGGCTGATTCCACCGGTAAGAACATGTGCGCAGGTTAGTAGATATTCGGTATTGTTTTTTGAAACTGCACAGCAAATTGTTCCATTGACATAGGCATTGTTCTGTTCATATACATTGTCTCCGCTATTTAAATGAAGTTTAGGGATTTCATAGCTATAAATTATTTCAGTTCGTACAGTAAATGGTTGTCCATAATTTAATTTGCCATTTAGTGAATGGGGATATGAACCACCAAAAGGTAGTGTACTGTTTAGTATTATAACTGGTTTGGAGTCTGAAGAAAAACCAACGTAACAATTTACAATACCTGATAAACTGTCGATGAATATTTTATTTTGTTCCAAGGCTATCTTAGCCAATTCATAACTGTTAGTTTCAAGATATTGTTCCAGATTCTTTAAACTTGTTGCTTCATACGTTGCTTTATCGACCAACTTTTCTTTTAAATTTTTAGCATAGAAAAGCATGTCGAGCATGTCGTGCCAAAATTTAGAGCCCAAACTGATAAAACATGCCGTTAAGGCACAGCCAACAAGCATTGACCCAAATGCATGAAGATCCAATGATGCAAAATCCCATCCCAATAAAAAATTTACATCTGTTTCGCTATCGTAAGTAAACATTTTAAATAAACTTGCATTACTAATCAAAGCAATAAAAAAAGATATTGTTAAGTTGATTGATAAAATTGCCCTCTGCCTTTTATTTTCTAGGGTTGCATCTTCATATTTTTTTGATGTGTCAAGCGCTTTGGGAACTATAAAAAAAAGGAAACTATTTCCTTCTACACACCATAATTTGAAGAAGGTGACCACTCTTTCACTAATCATACTCAAGATAAAGAGCATAGTGGCAACCATGGTTAATTTTTCATACATAATATTAGGTTTTAATTCATCATATTTATAAAAAGCACAAAAACTCCATAACAAATAGCTCAATTGCGAATCAGGTTATGATTGAATTGAAAAGGACATAAAGTCCTTCTGGAGGATTAAAAAAGTAATTTCCCGAAATAAATTTTGATTGTACTACTAAATACAATTTTAATGTATTCGCCGTAAGTAGATAGTCAATGCACTCTCTGCCTTTTTTTATTTCAAAATAGATTAATACAAAATCAGATAGTTGTATCAATATTATAGCTATACTACAGGAGACGAATTTTAGAATTAAGGGTTGATTTTTTACTTTTTTTAACTAGTTGATAAATATGATGTTAGATATAATTCTGGTTTTGTTCGTGTTAAATGTTCCTAATGAGGTATTTAGAAAATGCTTGATAAAATTTGCTAATCCGTCAATGAAGTAACTTTCTACCAGACAAATATATACTATCAATTATTTCTGTAGACGAGTATAAGTACCTGTTTTTTATAGGTGTATAGGGTAAGATTCTAATGTTTCCAGAGAAAAACGTAAGCCATAGGAGGTGAAAAGATGCTCAATTTTGATTATTTTGGAGGCTTATATTTCTCAAATTATTTAAAATACTCATTTGGGTGTATTTTTTTTAATTGATGCTTGTATTAATTTTATTCAGAATTATAGAAGAGTATAAATTAAAAAGAAATCTCATGATCAAAAACACCTTTTCTTTTTATACTTATTGTTTTTTTTTAGTTTGCCTGAATATTTT
>NZ_CADCST010000116.1 GCF_902804485.1 Flavobacterium collinsii | reverse complement strand
TTTTATTATGGGGTGCTAATGGCTTACAATTATCTAATGCTTCATTATGTTTATCAAAGACCTGAAGTTCTTGACCATCCATCTCAATCTCAAAAAAACCAAATCGCCTTTATTTTTGTGATGGGATTTCTTTTCTTTCTTTGGATAGTTATTTATACCATTTACAGAACAACCCTGCAAATTAAGAATAATAAAATGGACCGAATGGAAATTGAAAACACTTTAAAAGATTCTCAACTGAATGCTTTAAAGGGGCAAATCAATCCCCATTTTATGTTTAACAGTTTAAATAATATTCGCGGATTAATTCTGGAAAATCCTGAAAAATCGAGAGAAATGATAACCCGATTGTCCGAAATGCTTCGGTATTCCCTGACCAAAAACGAGATTACAACAATTGCGTTGGAAGAAGAAATTGAAATGGTAGAAAACTTCATTGAAATTTCAAAAATTCAAATGGAAGAACGTTTGAATTTTATTTCTCAAATAGACCAAAACACTTTAAAGCTGCAAATCCCTCCTATGATCATCCAAATGCTGATCGAAAATGCGGTTAAACATGGAATTGCAAAATTAAAAGACGGAGGGCAAATATCATTAGAAACCAACCTGGAAAATAACAATTTAACCATTCTGGTTTCGAATACCGGAATGCTTACCATTGAAAAAGATTCTACACAATTAGGAATTAAAAATATCGAAAAAAGATTGTATTTAATCTATGGTGAAAAAGCTAGTTTTAAATTGCAGGAAATAGAAAATAAAGTAATTGCAAAAATAATTATCCCAATACTTTAAGTATGAAAAAAATAAAAGCTGTTATTGTTGAAGATTCCCGTCTGGCCAGAAATGAGCTTAAAGAATTAATTAAAAATCATCCTGAAATTGAAATTATCGGAGAAGCAGAAAATGTAGATTCGGGCTTTAAATTAATACAGGAAACCCAACCGGATCTACTTTTTCTGGATATCAATATGCCCGAAAAAGACGGTTTTGAGCTGTTAGAAATGCTAGACAAAGTTCCTATTACAATTTTCACAACAGCATTTGACGAATACGCCATTAAATCTTTCGAATACAACGCCTTAGATTATTTACTAAAACCGATAAATCCAAAAAGATTTGCTCATTCAATCGAAAAAGCAAGTCAAAATCTAATTGAAAAAGAAGAAAAAAACAATAAGAAGCTAACGCTAAACAATCAGATTTTTATTCGTGATGGCGAAAAATGCTGGCTCGTAAAAATTGCTGATATCTTTCTATTTGAAGTTGATGGCAATTACACCAAAATATTCTTTCAGGATGAAAAAGCTGTACTTAATAAATCATTAAACAACATTGAAGAAAAACTTCCTGATGATTATTTCTTCCGGGCCAATCGAAACCAAATTATCAATATAGAATATATACTCAAAATAGACCCTTGGTTTAGTGGTAACTTGCTCGTACAGCTTCCAAAAGAAGTAAAAGTCGAAATATCACGAAGACAAACCAATAACTTTAAAGAGAAGTTAAGTATGTAAATACATTTAAAATTGTTCAAATAATTTCGACTTTGTCATAACTAAACTTTTACTTTCAACAAATAAATTATATTTTTGTTTAAAATACATTCTCATGTTAAAAGTAGGAGTTTTAGGTGCAGGTCATCTTGGTAAAATACATTTACGCTTATTACAACAATCTGACCAATACGAATTAGTTGGATTTTACGACGAAAATCAGGAAAATGCCGAAAGAATCTCAAAAGAGTTTGGCTATAAAAACTTCAACACCATTGCAAAATTAATCCACGCTGTGGATGTTATCGATATCGTAACCCCAACTCTTTCACACTATAAATGTGCTAAGGTAGCCATCAAATCCGGAAAACATATCTTTATAGAGAAACCTATTGCCAATACTGTTGAAGAAGCCGAAGAAATTATTGCTTTAGCCAAAGAACACAATGTAAAAGGTCAGGTAGGTCATGTTGAGCGCTTCAATCCTGCGTTTATTGCTACAAAAAACATGATTGAAAATCCAATGTTTATAGAAACACATCGTTTGGCTGAATTTAATCCGCGTGGTACAGATGTTCCTGTAGTTCTCGATTTAATGATACATGATATTGATGCCATTTTAAGCGTTGTGAATTCAAAAGTAAAAAACATCAATGCAAGCGGTGTTTCTGTAATTAGTGAAACTCCGGACATTGCCAATGCGAGAATTGAATTCGAAAATGGATGTGTAGCCAATTTAACGGCGAGCAGAATTTCAATGAAAAATATGCGTAAAACGAGATTTTTTCAAAAAGATGCCTACATTTCTGTGGATTTTCTGGAGAAAAAATGCGAAGTCGTTCGTATGAAAGACGCTCCGGAAATTCCGGGTGACTTTGATATGATTTTGCAAAATGCAGAAGGTGTAAAAAAACAAATCTATTTTACAAATCCTGATGTCGAGCAAAACAACGCAATCCTTGATGAGCTGGAATCATTTGCCAATGCTATAAACACAGATACGACACCAGTTGTAACCCTGGAACAGGCAACAGATGCATTGAGAGTGGCCTATCAGATTATTGATTGTTTCGATAAATAATTGAAAACTTTTAAAAAATAAATTAGCCACGAGTTCATCAATTAATTTGCGAACTCGTGGCTAAAATCATAAATATAACATCAAATTTAAATGAAGACTATAGCTGTAATTGGTGCAGGAACAATGGGTAACGGAATTGCTCATACATTTGCACAAAGTGGTTTTACTGTAAAACTAATTGACGTTTCAGAAAAATCATTAGACAAAGGAATGGCGACTATTGCTGCCAATTTAGATCGAATGCTTTCTAAAGGAACCATCACTCAGGAAGAAGTTACCAAAACGATCACTAATATTATTACGTATACTGATATTAAAGACGGCGTTGTTGGTGTGGATTTAGTAGTTGAAGCTGCTACTGAAAATGTAGAGTTAAAACTTAATATTTTCAAACAATTAAACGAAGCTTGTTCTCATAATACTATTCTGGCGACCAATACTTCTTCAATTTCTATTACTCAAATTGGAGCTGTTGTAGCACATCCTGAAAGAGTTATTGGTATGCACTTTATGAATCCGGTGCCTATCATGAAATTAGTAGAAATCATCCGCGGATACAACACCAGCGATGAAGTTACCAAAACCATCATGGGCTTATCTGTAAAATTAGGTAAAGTTCCAGTTGAAGTAAATGATTACCCTGGTTTTGTAGCAAACCGAATTTTAATGCCTATGCTTAACGAAGCGATCGAAACCTTGTACAACAAAGTTGCGGGAGTTTACGAAATTGATACTGTAATGAAGTTAGGAATGGGACACCCTATGGGACCTCTTCAATTAGCTGATTTTATTGGTCTTGATGTTTGTCTTGCTATTTTAAATGTAATGTACGACGGTTTCAAAAACCCAAAATACGCCCCTTGCCCTCTATTGGTGAACATGGTGAGAGCCGGAAAGTTAGGTGTAAAATCAGGTGAAGGTTTTTACGATTATAGCGAAAGTAAAAAAGCAGAGAAAATCTCTAAACAATTTATACTTTCCTAAAAAGAAATACCATGTCGATAGCATCGAATTTAAATACAATCAAGTCAGGTTTACCCGAAACCGTAACTTTAGTTGCCGTTTCTAAAACAAAACCTGTTTCCGATTTAATGCAGGCTTATGATGCCGGTCAGCGTATTTTTGGAGAAAACAAAATCCAGGAAATGGTTGACAAATACGAACAGATGCCTAAAGACATTCAATGGCACATGATTGGTCATGTACAGTCGAATAAAGTCAAATTTATGGCACCTTTTGTAAGTTTGATTCATGGTGTAGACAGCTTAAAACTGTTGCAGGAAATCAATAAACAAGCATTGAAAAACGATCGAATTATTGATTGCCTGCTTCAAATACATATTGCCGAAGAAGAGTCTAAATTTGGCTTAGACGAAAACGAATTAAATGAATTACTATCTTCACCAGAATTCAAAGAAATGAAAAACATTCGTATCTTAGGATTAATGGGAATGGCAACATTTACAGAAGATCAAAACCAAATTAAAAAGGAGTTTACACATTTAAAATCTATTTTTGATTCCATAAAAGAACTGAATAAAGAAAACTGCAATCTGACTACTGTCTCTATGGGAATGTCCGGAGATTATCAACTTGCAATTGAATGCGGCAGTACAATGGTTCGCATTGGAAGCAGTATTTTTGGCGGAAGATAAGGTCTCAATATCAATCGCAATTTCAAAAATCAATTATATAAATGGAAAAAATATTCAATTTTGAGGATCGATTAGTTCGTTTTGCCGGAGAATGTATTTTCTTTACAAGACAATTAGAGAAGTTATTCGAAAATGAATATTACAAAAATCAATTGATTAGATCATCCGGAAGTGCTTCTTTAAATTTTGGAGAAGCTCAAGGTACAATAACAAACAAAGATTTTATTTTTAAACTTTCTTTAGTTGTAAAAGAATTGAAGGAATCCAGAAATTCGCTAAAAATTTTAGATTATATAAAAGAAGGTGATAATGACAAAAGGGACAAACTTCTAATTGAAGTTGAACAACTTATCGCAATTTCATCAAAAATGATAATAAATAAAAGATAATTTTTCAATGACAATTACAATAGCAATTGCAAATTTCAATTTTTAATATTGATTTTTAGCATTGACATTGATTTTTGAAATTGATATTGACATTGAAAATGTACGCAATACTAGACATAGAAACCACTGGAGGTCAGTTTAATGAGGAAGGAATTACCGAAATCGCCATTTATAAATTTGATGGCCATGAAGTAATTGACCAATTCATTAGTCTGGTTAATCCTGAAATTCCGATTCAGCCCTTCGTGGTGAAATTAACCGGAATCAATAATGCTATGTTGCGTTCTGCTCCGAAATTTTTTGAAGTTGCAAAACGAATTATCGAAATCACTACAGACTGCATTATTGTAGCACACAATGCCTCCTTTGATTACCGAATTCTACGTACCGAATTCAGACGACTGGGCTATAATTTCGAAGCCAAAACACTATGTACAGTTGAACTTGCTAAGAAATTAATTCCGGATCAACCTTCTTATAGCTTAGGAAAATTGGTGCGCGCACTTGGGATTCCAATGGCAGACAGACATCGTGCCAGTGGAGACGCAATGGCAACAACCAAGCTATTTAAGATGCTTCTGGAAAAAGATCTCGAAAAAACCATTGTAAAAGATTTTATAAAACTGGAGGTAGAAAAAGGAATTGCTCCAAAGTTCCTGGACATACTTGCTCAAATGCCAGCAAAAACTGGTGTCTATTATATTTACAATGAAGGCGGAACCCTTATCTATATTGGAAAAAGCCAAAATATAAAGAAAAGAGTCAATCAGCATTTTACAGGAATTACTACCAAAAGTAAAAAAATTCAGGCCGAAGTTTTCACCATAACTTATGATGAAACCGGAAGCGAATTAATTGCTCTTTTGAAAGAAAGTGAAGAAATAAAAATAAATCGCCCAAGATACAATCGTTCACAACGAAAAACCATCTTTCAATATGCTTTGTATGCAGAGAAAGACACTAATGGCTATATCAATTTAAAGCTTGAAAAAGCAGACGGTCGTAAAAAAGAAATTACCTCATTTGGTACTTTGCAGGAAGGTAAAAATGCTCTGTTTAGATTTACATCAAAATACCATTTATGTCAAAAGCTAACGGGACTTTATCAAACCAAAAAAGAGTGTTTTCAATATAAAATCAAAGAATGTGATGGTGCCTGTATTGAGGAAGTAACACCTGAAGTTTACAATGGCCGTGTACAACAATTTATCGCAGAAAACAGTTTCGAAAATAAAAGCATGATTTTACTGGACAGGGGCCGAAATGTCAACGAAAGAAGCGCCATTTTAATTGAAAATGGTCTTTATAAAGGATACGCCTTTTACGATCTAAATTATCAGATTACAAACATCGAGATTCTTAAAAATATTTTAATTCCGATGCAGCATAATCGCGATGTGAAAAACATTATTCAAAGTTACCTCCGAAAGAGTAAATCAATAAAGGTTCTTCATTTTTAACACTGCTAAACTTTCATTATCTTCGTGGAGATGAAAAAAACAAAATCCAAATACGACATCTTCCGGGAAAGAATCAAAATCATCCTTTATGGAACGGATACGTTTTTGGGAAGAATGTTTGATCTGGTGCTTCTTGGATTAATTTTGCTAAGCGTAATTTTGATTATGATGGAAACCGTTCAGGGAATCAATCAAAAATACCACGCTCAGCTTATCATTTGCGAATGGATCATCACCGTATTTTTTACCATTGAATATGTACTTCGAATAATTTCAATTCAAAAACCTATCAGATATGTTTTTAGTTTTTATGGTATTATTGATCTGATGGCTGTATTGCCTATGTATCTATCCATATTTTTCCCAGGAGCAAGTGTACTGTCTATAATAAGAGCCCTGCGTTTTTTCAGATTATTCAAAATCCTCCATATTCCGCAAATATCCCATCAGTCTATTCAACTTCGGGAAGCCATTGAAGCCAGTAAGGAAAAAATTCTTGTTTTTATTTATTTTGTCCTTATTAGCACCATAATAATTGGTTCTGTCATGTATTTGGTCGAAGGTAAAGAATCTGGCTTTACAAGTATCCCGATGAGTATTTACTGGACAATTGTTACCTTAACCACAGTGGGTTATGGCGATATTTCCCCTCAGACTCCTCTCGGACAATTTATTGCCGCCTTTGTTATGATTCTGGGTTATGGAATTATAGCCGTTCCAACTGGAATCGTGACTGCTGAATTTGCAAAAAGTAGTCTAAAAAACAGTGTCGTAAGCAGCAAAAAAACTTGCAAAAAGTGTAACTCACAGGTACATTTTGATCATGCTCAATATTGTTTCGAATGCGGAACAAAATTACCTAATAATTAATTCAAAAAGAGCTTCACAATCCTTACTTTAATCCATACAAGTCTATGGTTTTTGCAACCGTAAAGACTCCCAAATATGAAATATCTAATTACCATCGTCGGACCAACAGCAATAGGCAAAACAGCTTTGAGCATTGCTTTGGCACAACATTTCAATTGCGAGATAATCTCTTGCGACAGTCGCCAGTTCTTTAAAGAAATGACAATTGGTACGGCAGTCCCAACTCCCGAAGAACTTCAATCTGCCGTACATCATTTTATACAGAACAAATCTATTTTCGAAAATTACACTGTTGGGGATTACGAAAAAGAAGCGCTTTTAAAATTAGAAGAATTGTTTGTAAAGAATGACTTCTCTATTCTAATTGGCGGTTCAGGACTATATGTTGATGCCATTCTAAAAGGATTCGATGAATTTCCGGAAATTGATCCTGAAGTACGTTCTGAAATAAACGCCAACTACGAAAAGCTTGGTATTACTTATTTGCAGGATCAGTTAAAAAATCTTGATCCCGTTTACTATCAGAAGCTAACCATAGAAAACCCACAAACACTTCAAAATCCGCAAAGAATGATGCGTTTTACAGAAGTGTGTATCGGAACTCAAAAACCCTACTCTTCTTTTTTAAATCAGAAGAAAAACAACCGAAACTTCACTCCTATCTTAATTGGCTTAGAGGCCAACAGACCTGTTATTTATGACCGTATCAATCAACGTGTGGATCTGATGATGAATGAGGGATTATTAGAAGAAGCCAAGGCTCTATATCCCAACAAAGCGTTAAATGCTTTACAAACGGTCGGTTATAGAGAATTATTTAGTTATTTTGACGGAGAATTTTCGCTGCCTTTTGCCATCGAAGAAATCAAAAAAAATACCAGACGTTTCTCTAAAAGACAACTGACCTGGTTCAAACGAAATGAAGACACAAAATGGTTTGATTATGCGACAGACAGAAAAGAAATTATAGATTATATAGAGAATTCTTTCAAGTAAAAATCATTTTCTGTACTCTCTGCTCTTTACTCTATTTTCTAAATTAATCTAAAATTTAAAATTCAGCAATGCCAATATCTCCAAATTTTACTTCTGTCTTAAGCAAAGACTGGGAAATCAATTTTACACAATGCACACCAAATGGTTTTCTAAAGTATACTGACTTATGTAATATTCTGCAATTGACAGCTGCTGCGCATTCTGAAACCGGAGGCATTAGTTTTTTTGATATGCAGGAGTTTCATCAGGCCTGGGTGTTAAGCCGCATGCGCGTTGAAATTACTGCTTTGCCAAAATGGCAAGATGTTGTAACGGTAAAAACATGGATCAACAGTTTAGAAAATTCTCGTTCTGTTCGTGCTTTAGAGATGCATGTAAACGGAAAAAAAATAGTAGGCTGCGAAACGTATTGGGCTGTTTTTAACACACAGTTACGACGTCCCGAAGCTTTGGCTTTACCATACCAACATTTTGAATTATACCCCGAAAAACGTGCTACTACTGAAGGTTTTTCAAAAATAAACATCAACCACGAAAAAGAAGCGGTTTTTGAAAAAACAGTTTACCTCTCGGATCTGGACATTGTAAATCATGTTAATAACGTCAAATATTTAGAATGGTGCCTTGATCATGTAGAGGAGAAAAGAATTCTTAAACAGGAGGTAAAA
The DNA here is from genome assembly GCF_902804485.1 of Flavobacterium collinsii. Lineage (GTDB taxonomy): Bacteria > Bacteroidota > Bacteroidia > Flavobacteriales > Flavobacteriaceae > Flavobacterium > Flavobacterium collinsii. Next base: position 6,687 of record NZ_CADCST010000116.1, on the reverse strand, counting down.
AGCTTTGAAATGAATTTTATGAAGGAACTCTCGCTAAAAGATAAAGTCATCATCCATGAGAGCGAAGATGATAATCACACTCAGGCAACTTTCAGCATTACAAAACAGGAGAAAACTTGTTTTGCTTTGGAGTTACACTGGAAATAAGATACTACCCTAAAAAATATAAACGTTTAAAATTCGTGGTGATTTCCCGAATTCCTGATAAAAGAAACGAGGCATAATCGCCTCGTTTTTCTTTATAGGAAGATTACTTTGCTTTCTTCTTCGAATCTTTTTTCGTCTTTTCAGCTTTCTTTTTCTTTTGCATCAACTCAATCTTGCCTTTAATTCTTTTCTCTACTTCAATAATATCGGATTCAAAAACAAATTGTAACGTACAAAGTTTAGCCTTTTCAATTTCTTTTAGTGCTAATTGAAACTCTTGCTGTGCTTCGTAAAGAATTCCTTTCTTTACAAAAATTTCAGATTTGTTTATTCCTTTTATAGTTAAAGCAAAATCGATTAATTTTTGCGCTTCTTCAAAATCTTCATTTAAAATTAAAGTCTGAACATAGTGCGGATATACTTCGAGTGCATGAATGTTAATCATCAGGGCTTCCTGAAAATAGTTTTTTGCTTCTTCGTAATTCCATAATTGTTCTGCCTGGATCCTTCCGTACAAGCACAAAACCATTGTGTTTTTAGCATCATAAGAAAAGGCATAATCCAAAGATTCAATGGTTTCTTCTAATGAATAGGGATAACTGTCCAATGCCTGAAAAAGGTATTTATCTATTGCTTTCATGTCGTAAATCGGTTTTAAGTTTCTGACGTGTTCCTTTGTAACTTTTCTCTACCTTGTTCTTTTTAAAGTCAGTTCCTGAAAAAACTCTAATCGGATTACCCCGCTGAATGTTGAGCTGATTTTCCCATTGTTTTCCAACATGGTTTTTAAGTTGCTGTAAGGTTTCGTCTTCCAGTTTTTTTAATAATCGTTCTGTTGCCAGTTTTTTGTTTTGGTGCTGCGAACGGCTGTCCATAGCAACAACTGCAATTCCTGTTGGCACATGAGTTGCTCTGATTGCCGAACTCACTTTGTTTACGTGTTGCCCGCCCGCTCCGGAACTGCGCATGGCCTGATACTGAATATCGCTTTCAGAAATTGATGCATTTTTTTGCGGTTCAATCTCAAAAACACCAATAAACCAGTTTTTTCGCTTGTGCATTTTCCTAAACTGGCTTTGACCAATCCATTGAATCGTTCCTATCCAGGAATCAGCAAATCGGGTAGCATCTTTCCCTTTTACAGCGATGGTAGCAGTTTCTACTGTTCCGTTTTCCTGCCCAACTTCTCGCTGCAGCAAAGTTGCCTCTAATTGTTGTTCCTCTACTTCGTCCAAAACTTTTTTAAGCACCTGGGCCACTACCCAGGTGCATTCTGCCGGTCCCCGACCCGCTGTTATCTGAATTATTTTTTCCATTTCTCTAATATTTTAAGAAGCTTTTCTCTGTTCTTGGCTTCTTTTACAAATTTTGGTAAACGGGACACCAAACTCGATCCGAAATTCATTCCTGGATTTCGTTCCCTCAGCCCTGCTCCGATATACCGTTCTAAATACTCCATATGCTGCTTATTATAAGCCCAGAAAATATGTTTGTCTACTTCTATTTGAAACCAAAGCGGCAAATTATACCATTGTTCTTTCACTAAACCGTCATTACTATTTGAATTTTGCAAAACCTCTTGAATTTTTGGTTTCCATTCTTCCTGAAAATTACAATGCGGACATTTCGCTTTATACTTTTCCGGCTTTTCTTTTAATAACTGCGATTTAAATTCATATTTTCCATAACACTGATTGCAATAGGCCTTACCATAAGCAATGTATTGGTAAACGGGCTTATCAAGCTTATAAAAGCAATGTTTACACTCCAAAACTTTAGTATAACAATGCCCGCATTTACATTCTTCCGAAAGTTTGTTTTTAACTTTAGCTTTAGCATCACATTTCGGACACTGCACTAAAACCTCATGCAAAAAACTTTCTAAAAACTTATTCTCATCCTGAAATCTTTTCATACTCTTTATCTTTTTATCGGTCCATCCTAACGATCTTTGGTGTAAAAGTTCCAAGCACTTCCACCAGATCACTTTGATTTGCCATCACTTTTCTAATGTCTTTATACGCCATAGGCGCTTCGTCAATATTTCCTCCAATTAAGGTTACCTCGTTGGCTTTTAATACCTTTTTAATTTCACTTTGAGTGAAGTTACTTTTACACTTCGCTCTTGAAAACAAACGCCCTGCGCCATGCGAAGCAGAGTTTAAGCTTTCCGCATTTCCTTTGCCTTTTACAATATAACCGGGCGCCGTCATCGAACCGGGAATAATTCCCAATTGGCCTTCCGCAGCAGGCGTTGCACCTTTTCTATGTACAATACATTCCTGACCGTTTACCATTTCTTTCCAGGCAAAATTGTGGTGATTTTCGATTGTTACCACTACTCTTTTTCCAATTGCTTTGGCAATTCGTCGATGAATATCATCATGACAGGCTTTCGCATATTCTCCTGCTAAATTCATAGCCAGCCAGTATTCCTGACCGTCATGCGTATTTAAATCCAGCCAGGCCAAATGTTGAACATTTTTTGGTAATGGACATTGTTTTGTTGCCAAATAGGTATAATGTTTGGCAATGTTTGCGCCTAATCCTCTGGAACCGCTGTGTGAAAGAACGGCGAAATATTCTCCTTTTTCGAGCTTCCATTCGTTCTCCGGATTTTCAATTTTAGCAATTCCGAATTCCACAAAATGGTTTCCTCCGCCAGAGCTTCCCAGTTGTTTGTAAGCCTTCGGTAAAAGATTCTTTAACAATGGAATATCCTGAAATTCACTTTTATAAAAAACATCATGATCGACTCTTGAAGCATGAGTTTCATACATTCCAAACTTGGTATTGTCTTTCAAAATTGCTTCCAACTGGTGTTCCTTTCCTTTAAAATGCGAAGCCGGTAAATCAAAAATAGAAAGACTCATCCTGCATCCGATATCCACTCCAACTCCGTACGGAATTACGGCATTATCTGTTGCTAAAACCCCTCCAATTGGCAGTCCGTAACCCGAATGTGCATCCGGCATCAATGCTCCGGCTACTGAAATAGGCAGTTTTAACGAATCATACAACTGAAATTTTGCTTGTTGATCAATCTCATTTTCTCCAAAAATTTTAAAAGGAACTCTTGTTGCCTTCAACTGATGCATTCTTACCTGAACTGGTTTTATCAAACCTTCAGCTACTTTACCCCAGGTTCCGTTGCCTTCATATTTTTCAGGATGTAACAATACATCTTTAGCTTCTGTCAGGATAGATTCTTTTTTCTCTCTTTTTCTATATCTGTTGATCTGCCCTAAGGCGATATTTATTGAATTGTTTTTTGGAAACCCTAATTTAATCAGGTCTTTTCCAGATAATTTATTTCCCATGATTTATATCATTTCGTCCAGATATTGCTGATACAATACTTCCAGACTTTTATTTTTAATTGGGTTTTTCTCTTTTGGATTCTCTGTTTGACAATACCATGATGGACGAGAATAACCCAGAACTAATCTGTTTATTTTATGGTTTAAATGATGATTGAGGATATAATTTTCTAAAACCCGAAGTTCACTTTCTAAATCTGAATCAACAGATTTCTTGTGTGTAATCATATAGGGTTTTACACACAAAACAAATCTCCAAGGTTCGTTAAACGTATAATAACTTATATCTCTCTCAAAAACACTCGACCATCTTTTGGTCAATGTAAAATAGGATTTCTCGTTTTCAGTCAAATTTATCTTTTTGCTATTCCAATCATATATGGAAATTTGCTTCAAAAACTGTTTTGATGGAACAGAAATTTTCTTTCTAAATTTTCGTTTAGTTTTATTAAAGGATTTTTCATTTGAAAATTGATAAGTATTAATTTTTTCCAACAGATTTATAAAAAACACTGCATTGGGATCTATCAATACATCAGATCTCAAAACAAAAAACCTAAACCAGCCTTTTTGATAAGGTTCGTCTAATGACACTAGAGGTAAATCCCTAAAAGCATTAAACAACAGCTTTCTTTGTTTAAAATGTTGACGTAATTTTTTTTCGAAATCCTCTTTTACCAACCTTTTCTTCTTTTTTTTACTTTTAAAACGACTGCATAATGCATACTCGTTCTCAGTGTAATTTTCCATTCGAAAAAGTATACTAAAATTAAATTGCTCTGTCTTTTATCCTTGTGGATAAATAATAAATCGGTTTTCGGGAAAATTTGAAGTGTCTAGAATAAAAAAAAGCCCGAAACAAAATGTCTTCGGGCTTTATATATCTAAAAGTATATTTCTAGGATTGAAATAAGCCACGAAGAAGCGTTGCACCAAATTCATTTGATGTGAAGCTCTGTGATGTAGATGTAAATACAAACATTTTTTCTTCGTTTTTAAAGGGTTATTATTTTTTTCGTCTGCAAATATTCAGAATACTTTTTTGATTTTCCAAATTTATTTTAAGAAAAATCATTACAAAAAATTTATTCATATTAATCTTAAAGCCAAAAAAAAGACTACAGAACTCAAAATCAAAAAGATATAAATCGTATTTTAAGAATATTTTTCTTGATATTTTTTTACTTAACCGCAAAGAATGCAAAGGAAAAAACGCAAAGTTCGCGAAGCTTTGAGGTGAACTCTTTGCGAACTTTGCGAAAATCGTTGCGTGCCTCGCAGTTAAAATTCTGCATAAAAAAAGTCCTGATTTCTCAGGACTCTAATATTTTTTTGTTTGGTTATATTTTTTGTTATTCTGCAACTTTACTTTTAACAACTAGTCTGAAACCTTCACCGTGGATGTTTAGGATTTCAACATCTTCATCCGCTTTTAGGTATTTTCTAAGTTTGGCGATGTAAACATCCATACTTCTTGATGTAAAATAGTTATCGTCTCTCCAGATTTTAGTTAAGGCTAATTCTCTTGGCATTAAATCATTTTCATGAAGAATTAACATTTTAAGTAATTCATTCTCTTTTGGAGACAATTTAATCGGTTCTTCGTTTTCAAATGTCAAAAATCTAAGTTTTGAATTTAAATGGAATTTACCAATATTAAACTCAAACTGAACCTGTTCTGCTTTTGTATCAGCAGATTTTCTTTGAATGATTGCTTTAATTTTCATCAACAAAACTTCTGAATCAAAAGGCTTATTCAAATAATCATCAGCACCAGCTTTGTATCCTTTCAATACATCTTCTTTCATTGACTTAGCCGTTAAGAAGATAATCGGCACTTCACTGTTCTTCTCTCTAATTTCTTTGGCTAAAGTATAACCATCTTTATAAGGCATCATTACATCGAGAATACATAAATCATATACATCCTTCTTGAATTTTTCAAAACCTTCCATACCGTTTTTAGCTAAAGTAACTTCAAAGTCATTTAACATTAGATAATCTTTAAGAACTGCCCCGAAATTAAGGTCATCTTCTACTAAAAGTATTCTTTTGTTATTATTTTCCATATTTTAATTTATTAATGGTATTTTTATTATAAAGGTGCTACCTTTTCCTTTCTCGCTTTCAACATATACTTGACCATTGTGATCTTCTACTATTCTTTTTACATAAGCCAGACCTAAACCGTGTCCTTTTACATTATGCAAATCTCCTGTATGTTCTCTGTAAAACTTCTCAAAAACTCTCTTTTGAGCTACCTTACTCATACCAAGACCATTATCTTTTACTTTTATCAGAATCATGTCTTTTACATTCTCTGTAAAAATTTCTATCTCAGGCTTACCAGGAGAATATTTTATTGCATTTTCTAAAATATTAACCAATACATTCGTAAAATGCACTTCATTAATCAGACTGGTTGTTCTTGCTGCATTAAAATGCTTCACTACGGTACCTTCTCTGTCCTCTAAAATTAAATTTACATGTTCAATGGCATCATCAATGATATCATGAATTGCAGTTGGCTCTTTTGTAATATCTAATTCTCTTTTTTCTAACTTAGAGATACGAAGAACGTTTTCTACCTGGGCATGCATTCTTTTATTCTCATCCCGAATCATTTGAAGATAGCGAAACACTTTCTCTTTATCTTCAATTATCTTAGGATTCTTAATGGCATCAAGTGCCAGATTAATTGTCGCTATCGGAGTCTTAAACTCATGCGTCATATTATTTATAAAATCGGTTTTGATTTCAGAAATATGTTTCTGACGCAGCAATTGATTTAGTGCACTGGTGTAGGCAACTATAATGATTAATGTGAAAATTATTGAAAGTATTGTAATACTTAATAATTCAGACAATAAGAATTTCTTTTTATGAGGAAACGTAAGAAACAATTCGTATTTACTATTCCCTTCATTATCCGTATAAATTGGCACGTGGTAACTTGCGTCTTTATCATAATGAAATCCATCAGATCTTACTTTCGTCGCAAGACCATTATTAAGAACACCATATTCAAATTTGGTTTTTACACCATATTCTTCCAGTTCTTTTTTTAAGAGTTTTTGAAGTTTATCCTTTGTTATTCTACCTTCTATCGGCGTTAGAGAAGCAATATCTTTGTATTGAATTTGCTGTTGAACTTTATTTAATATATCAAGGCTTCCCGATTTTTCGATTTTTAAATCTGGTATAATACTTTGTCCTAAAG
>NZ_CADCST010000115.1 GCF_902804485.1 Flavobacterium collinsii | reverse complement strand
TAAATGCATATTTTACTGTGCTATTTAATGTATTAAATCTTCTAAAAATTTTTTTCATTGATTCCAATATTTTTTTTTAAGTAGTTTTTTTCGAAGTACTATTCTTATGGTATTTACTAATGCTAATTAATTGATAAAAATATGATTTTAAATTAAAATAAATCAAGGAGTTGAGGATGTTATTTTGTGAAATTAAAATTTTAAACTGAGTTTTAAATCTTAAATTTCTCACCAAATTCAAAAAAAAATATTTCCCCACCCAACACCCCAACAAATAAATTCTGATTCCGTATATTTGCCCAACCAAACATTACACTTAATTATGAGCCAAAAAGTATTACTTAATTCAAAAGAAGTTACTATCATACTCCATCGTTTGGCTTGTCAGTTAATCGAAAAACATCTTGATTTTTCAGATACTATTTTAATCGGAATTCAGCCGAGGGGTGTTTTCTTAGCAGAACGTTTAAAACAAATACTAGAGAGCGAATACAAGACGCCTGAAATTTCTCTGGGATATTTAGATATTACTTTTTTCAGAGACGATTTCCGCCGTACAGATAAACCGCTTGAGGCCAATAAAACCCAAATCAATTTCATAGTTGAAAATAAAAAAGTCATTTTTATTGATGACGTTTTGTTTACCGGACGCAGCATTCGCTCTGCTTTAACCGCAATTCAGTCTTTTGGTAGACCTTCAGAAATTGAATTGTTAGTGTTAATTGACAGACGTTTTAGTCGCAATCTGCCAATTCAGCCCGATTATCGTGGTCGTCAGGTAGATGCTATTAATGGTGAAAAAGTAAAAGTAAGCTGGAAAGAAAATGACGGTGAAGATGTGGTCTATTTGATAACAAATTAACGATTAAATAAAGCAACAGTTAAACGAATAAATAAAAAAAGGATGACAGAGAATGAAGCTTTTATTTATGAATCAATTTTTAACCAAGTTAGAATGGGGTTTCTGTCTCTTGATGAGATTCAGGAAAACATTCTGGAAGAAATTGAAGACAACGAATTTGAGGATGAAATCTCTGAAGAGTGGGCTTTTGATAAAATAAGAGAAGAAAACCAAAAATTACTTTCAGAAAGTAAACAATGGAAAAGTCCAACAGATACGGAAAGATTAATAAAAGCGTTTGATGAATTGGCAGATAGAAATATTATTGCACTTCATAATGCAGGTTATACCACATCAGATGGCGAATATGAAGTTGTTGAGGTAGAAAGAGCGTTACGTGAAAACGAGGTAGAATCTGATGGATATTGCTTTTATCATGAACAAGACTTAGCAAGAGGAGTGGCGGTAGAAGATTCAAGTTTGTTTATCGCTTTCCAGAAAGTAGATAATGGTGATGATGCGACAACAATAGAAGTAGGTAAAGTAGTTGCCCAAGTTCTAAGAGATAACGGCTTCACTCTAAAATGGAATGAATCTGCAAGAACAAAAATAGAAATCCCAGGTTTCAAATGGCAACATCTTTTTGATGAAGATGCCAGAGATTTGCAGGATTACAGCGAAGTTGTAGAAAGAATGATTCAATAAAGTAGTTGTTCTTTGTAGCAGCATTGAAAGACTGAGTATGTCAGGAATTCAAGAATTTGACAAATAAATATTAAAGAAATAAAAATGAAAGAATTAAGCGTAAATCACTTATTGGGAATTAAATATATCAATGAAAATGATATTAACCTGATTTTTGAAACTGCCGATCATTTTAAAGAAGTCATTAACAGACCCATTAAAAAAGTTCCTTCATTACGAGATATTACCATTGCCAATATTTTCTTTGAAAACAGTACCAGAACTAAGCTTTCTTTTGAGTTGGCACAAAAAAGACTATCAGCTGATGTGATTAGTTTTTCGGCAGCTCAGTCTTCTGTTAAAAAAGGAGAGACTCTGATTGATACTGTAAATAATATCCTTTCAATGAAAGTTGATATGGTTGTAATGCGCCACTCCAACCCCGGAGCGGCTTATTTTTTATCCAAAAATGTCAAAGCCAGTATCGTGAATGCCGGAGACGGAGCACACGAGCACCCAACACAGGCTTTATTAGATAGTTATTCTATTAGAGAGAGATTAGGTGATGTAGCCGGAAAAAAGGTAGTTATTGTAGGTGATATTCTGCATTCGAGAGTAGCTTTGTCTAACATATATGCTTTAAAGATGCAGGGTGCCGAAGTAAAGGTTTGTGGGCCAAAAACACTGATTCCAAGATACATTGAATCCCTTGGAGTCACAGTTGAACCCAATTTGCGTAAAGCTTTAGAGTGGTGTGATGTTGCTAATATGCTTCGTGTTCAAAACGAACGTATGGACGTAAACTTTTTTCCTTCGACACGTGAGTATGCACAACAATACGGAGTAGATAAACCATTACTGGACTCCCTTGGAAAAGAAATCGTAATCATGCACCCGGGACCAATTAACAGAGGAGTAGAGATTACTTCTGAAGTTGCTGACTCAGATCATTCGGTGATTTTGAATCAGGTCGAAAACGGAGTAGCGATCAGAATGGCCGTTATTTATTTATTGGCGTCTAAGATTCAGTAGTTTAGTCTCGGTTTTCAGTTCTCAGTGTCAGTTCTCAGTGTCAGTTCTCAGTGTCAGTCTCAGTTTTCAGTGAAGGTCAGAATTTGAACTACATAAAGTTAAAACTGTTTACTGCAATCGCGACTGAATACTAAAAAAAGCGACTGCGACTGAAAAATAGTCTCAGTTTTCAGTGAAGGTAAGAATTTGAACTACACAAAGTTAAAACTGTTTACTGCGACCGCGACTGAATACTACAAAAAGCGACTGCGCCTGAAAAATAGTCTCAGTTTTCAGTGAAGATCAGAATTTGAACTACACAAAGTTAAAACTGTTTACTGCGACCGCGACTGAAAACTAAAAAAAACGACTGCGACTGAATACTAAAAAAATCGTACCTTAGCTCTCTAACAGCGCCTATAAATTAGAAGATGAAAGTAGATCAAAAAGGACATACCGTTACAATTAAAGATACCCAGGGAGATTTTAATGCTTTTTTGGAAAAAGTAACGCAACAGTTCAAAACCTTTGAAAAACAAAATATTATAATCGATTTGTCTGCAGATAATGATGTATCTGAAAAGGAGGTAAAGCTTTTTTTACCTTTGGCCAAGCAACAGAAAAAAGCTAAAAAATCATTTGTAATAGTGGTTTCAGATCTTGATTTTAATGCTGTTTCAGATAAATTACTTGTAGTTCCATCGCTTTTGGAAGCACATGATATTATCGAAATGGAAGAAATCGAAAGAGACTTAGGGTTTTAATTGTAGCTTTTAGAGTTCAGATTTTAGATTTTGAATGTTGGAGTCTAAAATATATATTCAATTTAGAATCTAAAATCAACAATCTAAAATGAAGCTTACCATACTTGGCTGTTATGCCGCAACCCCCAGAACAATTACCAACCCGACATCGCAGGTTTTAGAGATTAAAAATAGAATGTTTTTAATTGATTGTGGTGAAGGAACTCAGGTACAATTACGCAAGAACAAAATTAAATTCTCTAAAATAAATCATATTTTTATTTCGCATTTGCATGGAGATCACTTTTTTGGTTTGATTGGAACGATCTCAACTTTTGCACTTTTAGGCCGTACAACTGATTTACATATTTATGGTCCAAAAGGAATAAAGGAAATTATTACTTTGCAATTGAGATTGTCGAATTCCTGGACAACTTATGATTTGTTTTTTCATGAATTGGAATCAACAGAAAGCGAGGTTATTTTTGAAGACAACAGAGTTATTGTAAAAACAATTCCACTAAAACACCGTGTATATACGAACGGTTTTTTGTTTCAGGAAAAACCCGGTGATCGAAAATTAAATGTAGAGGCTGTTCAGCAATATGACATTCATACGGCATATTATCAAAAAATAAAAGGAGGTGGTGACGTTACACTTGATGACGGTACTGTGATAAAAAACGAAAAGCTGTCTTTTGACCCAATTCCTCCAATGAGTTATGCTTTTTGCTCGGATACAGTATATCATGAAGCGATAATTCCGTTAATAAAGGATGTTGATGTTTTATATCACGAATCTACCTTTTTGGAATCAGAGGCTGCATTAGCACTCAAAACGTTACATTCGACCGCAAAAGAGGCGGCGGCAATTGCACTTAGAGCAAACGCTAAACAATTGGTACTAGGACATTATTCAACGCGATATGATGGTATCGAACGTTTTAAAGAAGAAGCTGAAACCGTTTTTCCAAACATCCTTTTAGGAGATGATGGGAGAAGTTTTGAGTTTTAAGTTGTAAAATGTAAATAGTTAATAGTGAAATGTAGATTATGGAATGTGAATGATGAATAATGAAATGTAAAATAATGTAGATTTTTTAGTCAATCAATAAACCACATTTCACAACCTACAATCTAAAATATAAAATCATGAACGATTTAAGCAATTATAGAAAATCTTACGAAAAGAGCGAATTATTAGAAACGAATATTCCTGAAGATCCAATTAATCTTTTTAACCGATGGTTTCATGAGGTGGAAGATTTCGGTGGAAGCGGAGAAGTCAACGCCATGACAGTTTCGACAATTGGACTGGACGGTTTTCCGAAATCCAGAGTGGTTTTGTTAAAAAAGTTTTCTGAGGAAGGTTTTATTTTTTATACCAATTATGATTCAGAAAAGGGAAAAGCAATTACCGCGAATCCACATGTTTGTTTGTCTTTTTTTTGGCAGGAAATGGAACGTCAGGTAATCATAAAAGGAATTGCGACCCGAACAGCTGAGAACATATCCGATGGTTATTTTGATTCTCGTCCTGATGGAAGTAAATTGGGAGCGATTGTTTCGAAGCAAAGTGAAGTGATTCCGTCCCGAACTTTTCTGGAAGAGAATTTGAAAAAATTAGAGAAAGAATTTGAAGGAAAACAGATTCCGAGACCCGAAAATTGGGGAGGTTTTTTAGTAACTCCCTTAGAGGTAGAATTCTGGCAGGGGAGACCTAATAGATTACACGACAGGATTCGTTATCAGAGTCAATCTGATTTTTCGTGGAAGATTGAAAGATTATCTTCGTAGTTGTAGGAAAAATATATTTCATTATAGGTTTGTTATGTAGTTCATCGATTTTTTTTGTAGTTTAACGATATATTTGATATGTTTGAGTAAGAAAAAGAAACAGATCAATCTATCTAAATAAAGAGTTTAAAGGATTTGCCCCAACATCTACTTTAAAAATTAAACTACTATGTGATTATGAAAAAGATGATGCATAACATGAGGTTCGTTGCAATGATTGTCCTACTGGTTGCAATGAACTCCTGTTCAGCGGATAGTGCAGAGGCTACCGAAAACAGTACTACTGTTGAAGCTGTTGTTGCCAGCTACACTTACAATGATTCTGAAATCGAATCCATGAAACTTATCAATGATTATAGGGTAAGTGTCGGTCTGAATGCTCTGCAAAGAGTAAATCACGTTTCATTTAAATGTGAAGAGCATAACAAATACATGATCGCTAACAATGTGGTTGATCATAATGATTTTACTGCTCGTTCTAATAATATTATGAGTGTTTTAGGAGCTAAAAAAGTAGGTGAGAATGTAGCTTACAATTATAAAACTTCTGAAGCAGCTTTAAGAGCCTGGCTCGATAGCCCCGGGCATAAAGCAAATATCGAAGGAGATTATACCCATTTTGGTTTGTCGGTTTCAATTGATCCTCAAACAGGAAAAAAATACTATACAAACATCTTTGTAAAGATGTAAAGAAAATATTGGACTGGTTTAGTTTTTATTGGTCGTTGCAATTCTGGGAATTGCAACGATTTTTTTTGTTATCGATTGTTTAAATGTTTATTTTCCTACTTTTGTTTTTGTTTATAAAGGAGAATATTATGAATGAAATAATTAAAGATTATGTTGATAAAGGAATAGCTTTTGTCGAAAAACACAAAGAATATCTTATGTATGGTGATGATATTGCGAAAGATATGATTTATGAATTTGATTATAGTAGTACTAAGAGTAAATCTTCAAAAATGACTATGAGTCAAGAGAATGCTACCGGTGAACTTGTAGAGCTTTTGAAACCCACAGATAAAATATGGAAAGCAACGGATAGTACAATAACGGATAGTCAAATTATTGAAATAGAAAAACAATTTGATATTAGATTTCCGAATTCTTATAAAGAATATCTAAAGTATAAACATTTCTATGCTATTTTTTTGAATTCGGATATCAGACTTTATCCGAAACCTTCTAGTAACTGGCAAAATATATTAGTAGAAAATAATGAGGAAATGAAGGAGTATTTATTAGATATTGGATTTTTTGCTATTGGGAATTATATAGATTATGGTATTGTTTGTTTTGATTTTAGAAATGGTAGAGAAGAAGCAAAAGTTGTATTTGTCGATTGCGGAAATATGGAAATAGAGGTTTTAGCAGAAAATTTTATTAGTCTTTTAGAGAATGGGCTAAAATTAAAAGAACCTGTTTTAAGTGAATTAAAACTATGGCAAAAAAAGATGTATGGTATGATCTAATTTATTTAGGTACTTCCTGTGATAAAAAAAAGCTACCTATATGGCAGCTTTTTTTATTTACATCTATGTCTCGTCCTGAAATAAGTTGACATAAAATTGACTTATTTATGAATAATCCAGAATTTAAAAAAGAGCGACGCAGTCAGAGAGATTACAACATAGG
>NZ_CADCST010000114.1 GCF_902804485.1 Flavobacterium collinsii | reverse complement strand
AATGGTAGATCTCTCAAACAAAGCCGTACAATAACCGATTCCTATCGAAATATCCAAATCAGATTCGGATATACTAAACATCAAATCAAATTGGGAGGTAGCATCTGTATACTGATAACCTGAGATTTCAAGGTCTTGTAGTCTTGGCTTTTCTTCTTTGGAGCTTTCGACCTCATTGTGAAAATCAAACATCACCTGAAACAATGGACTCATGCTCATATCACGGGTAGTGACCACACGGTCTACTACTTTCT